>NZ_DATFBA010000352.1:0-5223 GCF_035254065.1 Geomonas sp.
CAGGCAACACCGACCTCCTCCCGCTTTTCACTACATTGCACGCCCCCCTGCTTTTACCAGCCCACCTGCTGAATGACCTCCACAAGATTTTCTAGTGAAACACCGCCTCTAGATCGTGAACCTCCTGGTCGAAAGCCGCAAAAACGGATGAGACAAGGAATTCCGCAGCCGGACTGAGCGGAACGTCACGTCTCATAAGGAGAGTTCTCATCCGGCGATGATTGAACCCTTCAACCCGGTGGCTGCACAGCTTTCCTTCCGCGACCAGCTTCTCAACGAGATCCCTTGATATCAGCGCGATCCCGTCGCCAGCAATCAGCGACTCCACTATCACGTGCAGATCGTCGTACACCACGGTGTTGGTGAATTCGCTCACGTCCCGCCCGGCCAGCTGCATGCTAAGGGTCAGGTACCTCCACGAACAGCACTCCTTCTGTCTCCGGTATAAGCGATGCCTGAGCAGGTCGTCGATCCTCACCACTGGGCCATCCAGCCCCAGCCGCGGCGAGCTCACGAAGATCATCTCGTCCTCCGGCAGCGTGGCAGCCGCGAAGTCCGAGACGTCCTGCAACTCCCAATGCTCGATCACTATCAGATCGTAAATCCCGTCCTGCAGCCCCTGTAACGCCCGGTGAGGCATGTCGAAGGTGATCATGAAGTTGTTGAGCAGGCGATACCTGGTCATGTAGCGCTGCAGTACCTTGGGGAGGTGGGAGATCCCGAACGGGTGGGTGCAGGCGAAGGCAATGGACGGATCTTCCTCCATCTCATCCAGCCGCCGCAGCAGGCTCTCCTCGATGCTGAGGATCTTCCTTGCCTCTCCCATGACCAGTCTCCCGGCCGGGGTCGCCTTGATAGTCGTGCCGCAGCGATCCACCAGCGGGCAACCATACTCCTCCTCCAGGCACTTGATCCGCCGCGACATCGCGGACTGCGTAACGTACAGGTTCTCGGCTGCCTTGGAAAAACTTCCCGTCCTCACCACTTCAATCAGGCTCTTTAGGTTTAATGAGTCCATATTGTTAAAACTCCTCTTTCTATGCAGGTCACGCATAACTGGATGAGAAAAATTCGTTTTACATCCAGAAACATATATATTTATATAGAACGAGTCAAGCAGTCATTTCGCCGAATTTCCCTGCGTTGACACGGTGTTATGGCCGAACCACTTTTCGTCGCAGATAGCTCCCTTGTGGGCTGCTCATGAAAATAACGGTGGGTGCCGTTGCCCTGGCAGGGAGAAATAGAGGTTATGACGGGGAGATTCAAAGCAACGAGTTGTCGAGATGCAAGAGGAGAACATTAAAAAACGGAGTGTTCCGGCAGCTGGCGCCCACCTGATCTTCCTGTTCGCGTTTTCCTACTTCCTACTCGCCCCCAAGCCGTTCATCTCCCTCCCAGGGCAGTAAACAGCCCGAATACCAATCGACGTGATCGAGACCGTTTGCGCAGGTCCGAATGGGAAGCAAACCTGGCGGGAAGTCGGCACAGGAATTAACCGAAAGGAGACAGAGAGATGAATGGGAAAAGGGTAGGACGGCTTGTGTCGGGGACGCTGCTCCTCGCGCTGGCAGCACCGGTCGTGGCCATGGCGGACGACCAGGCACTGCAGAAGCAGGTCGATGAGTTGACCAAAGCGGTGCGGATGCTGGAGGAAAAACAGGCGCAGCAGAAAAAGGTAGAGGAACTGACGCGGAAGGTGGACAGGCTCGAGGAGAAGTCGCTCAGCAGGTGGCTCACCATAGGGGGCGACTACCGCTTCAGAATTGACAGCCTGCGAGGCGAGACCAAGGCATACACCGACGTCAACAATACCTTTGCCAACGCCCAAAACCAGATGAACTCCGCCTTCTTAAGCAACCCCACCCTTTATGGCCCGCAGGTGGCAGCGTTCCAGGCATTCTCCAACCAGATGAGACAGACCACCACCTACGCGGGCGCCATGGCCTTCTTGCGCAACAACCAGCAGATGATGGGGGGACTGCAGAGTTTCGCCCAGACGGTGCCGTCCTACAAGCCGCAGAACGACACCCTCTATACCAACCGGCTCGGCCTCAACATCCACGCCAAGGCGACCAAGGACGTGAGCGTCAACATCCGCCTCCTCGCCTACAAGACCTTCGGCTCCCAGGACGACTCCGCCGTCACCAATTCCGGGTCCACCCCGTTCTTCGCAGACCGCACCGGCGTCTTTGACGGTACTTTGGGACACGTCCCCTCCACCAGCCTGCTCGACGTCGACCGCGCCTATGCCACCTGGTCCAACATCGCGGACCAGCCTGTCTGGTTTTCGGTCGGGCGGCGCCCCTCCACGGGGGGCGCACCCAGCAACCTGCGCACCAATGACGAGCGCCCCGGCAACGGCGGGACCCCGGCCCTGCTGGTCGACTACGCCTTCGACGGCATGACGCTTGGCTGGGCGCCGGACATCGAGTCGCTGCCGGGCTCTTACGCCAAGATCTGCTACGGCCGCGGCTTCGAGAGCGGCTTCGAGAACCCCGGCAACAGCATCAAGGACACCGACATGCTGGGGGTGGCCATCATACCGATCGACACCGACCCGCTGCGGGTCTGGCTGCAGTGGGACCGCGGCTTCAACATCTTTGACTTCCCGACCATGTCCAACACCGCCTTCGGCAACACCGCCCCCTCGGTCAACCTCGGCTCCATCGACTGGTACGGCGTCGGCGCCCTGAGCACCATAAAGGACGTCGGCCCGGGCAAGCTCAATTTCTTCGGCGACGCCGGGGTGAGCATCACCCATCCCAACAACAGCGTCTCGGCCAACGCCGGCTTCCAGGGTCTGCTCACCGGCAGCCCGTTCCAACCGGAAGCGCCGACCGACAAGACCGGCTGGGCAGCCTACGTCGGGGTCCGCTACGACTACACCCCTACCAGGACCAAGCTCGGCTTTGAATACAACCACGGCTCCAAGAACTGGATCACCTTCACCCCTGCGGCCGACGACCTCTGGACCTCCAAGCTCGGCACCCGCGGCAACGTGTACGAGACCTACCTGATCCAGGAACTTAACCTCAAGCCGGTCTCCTCCTACCTGTCCAAGGTCTTCTTCAGGTTGGGCTACCAGTACTACGACTTCGAGTACACGGGAAGCAACAACTGGGTCGGTGCGCCGCAAAAGATCTCCAGCATCAAGTCGAGCGACATGATGCTGCTGACTCCGCTTGCCAAGGCTTACGACATCTACGGAACCTTCGAGGTCAAGTTCTAACGGACAGGGCGTTGCCCTCAAAAGGGGCGGCCGGGTTCGGTCGCCCCATCACAAGGAGAAAGAACATGAGAAAAGCGCTTTCCGTGATGGTGCTGGTGGCGGTGGTGGCGGTGGGACTGTTGAGCCTCACCGCCACCGCCCAGGCGGGAGAGATCAAGTTTGTCGGGGTCATCACCAGGATCGAGATCGGCGGCAAGGACGCCAAGACTGCCACTGCGACCCTCAAGGACAATGAGTCCGGCAATCCCGTCGAGGTCATCGTCAACGACGATCTCACCCTCGACAAGTTCAAGGACCACCGGATCGTCGAGGGGGATGAAATCCGCTGCAAATACGAGGTGATCGACGGCAAGAACATCTCCAAGTACTTCAGAAAGACCGCGGGCTGTTAGCGAACGGAGCTGATGGCCCCGGGTCCTGGGCGTGAGCGGAATACCAGGCGCCGCCGGTTCAGACGGCGGGCCAGCCAATAGAGAGGGGATGCATGAACGGAAAAACTATGATGGCGGCATTGCTGGGCGCAGCCCTTGCCGCGGCCACCGCCACGGCAGGCGAGCACCCCGGGCGGGCGGCGATCCAGGCGGAGGGCTACAAGGGCCCCGAGACCTGCGAGAAGTGCCATCCCGGCACAGCCAAGGCCTTCCTGCAATCGGTGCACTGGAAGCATGCCTCCAAGGTCACCAACGTGGACGGGATCGATCCCAAAGAAGAGTACGGGATGAAAAACCGCATCTACGTGATGTGCAACGGCAACGATATCGTCAACAACCTCAAGGAGATCCCGAAGAGCCCCGAGACCGGCAAGACGAAGTTCACCGGCTGCAACACCTGCCATCCGGGCAACCACCTGAGCGACGTTGGGAGCAGCGGTGCCGAGGCTGAAAAGGCGATCGACTGCCTGGTCTGCCACTCCACGGACTACGACTTCCGGCAGAGAAAGCCCTTCAAGGATGACAAGGGGCGCGTGGTCATGGGGCAGGACCGGAGCACCAAGGCGGCACTGGCAATCGGCAAGCCGACCGTGAAGAACTGCATGGTCTGCCACGAGGCCGCCGGCGGCGGGGTGATCATCAAGAGAGGGTTCTCCTTCACCAAGGAGACCGACGCCCACGCGGCCAAGGGGATGGTCTGCGTCGATTGCCACCAGGCAAAGGACCACAGGATACCGACCGGGACGGATCCCAACAACTGGGCGACGGACGGGGTGTCTGTCACCTGCTCAGCCGCCTCCTGCCATGGCGACAAGCCGCACAAGGACGCCGACCTCAACCGCCATGTTGCCAAGGTCGCCTGCCAGACCTGCCACATCCCCCGCACCGGAGGCGCCTTCGCCAAGGATTTCACGGTCTGGACCCAGAGCGCCGACAAGTTCTACGAGCCGACCACCCTCAAGAAGGAGGCCAATGAGAGCACGCCGGTCTACGCCTGGTACAACGGGACCGTGGCCAACACCCCGCATTTCATCGGCCCCAAGGGGGACAGAAAGGACGCCAAGAGCAGGATCACTCCCTTCAAGATCTTCCAGGGCAAGGCGTTCTACAGCGCCAAGACCGGAGAGCTCCTCTCGATGGATTTCGCCCCCCCGATGTCCAACGGCGATACCCGCGCCGGGGTGGAATCCGCGGCCAGGACGCTCGGCATGAAGGAGCCGGCCCAGGTCGCCAAGAGCGCCGTTGCCGGCTGGCAGACCATCTACTTCGGCTCCAACCACCTGGTCACCAAAACCAGGGCCCTTTCCTGCGCCAACTGCCACGCCCCCAACGGTGTGCTGAACCTGAAGGACCTTGGCTACAGCGACAAGGAGATCGTGAAGCTGACATCCCCGGAGCTGTACATGAAAAAGCTGGCGGAGAAACAGAAGGAGGATTGGTAGCAAGCCTCCCAGCAGATCCGCCAAAGCTACAGGCGAAGAGGAAGAGCGGAAACAAAAAGGGCACCCGACATGCATCGGGTGCCCTTTTTGTTCATTTGGCTACTGTACGTGCTCGACC
>NZ_DATFBA010000353.1:0-14604 GCF_035254065.1 Geomonas sp.
GTTGTTGAATGGAAAGCAAGTCATTAACCCCATCCTCACCCCTACCCTCCCCTTGAAGGGGAGGGTGAAGGGAAGCGGAGGTCCCCTCCCCTTGAAGGGGAGGGACAGGGTGAGGCTGGGGGCCGTCTGCAACCGGACAAAGAAAAGCCCCCGGCTGGTGGCCGGGGGCTTTGGGTGCTGCGCTATCTCTGACTACTTCTCTTTGCCTTATTTGCCATGGTGCTCGCCGCCGGGAACGTCCTGGCCGCCGGCGCTGTGGCACTCGCTGCAGTTGGTCTTGTAGATCTCGTCACCGATATCGACCGGGTGCACGAACTGGGTTACCTTGGTGCCGGCAGGGATGTTCTCCTGCTTCTGGCTCAGCACGGTGTGGCACATGTTGCAGTCCTTGGAAATGACCTTGCCCTCTGCGTTCTTGTGCTTCCCGTCGTGGCAGCGGAAGCAACCCGGGGTGTAGAAGTGACCGATGTAGTTCGGGTAGGTGTTCCAGCTGATGTGCATGTTCGGGAAGAAGTTCCGATCGTAGATGTCCTTCACCACGACCACGGCCTCGTCGATCTGCGCCTTCTTCGCGGAAGCCACCGCCGGGTAGGTCTGGGCGTAGTAGGCCGGCAGATCCTTGGCGATGGTGGCCAGGGCGGTCTCTTTATCCTTGTACGGCCTGGTCAGGATCTCGACGGCAACCTTCTTCAGGTACGGCAGCGAGGAGTCGATCCGCTTGTGAACGAAGGCATCGTCGATCTCCACGCCCGGAGCGTGGTAGATGTGAGCCGGACGGTTGTGGCAGTCGAGGCAGTCCATGCGGCGCTTTTCAGCCTTGGCGATGGCGTCCTTGGTGAGCGGCTTCTCGCTGTCCACGTACTCGATGATCTTGCCGTCCTTGCCCTTCACGGCGATGTAGGGGATGTTCAGCCTCTTGTAATCGGTGGCGATGTAGGTAACCTCCTGGCCGATGTGCCAGTGGATGCCCTTGGCGCCCGGGGTGTTGGGGTCGCCGCCGATGTTGATGAGCAGGCCGGTCTCCCGCGGGGTGTTCTGCTCGTTGGGCGCATAGTGATAGAACACCTTCTGGCGGCCGAAGTAGAACTTCTCGGGCCAGTGGCACTCTTCGCAGGTGTCGCGGGCCGGACGCAGGTTCTCGATCGGGGTGGCGATGGTGGCCGGGTAGGTGTGGAAGAGGACCGCGTAGAGCTGCCTCATACCGGAGATCTTCGCCTTGACGTACCAGGCGGCGCCCGGGCCGACGTGGCACTCGACACACTTCACCTTGGCGTGCGGGGAGTTGGACCAGGCGGTGTGCTCCGGACCCATGACCTGGTGGCAGAGCTCGCCGCAGAAGGTGGTCGATTCGGTGAACTCGAAGCCCTTCAGCGAGGCGACCGAAACGATCATCACGAAGCCGATGCTGGCAAGCACGAAGAAGATGAACAAATGACGCTTGTGCGGCTCGTTGAAGTCGACCCGCGGATACGGCGGGATCTCCTCGCCGGTCTTGGCGAACCTGCGGCGCTTCTCCCTGACCAGGAAGGCTCCGACCGGCACCAAGAGGAGGCCCACGATAAGCATGCCGGGGAACAGGAAGTAGGTCATCAAACCGAGGTACGGCTTCTCAACACCGGTGATTCCCTCATAGGAAAGGAAACCAACGATCAGGCCGGCGGCCGTCACCGCCAGGACCATACCGGCGAGGCTGATCAAGTTCCAGGCGTAGCCGGCATACTTTCTAATTGCCATTGTTCTTTTCTCCTTACGCGTTACGTATACGGGTTCAAAAAAATCGCATAACAGTACAATTCCGAAAACCGTTTGTCAAAACAAAGTAAATTAATAGATTTCCTCACACCATAATTTGCTAATGCTATATTTGTGGCTGAAAATCGGCCAGCTAGCGGTGCGCCCCACCCTCATTAAGGCACAAACACCGTTAGCTCGCCCTTAATCACGGGGCATTTTCAGCAGCACCAAAATGGCGATTGGCATTGGGAAAGGCTTGAGAGATGACTACGAGAAAATCGGTCGTATTCCCCTCGCCCCCTGGGGGAGAGGGGCAGGGGTGAGGGCGGGACCTTTAGCATGCGGGGTAAGCCCTCCCCGGCCTTCGGCCACCCTCTCCCCTAAAGGGGCGAGGGTTGAACAGACGAAGCAATTGATACTTAGTGATACCCGAACTCCTTGAGCATGCGGGAGTTCTCGCTCCACTCGGGGCTTACCCTTACGAAGAGTTCCAGGAACACCTTGGTGTCCAACAGCAGCTCGATCTCCTGGCGGGCCTGCATGCCGATCTTCTTCAGCATGTCCCCCCTCTTGCCGATGATGATCCCCTTTTGGGAATCTCGTTCCACGTTGATGGTTGCGGCGATCGCCACCAGTCCGTCCGGGCGCTCCTTGAAGCTGTCCACCACCACCGCCACCGAATAGGGAACCTCGTCGCGGGTGAGCCGGAAGATCTTCTCCCTGATGATCTCCGCCACCACGAACCGCTCGGGGACGTCGGTCAGGATGTCGTCGGGGAAATAGCAAGGTCCTTCCGGCAAGAGTCCGTGCACGAGCTTTACCAGCTGCTCGACGCCGTCGCCGGTAAAGGCGGAAATGGGGATGATCTCCTTGAACGGGTAGGTCTCGCCGTAGCACTGCATCCGCTCCAGAAGCTCACCTTTGGGGACCAGGTCGATCTTGTTCATGACCAGGATCACCGGGATGTTCACCCCGGAGAGGACCTCCTTGATCATGTTGGCTTCCCGGGCGGGATCGGCGTCCCCCTCCACCAGGAAGAGGATGAGGTCGACCCCCTCGATAGAGGCGAGCGCCTCCTCGACCATGAACTTGTTCAGCCTGTTCTTGGCCCGATGAATCCCCGGCGTGTCGATGAAGACGATCTGGCCGCCCGGAATATTATGGATACCCTGGATCCGGTTCCTGGTGGTCTGCGGCTTGTCCGAAGTTATGACGATCTTCTCCCCCAGGATGCGGTTCAGCAGGGTGGATTTGCCGACATTAGGACGCCCGACGATCGAAACGAAGCCGGAACGGAAAGGCTGCTCTGACATTTTTATCTCCTTAAGATTTCAAAACCATCTTTATTGTGACCTGCTCGCAACCCAGATCCGCATCTTCTCTAACTGCCAGCACCGACACGCCGAAATTTTCCGCGAGCCGCTGCACATTCAGTCTCTTCTGCCCCACCACATCGGAAACTCGCCCCATCGGGACGGAAAGCTCGACCAGGCTTTCGCGCGGGAACTGAGCCAGTTGGGCACTCACAATATCATACCAAATCTCCGACTCCACCAACTGTCCAAAGGCCGGATGGTACGGCCCCGCCTGCAGCACGCCGGGGGACTCCAGTTCGGAGGTCGGCTGCAGCCCCACTCGGATCACCGGGACGCCGCAGCGCCTGGACTCGACCAGCATCTGCTTGCAGAGCGAGACCGCCTCCTCCAGGGAAAGCGGATGGTAGTGGCCGCCTTGGTAAAGCTCCGCCAACTCGGTCCCGGCGATAACCAGCGTGGGATAGATCCGGAGGAAGGAAGGTTGAAGGGAAAGCACCCGGCGCAGCGTGTCCAGCGATCTCTCGGCGCTGTCACCGGGGAGTCCCGGCATGAGTTGAATCCCCGCTGAAAGACCCGTCTTTTTCAGGGCCGACACGGCCGCCTCGACATCGGCCGCGGAGTGCCCACGCCGTGACAGCCTGAGCACCTCCTCGTCCATCGACTGCACGCCAAGCTCCACAGTCTCCACACCCTTCGACTTCAGGAAGGAAGCGACCCCGGCATCGACGGCGTCGGGCCGGGTGGAGAGGCGCACCGACCTGATGGCGCCGGAGGAAAGGAGCGGCTGCAGCGGGTCCAGAAGCCGCTGCTGATCGGCCAAGGGCAAGGCGGTGAAGGTTCCGCCGTAAAAGGCTACCTCAAGCTCTCTCCCCGGCGCGCTCGCCTGGTACTGCGCCACCTTTTCCAGGATGGCGGCGGCATCCGGCAGCACACCCTTCGCGCCGGCGATCTTCTGCTGGTCGCAAAACACGCAGCGGTGCGGGCAGCCCAGGTGAGAGATGAAAAAGGGGACTATGACGGACCTCAAAAGACAACACCTCTTTCACCACGAAAGACACGAAAGAACACGAAAAAGAATCATAAAACTAGAAGTAAAAGGATAAACATAGACGGGGCGCAACGGAACAAGACACAGACAAACGAGGCACCAGAAAGAAGATCGCACACGAAAAATTTCTAGAAGTTCCTACTTTTTTCGTTTTTTTCGTGTCTTTCGTGTGTTTCGTGGTGACGTCTTTTAGCTTTCAGCCTTGATTTCCAGAGTGTTTCGCGGTGACGTCTTTACCCTTCCGCCTTTATAACCAGCATGGCCGCCTTGGCGGCAGCTTGTTCCGCCTCTTTCTTGCTTCGGCCGATCCCCTCTCCCATCAGCTCCTTGCCGAGGTAGATTTCGACGGTGTAGCGCCGGTCATGGTCAGGGCCGGAGACCTCCTTCAACTGGTAACGGGGAAGCTCCCCCCGCGCCAGCCGCGCACGCTCCTGCAGGTCGGTCTTGAAGTCGCGCCCGGTCAAAACCTCTCCCGAGGCGAGCAGCGGCCGGAAGATCGCTTCCACCACCCCCTTCACCGCCTCCAGCCCCCCGTCAAGGTAGATGGCGGCCACCAATGCCTCGAAGGCATCCGCAAGCAAGGAGCGCTTCTGCCGCCCTCCCCCCTTCTCCTCGCCGCGCCCTAGTCGCAAATAGGAGCCGAGATCGACGGAGGCGGCAATGGCCGCAAGACTGGTCTCATCCACCAGGGCCGCCCTCATCCGGGTCAAATCCCCCTCGCGGCTGGCCGGGAACTGCAGCATCAGGATATCGGAGAGCAGAAAGTCCAGCACCGCGTCGCCGAAAAACTCGAGCCGCTGGTTGTCCTTGCCGCCGCCGGTCTCGTTCACGAAGGTGCGGTGGGTCAGCGCCTCCTCCAGGAAGCCCCGCTCCCGGAACCGGTACCCCAGTTTCTCTTCCAGCGTTTCTAAGTTGTGTTCGCTCATGTTATCCATTAGAATCCCGCTGCGCTTCGCTGCCGTCTTCGGCGTTTGCCCAATATAGCCAAAGCACCGCGTCATGGCAATAGTGATGCGGGTTTGCACCCATTTAAATGTTGCATTACGATCCCCCCTCCCATATAATTTAACGATTTCTACGGATTATGAGAGCGTCGGCATGGGCATTTTCATTACATTTGAAGGCGTGGAAGGGTGCGGCAAGACCACCCAGATGAGGCTCTTGAAGGAGCGGCTGGAGTCGGCAGGCGAGCTAGTGACCGCGACCCGGGAGCCGGGAGGCTGCCCGATCGCCGATAAGATCCGCGCCATCCTGCTGGACGCCGAGAACAGCGCCATCGTGCCGCTGGCCGAGCTCTTGCTCTACGCGGCCGCCCGCGCGCAGCATGTCCAGGAGGTGATCTCCCCCGCGCTCTCCCGCGGCGAGATCGTGCTCTGCGACCGCTTCACCGACGCCACCGTCGCCTACCAGGGACACGGACGGGAGCTCGACCTTGTCGTCATCGAGCAACTGAACGGGCTTGCCACCGGCGGGGTGCAGCCGAAGCTCACCGTGCTGATCGACTGCCCGGTCGAGATCGGCCTCTGCCGCGCCCTCGCCCGCATCGAGGCGGTGCAGGGGGCGCGCGAGGAACGCTTCGAGCAGGAGTCGGTCCTCTTTCATGAGCGGGTGCGCGCGGGATACCTGAAGCTCGCCGCCGCACATCCGGACCGTTTCGTGGTGGTCGACGGCTCGGGCGACGTGCTGGAGACGGAGCAGCGCGTCCGTGCCGCCCTCGCCGGCAGGCTGCCGCTCGGAGATGCGGCCCTCCTCTCCACCGCAAAGGCCAGCTAGATGCCCTTCTCGGATGTCATCGGCCAGGATAGCGCCATCGCCGTTTTGCGACGCTCCATCTCCATGGGGCGGGTTGCCCATGCCTACCTGTTCAACGGCATCGAGGGGTGCGGCAAGCGAAAGACGGCCGTTGCCTTCGTGCAGGCCGTCTTCTGCGGGAAAGACGAGGCGTGCGGCGTCTGCTCGTCGTGCCGCAAGATCGCCAGCGGCCAGCATCCCGACCTCCACATCCTGGAGCCGGACGGTGCCTTCATCAAGATCGACCAGGTGAGGGAGCTGCAGAAGGAGCTCGCCTACCGCCCCTTCGAGGCACCCAAGAAGGCGTGCATCATCGACGGCGCCGAGAAGCTGAACCTCGCGGCGGGCAACGCGCTTTTGAAGACCCTGGAAGAGCCGCCGGGCAACGCGCTTATGATTCTGCTCACGCCGGAGCGCTCCGCCGTCCTGCAGACCATCCTCTCCCGCTGCCAATCCCTTGCCTTCCAGCCGCTTTCCGCCGAGCTGATCGAGGGACGGCTGGTGCGGGACGGTTTCGGCGCGGAAGCCGCCCGGGTGGCCTCCACCCTGTCCGGCGGCAGTCTCAGGCGGGCGATGGACGTCGCGGCCGACGGCGTGCTGGAGGGGAGAGGGTCTTTTCTCGCCAGGATCATGGCCCTCAACCTGAAGGACGTCGCCACCCTCTTCCGGACCGCGGAGGAACTGGCAGCGGACAAGGAAGGACTCCCCGGGTTGCTGGAGCTGCTGCTCTCGTTTCTGCGCGACATACTGATCTACCGCTCGATGCCGCAGGGGCTCGCCAACGCCGACATGGAGGAGTTGATCGCCCGTGAGGCCGAGCGCGTAAGTGAAGGGCGCATCATCGAGCTGATCGAGGAATTGGTCGCCATGAAGAGGATGCTCGCCCGCAACGTGAACGCACGACTGGCGCTGGAGGTGTTCTTCATGCAGTTCGCGTCGAGGTAAGTAAAAGATAGGCGTAGGCTGGGCAACGCCCACCGCGTCGGAGCGCCCCCGCAAGGGAGCCTTATATAAACCACCCCTCTCCAGTACGGAGGTTTTTTTGGCAAAGATAGTAAGGATCCAATTCACACCCGCAGGGAAGCTCTACGATTTCGCGGTCGGCAAGTTCCCGGTCAAGCCGGGCGACCGCGTCATCGTGGAGACTGAGCGTGGCAAGAGCATGGGGCACGTGGTCGCAGGCCCCATCGAGGTCGACGACGCGCTGGTCCCGGAGGGGACCAAGACGCTGCAACGGATGGCGGAGCCCCACGACATGGCGGTGATTGCCGCCAACGCCGCCAAGGAAAAGGAAGCGCACAAGTTCTGCCTCACCCGCATCAAGGAGCGGGGTATGGACATGAAGCTCGTCCGGGTGGAATACCTGTTCGACGGCAGCAAGGCGATCTTCTACTTCACCGCCGACGGCCGGGTCGACTTCCGGGAACTGGTCAAGGACCTCGCCCACGCCTTCCACACCCGGATCGAGATGCGCCAGATCGGCGTGCGGGACGAATCGAAGATGGTGGGCGGCATCGGCATCTGCGGCAGGGAACTCTGCTGCGCCTCCTACCTGCGCGAGTTCGAGCCGGTCTCGGTGAAGATGGCCAAGGAGCAGAACCTCGCCCTCAACCCCTCCAAGATCTCCGGCCAGTGCGGCAGGCTCCTCTGCTGCCTCTCCTACGAGTTCGAGACCTACTGCAGCCTCCGTAAGGGGCTTCCCAAGTGCGGCAAGCGCGTGCAGTGCGGGCATGTCGATGGCGAGGTGGTCAAGGTCAACGTGCTGGAAGGCACCGTCACCCTGAAGACCAACGACGACAGCCTGGTCCAGCTGAGGGGCGACCAGATCAGTCCCGAGAATGTCAGCGACAAGGTGAAAAAACCGCAGCCTGGCAAGGGCGAGGCGCAATCCCAGCAGGAGAGCAAGGCGAAGGCAGCGCAGGCGGCCAAGCAGGCGCGCCGTGACAGAAGGCCCCAGGACGTCAAGGAAAGGAAAAAGGAGAAACCATCATCATGAAACCGGCTTTCTACGTCACCACCCCGATTTATTACGTCAATGACGTCCCGCACATAGGACACGCCTACACCACGCTGGCCGCCGACGTCCTGGCGCGCTACAAGCGGCTGATGGGGTACGAGGTCTTCTTCCTGACCGGCACCGACGAGCACGGGCAGAAGGTAGAGAAGG
The DNA here is from genome assembly GCF_035254065.1 of Geomonas sp. Taxonomy (GTDB): domain Bacteria; phylum Desulfobacterota; class Desulfuromonadia; order Geobacterales; family Geobacteraceae; genus Geomonas. The sequence goes on from NZ_DATFBA010000353.1 coordinate 8,057, forward strand.
CCGCCACCGCAGCGGGCGAGACGCCGCTGGAACTGGCCGACCGCGTGATGAAACGCTTCCAGTCGCTCTGGGAGAAGCTGGAGATCTCCCACACCGACTTCATCCGCACCACCCAGGAGCGCCACAAGAAGGGCGTGGCAGCCATGTTCGAGCGGGTGATGGAGAAAGGCGACATCTACCTCGGCGAGTACGAGGACTGGTACTGCACCCCCTGCGAGACCTTCTGGACCGAGACCCAGCTGATCGACTTCAAGTGCCCGGACTGCAACCGTCCCACCGAGAAGCTCAAGGAGGAGTCCTACTTCTTCAGGATGAGCAAGTACCAGGACCAGCTCATCGCGCACATCGAGGCGAACCCTGACTTCATCCAGCCCAAGAGCCGCAGAAACGAGATCATCTCCTTCGTGAAGGAGGGGCTCCGTGACCTCTCCATCTCCCGCACCACCTTCCAGTGGGGGATCCCGGTACCGGGCAACGACAAGCACGTGGTCTACGTCTGGTTCGACGCGCTCACCAACTACATCACCGCGCTCGGCTACCCCGACGAAAGCGGCGACTTCGCCAAGTACTGGCCGGTCGACGTGCACCTGATCGGCAAGGACATCCTGCGCTTCCACACCGTCTACTGGCCGACCTTCCTGATGGCGGCCGGCCTGCCGGTCCCCAAGAAGGTCTTCGCCCACGGCTGGTGGACCATCGAAGGGCAGAAGATGAGCAAGAGCCTGCAGAACGTGGTGGAGCCCAACATGCTGATCGAGAAGTACGGCGTGGACGCGGTCCGCTACTTCCTGCTGCGCGAGGTCCCCTTCGGCCTGGACGGCGACTTCTCGCACGGCGCCCTGATCGCCCGCATCAACTCCGACCTGGCCAACGACCTGGGGAACCTGCTGAACCGCTCCACCGCCATGCTCGGCAAGTACTTCGGCGGCGTGCTGCAGCAGCCGGGCGAGGAGACCGAACTGGACGCGGCCTACCGCCAGAAGACCGTGGAGGCGATCCAGCAGGTCGACGGCCATTTCGACGATCTCGCCTTCAGCAAGGCGCTGCAGACCATCTGGGAAGTGATCTCCGCCGGCAACAAGTACATCGACGAGGTCGCCCCCTGGACCCTCGCCAAGGACCCGGAGAAGAAGGAGCGGCTGGCCACCGTCATGTACTACATGCTGGAGAGCCAGCGCATCGTCTACACGCTCCTCTCCGCCTTCATGCCCAGGACCGCCGAGAAAGGCCTGGGCTACCTCGGACAAGCCGAGCCCGCCAGCCGCGAAGGGCTGACCTGGGGCCTGCTGAAGGCCGGCACCGCCATCAAGAAGGCTGAAGCGCTCTTCCCGAGGATCGAGGAGAAGGCGGAGTAGCCCTCCTCCAGCAAATACCCGCACCGTAAAAGGGACGCTGCCTCAGCGTCCCTTTTCTTTACCTCCACTCCCCCTGGCCTGCCATAATATTAATTTTTTCAAATTTTTATTTGACATCAATTTCGACGAGGATAGACTGTCGGGTATTGTTTGTTTTCGCCGTGGATTGTTACCGCAATCTATTTATCCGAAGTAGCTGCCTGAAATATTTATCCACGATGTATCGCCAATATTTTCCTGCCAAGATTTAATTTCAAAATAATCTCTGATAAATAAATAAGCCAATCAAACCGCCTAGGCCGGCTTTGCAATGTCATCGTCTACCTGTGTTATTACTGGCAGTATCAGCACCTGAAAGGAGAAACATAGACAAAAAACATTGGCAAGGGCGGTTTCTGACAATCTGCTGTCAGGAGACTGTCAAAGGAGGGTAACGACGTGAACGGTTATGCCGAGTTGCTGCTCAAAATTTGCACCTTGAGCGCAAGACGAACCCGCTGGAAGCCACCCGTTATCTCAGTACCGACCTCTTTGCTCGTCCTATCGCTGCTGCTTTCCGCCTTGCACGAACCCGTTCTTGCTCAAGACCTCAAGCTCAAAATGTTCACCCCCCAAATTTCCCCGCGCTCCCTGGTAACAAGCTCTCCTGCCGCCCCTGTGGCCAATAATCAATTTCAACTTACCCCGCAAGCAATCCAGCAGATAAATGCGCTGAGCGACGAAAAGGATGCAAGGAGTGAGGCGCAACAGAAGATCGACTCCAACCTGTTGAGCACCGTCAGAATGCTCCAAGGCAAGGAGGTCGCCGATGGCGTTCCCTACCTTGAGACGGGTGTCTTGATGGATGAGGCAGACAACCTGTACGTGAAAATAAGCGCGGAGGTTACCGATGAGTTGCTGCAGCGACTCATTTCAGCAGGCGTTCAGGTAACGGCCTCCTACCCCGAATACCATAGCATCGACGCCCTCGTCCCGCCCGATCTGCTCGAACGGATTGCGGGTTGGAGTGACATACGGTTCATCAGCACGCAATTCAAGAATCAGTTCAACAGTGCCCCGAAAACGGAAGGGGACGTCACTCACAAGGGGGACGTGGCACGGAGCAGTTTCAGCGTCAACGGCAGCGGCGTCAAGGTCGGGGTTATTTCCAATGGGGTACAGAGCCTGGCATCGAGCCAAGCGGCCGGGGCGCTCGGTCCGGTAACGGTGTTGCCGGGACAGACCGGCACGGGAGACGAGGGAACCGCGATGCTGGAAATCGTCCACACCCTCGCTCCCGGTGCAAGCCTCTACTTCGCGACCGGAGGCCAGACAGGCACCGAGACCATTGCACAGAACATCCGCGCACTGCGCCAGGCTGGCTGCGACATCATTGTGGACGATCTGAGCAATTTCGTGGAAACGCCCTTTCAGGACGGTCAGGCTGCAAACGTAATCTCACCCTACAACATGGGGAGTGTCGTTCAGGCCGTTAACGACGTAGTAAATGACGGAGCCCTTTACTTCTCCTCGGCAGGCAACTTTGGCAGCCTCGACTATTTCAACTCAAGCTATGTCTCAACCACGGGCTCTGGCACCTGGGAAGGTGACTTCGCCGACGGGGGAGCGGCTCCCGCTCCGCTCGCCGGCAAAGGTACCGTTCATGTCTTCAACTCGAACGGCAGCCGAAGTATAGGTAACAAGCTCACTTCCAACACCGACATAGTTGTGCTGACCTGGGCAGACCCCATCGGTGCATCAAGCAATGACTACGACCTCTACCTTCTCGACCCCTACGGCAGCCAGGTCGTGGCCAAGTCAAACAGTACTCAAAATGGCAGTAACGATCCAGTTGAAGGGTTCATGATCTCTGGCGATATCACCGGCTACCAGGTGGTAATAGTCAAAAAAAGCGGTGGTGCAGACCGTTTCCTGCGGGTGAGCACGGGCTACGGTCACCTGCAGTTTTCCACGTCCGGAGCAACCTTTGGGCACAATGCAGCCGACAAGGCATTCAGCGTAGCGGCAACCCCTGCTCACGACGCATTCTATCCGTGGTACCCGCATGGTCCCTTCCCCGATCCGTTCTCTTTGGGCGATACGGTGGAACCTTTCAGCTCCGACGGCCCTCGCCGGATCTTCTATAACGGGGACGGCAGTCCCATCACAGCTGGTAACTTCTCCTCCACCGGGGGCAGGGTACTGTCAAAGCCTGACTTTACTGCCGCCGATGGTGTCTCGGTAACCGGGGTGGGCGGGTTTGGCTCCCCCTTCTTCGGCACCTCGGCGGCCGCCCCCCACGCCGCCGCCATCGCCGCCCTGGTGAAGTCGGCTGCTCCGGGCATGACCAGCGCATCCGTCCGTAGCGCACTCTCCCATTCCGTGATCCCGAACGGGTGGAACCGCAACTCCGGAGCCGGCATCGTCATGGCCTGGGAGGCGGTCAGATACTCGTTGCAGACCTCCTACACGATGACCGGCATGGTCTACTCCGGCATGGCCGGCGGCCCGGTGGTCTCGGGGGCGAACGTGTCGATAGCCGGCAAAACGGGGACGACCGAAATGTCCGGCTACTTCACCATCACCGGCATCCCAGCCGGCACCTACACCCTGACCATCTCTGCGACCGGCTACGCCACCTACACCAACTCCTCATACGCGGTCACCGCTGATCAGAACGGACTCTACTTCCTCCTCACCCCGGTGCCGGTCGCCAACGGCGTCTGCGGCGCCGCGAACGGCGGCAGGTTCGCCTCCGCACCGACCAGCAACCTCTGTTCGGCAGGAACACCATCGGCCGTCACCGGCAGCGGCCCCTGGAACTGGACCTGCGTCGGCTCGAGCAGTGGGACAACAGCAACCTGCTCAGCGAACACGATGAGCAGCGGGAACGGCATCTGCGGAACCAGCAACGGTGTGGCATTTGCGTCTGCTCCCGGCAGCAACCTCTGCGCATCTGGAACCCCTTCCGCGGTGACAGGGAGCGGACCCTGGAACTGGACCTGTTCCGGCACGGGCGGCACCAATGCGACCTGTTCCTCACCGGTTGTCGATGTCACCTTCGATCTGGCAAACGTGACGGCTATTGCTGGCAAGGAAGTCTCCATTCCGGTCACCCTGACCAGAAAGGCCACCTCAAAGCCATCAACGCTGCTGGTGGATTTCCACTACGACGCGAATCTGCTGACCTCCCCGACGGCAGTGATCGGGGCAGCCGGGACAGCCGCCGGAAAGAACCTCTTTTACATTACGCCGTCGGCGGGAGTCTTCAGGATCTCCGAGTATGACAGGGACTACACCCCCTTCGATAATGGAGTGGTGGCAACCCTCACCTTCACCGTTCCCCCAACGGTCCCCAGCGGGACGGTCATCACCCTCATGACGGCGCCGTCGGCATCCGATCTCGGGGTCGGCCTGACCGTCGCCGGGCGAAACGCCACCATCACCGTCACATCTCCCGACGTGGCGCCCACCCTGGCCGTTTCCACGCTTCCCAACGGGGCGGTCACCAGCAGCGGGACCCTCAACATCACCGGCACCGTTACCTCGGCCAACGGCATCAGGAGCGTCACGGTGAATGGCACTGGCGTTTCCGTGGCAGCCGACGGCAGCTTCTCGACCGCCATTACGCTGGCGGAGGGCCCCAACACGATCGCGGTGGAAGCAACCGACAACCTCGGCAGCACGTCGACCGACACCAGGACGATCATCCTCGACACCGCCGCGCCGGCCGTCAGCCTCTCGGTTCCGGCCGACAACAGCGTCACCGCCCAGCCACTCCTCACCGTGACCGGATCGGTGAGCGACGCCAACATCGCCTCCGTTAGTGCGGCAGTGGGGGACTCCGCTCCGCTGGCGGCGACCCTCATCGGAAACTCCTTCACGGTCACCGTCACCCTGGCGCAAGGGAGCAACAACGTCGTCATCGTGGCGACCGACCGGGCAGGGAACAGCAGCACGACGAAGAGAACCGTCACCCTGGATACCACCCGACCGCAGCTGGCGGTCACCGACCCGAACCAGGACATCACGACCTATGACTCGAGCTATCTCCTGAAAGGGACCGTGACCGACGACACGACCGCCTTGGTCACCATCACCGTGGACGGCACCACCTACCGACCTGCGGTGGCCGCAGATGGCTCTTTCCAGCAGCAGATCGCCTTCAGCGCGGAGAAGACCTACGCCATCGTGGTGGTCGCCACCGATGGGCCAGGCAACAGCGCTACGGTGCAGCGCAACATCATCTATAAACGGGCGGGCACCGGCGACCTGAACGGTGACGGCACAGTCAACCTGGCCGACGCGCTGGCCGCGCTGCAGATCGCCATCGGCAGGCACACCGCCACGCCGGAGCAGCTGCAACGAGGTGACGTCGCGCCACTGGTCTCCGGAACACCTCATCCCGACGGTGTCATCGATGCGGGCGACGCGCTGCTCATTCTCGAGAAGGTCGTCAACCTGATCACTTGGTAGAAAACATCCCACGACAAGGAGTGGTCCCATGAAAATAGGCGAGTTAGTGAAGATGGCAGCAGTGGCGGTGATTATGGCGCTCTTCGCAGGCTGCGGCGGTGGCTCATCCACGCCCTCTCCCCCGCCAGCAACGTCCAAGACCTATGCGAGCGGTACCGCGTCGGCGGGCTTGATCAAGAACGGCACCATACAGATCTACGCAGCGAACAGCGACGGAAGCAAAGGCACGCTCCTCGCTTCCACCACGACCGACAGCCAGGGCCAATACACCGTGACGGTCCAGAACTACCAAGGTCCGGTGGTCATCGAGGCGACCGGCAGCTACGTTGATGAGGCCACCTCCGCGACGACCACTATCCCAGCGTCGGCACCGCTGCGGGCAGGGTCCATGGTCTCGGGGGACGGCAGCTCAATCAAGATAGCCGTCACTCCGCTGACGGAGCTCGCCTATCGGCAGGCGGTGGCCGCCGCGGCCGGTGGCACCCCCATCGGCACCGCCATCAGCAACGCCAACAACCAGGTCTCCAGCACCTTCGGCATCGACGTACTCCAAGTACAGCCGGTGGAGGCGACACAGACCGCGCTGGAGGGGGCGACAATGGATCAGCGGGCCTACGTCCTGGCCCTGGCCGGCATTTCCCAGATGTCGATGACCGGCAACCTCTCCCTCACCGATACCATTGGGCACATGATGCAGTCGGAGGCGCCCGCAACCGATGTGACGACAGCGCAAAACGA
>NZ_DATFBA010000354.1:0-4844 GCF_035254065.1 Geomonas sp.
CGCAGCCCAGGCAGGCCCCCACGCCGCACGCCATGTAGGCCTCCATGGAGACCTGGCAGGGTACGGCATGCTTCTGGGCCAAAAGGGCCACCGCCTTCAGCATCGGGGTGGGTCCGCAGGAGAAGATGCGCATGCCGGAGGAGAGATGCCGCTCCAGCACTTCGGTGACCAGGCCGCGGTCGCCCAAGGTGCCGTCATCGGTGGAGACGTAGGTCTCGACGCCCAGCCGCTCGAACTCGGTGATGCAGAGGATGTCGTCGCGATTGCGCCCCCCGGCGAACAGCCGGACCTTCTCCCCCTTCTTGACCAGTTCCTTGGCCAGGTAGTACAGAGGAGCGAGGCCGATGCCGCCCCCCACCAGGATCTTCTCTTCGCCGCTGGGGCCGGCCTCGAAGCCCCTCCCCAGCGGGGTGAGCAGATCGACCAGGTCGCCGTGGTGCAGCGAGGAAAGGAGCTTGGTCCCCTTGCCGACCACCTTGTAGAGGATTTCTGCGTAGCACTGGGCGCCGCAGCCGGCGTATTCGGGGGTGAATTGCCCGACGTCGAACAGCCCGAAGGGACGGCGCAGCAGAGGATCGATGGCGTCGACCACCCTGAGCATCAGAAACTGCCCCGGTGAAGAGTTCTGCAGCTCCTGGGGCGCCGTCATCCTCATCCTGAAATAGCCAGGAGAGACCTCCACGTTGGATAGTACCATCGATTTGAACTGCATCTTACTCCTCTGGACTTAAGTTGAAGGTGTATTCCATCAGGATGGCGTCCTCGCCATTGTCATAGTATCTCTTGCGCCGGCCGATCTCGCGAAAACCGAGCCGCTGGTAAAGGGCGATGGCCTCGTTGTTTCCAACGCGTACTTCCAGCGAGACGACCTCGGCTCCCCTCTTCCTGCTTGAGGCGAGCGCCCCCTCCACCAGGAGGCGCCCGATGCGGCGGCCCCTCAGGGATGGGTCAACGGCAACATCAAGTATCTCGGCTTCGTCCAGCACCTGCTTAAGGCAAAGGTAACCGGCTAACGCACCGTCCGGCAGGATGGCTACCGTGGGGTACCCGCAGGCCGATTTCATCTCGTCCAGAAAATGCCGCCGCGTCCAGGGCCGTGAGAAGGAAAGAGACTCGATTTCCAGCACCTTATCGAGGTCTTCTTCAGCCATCGGACGAAGCGTTATTTTCTCATGAAAGCCGAGCACAAGCGGGCATGATAAGCAAACCCACAGGGGAAGTAAACATTTTTTTCGCTTTGACATTTGGGGGGAGATGCGCTAGATTTCCCATTTACTTCGACGGAGGTCACCCTGTGGGAAAGACTAAGATTACTTATAAAGACGCAGGTGTCGACATCGATGCCGGTAACACCTTTGTGCAGATGATCAAGCCGCTGGTCAAGGCGACAAATCGTCCGGAGGTGCTGGCCGATCTCGGTGGTTTCGGCGGCCTTTTCTCGTTGAACACCGGCAAGTACAAGCACCCCGTGCTGGTCTCCGGCACCGACGGCGTGGGGACCAAGCTGAAGGTTGCCTTCCTTGCCGACCGTCACGACACCATCGGCATCGACCTGGTGGCGATGTGCGTGAACGACATCATCGTGCAGGGTGCGGAACCGCTGTTCTTCCTGGACTACCTGGCCACCGCCAAGCTCGACCCCGCCAAGGGCGCCAGCATCATCAAAGGCGTGTCCGAAGGGTGCGTCCAGGCAGGCTGCGCGCTGATCGGCGGCGAGACTGCCGAGATGCCCGGGTTCTACACCGGTGAGGAATACGATATGGCCGGCTTCGCGGTCGGCGTGGTCGACCGCGAGAAGATCATCGACGGATCCTCCATCACGGTCGGCAACCACCTGATCGGTCTGAGCTCCAGCGGCCTGCACAGCAACGGCTACTCGCTGGCCCGCAAGGTGATCCTCGAGCACATGGGGCTCGGCATCAACGACGAGATCCCCGGCCTCGGCAAGACAGTGGCCGACGAGCTGCTCACCCCCACCAGGATCTACGTCCGGTCCGTATTGAACCTGCTTCGGGACTTCAACATCAGCGGCCTCGCCCATATCACCGGCGGCGGTCTGCTGGAAAACGTCCCCCGCGTGCTCCCGCACGGCTGCAAGGCGGTGATCAAGAAGGACAGCTGGCAGATGCCGGAGATCTTCCGCCTGATCCAGAAGGGCGGCAACATCGACGAGACCGAGATGTTCAGGACCTTCAACTGCGGCATCGGCATGGTCATCATCGTGCCGGAGCGCGAGGTCGATGACGTGATGATCCGGCTTTCCGGTCTCAACGAGACTGCCTACCACATCGGCGAAGTCGCCAAGTGCGAAACTGGTAAGGAGTGCGTGGAGCTCGTCTAGGGCTCCACTGCTGCCAACATGGGAAAAGTCCTCAACATAGGGGTCCTGGTTTCCGGAAGCGGTACCAACCTGCAGGCGATCATCGACGCCTGCGCGCGCCAGGAGATCAACGCCCGCGTAGTCTGCGTGATCAGCAACGTGGCGGACGCCTACGGCCTTGAGCGCGCGAGGAAGGCTGACATCCCCGCGCTGCACCTGGACCACCGCGCCTATTCGGGCAGGGAAGCCTATGATGAGGCCCTGGTGGCGACACTGCGCGAGTTCGGGGTCGAGCTGGTGGTGCTGGCCGGCTTCATGAGGATCATCACCTGCGTCCTTCTGGACGCCTTCCCCATGGCCGTGATGAACATCCACCCCGCCCTGCTCCCCGCCTTCCCCGGCCTCCACGCCGCACGCCAGGCGCTCGAATACGGGACCAAGGTGGCGGGATGCACGGTCCACTTCGTCGACTGCGGCACCGACACCGGCCCGATCATCATCCAGGCCGCGGTCCCCGTGCTGGAAGGCGACACCGAAGAAACCCTATCCGCTCGCATCCAGAAGGAAGAGCACCGCGTCTACCCAGAAGCCGTTAAGCTGTTCGCCGAAGGACGGCTGAAGGTGGAAGGCAGAAAGGTCGTCGTCAGCTAGTCAAACGGGCCGGTCCTGGACCGGCATTTTCCTTCCTTTCCTACCGCTGCTTTCTTTCACGCTTTTCCTTCTTGCATAACTTTTCAGCCGATGCAGGCTTCCCTCACCCCTCTCCTCTCCCGGAGGGCGAGGGGGTTCCAGGGCAATCTTCTGATCCAAGACGTACAACCAAGCCAACACCTCCGCTACTGCACAAAAGCCCTCCCTGGGTCAGCGCCTCCCTGAGCCTGCTCGCCAAAAGCGGCGTGTCCAGAAGAGGACTTGCCAAAAGGGGCTCCAGTACCGCGGCCGGTGAGGTAGCGTCACTTGCCACGGTGGAGAGCCATTTGCCGAAACTGCTCAGTTGCACCGAGGTCCCCTCCTGCTGCGGTGGCAGATACTGGAAGGTTATTCTCGGCTCGGCGGCAACAAAGGTCATAACCATGGTCTTGCCAGGCTGGACGTTGAGCGGTATCTCGAGCTTGTACATTTCACCGGCCACCCTGGCGAGGTACAGGTTATTGGGGAGATTGGCGATGATCTCAGCCTTAACCTGCTGGCCCGGATTAGGTTGCAGCAGTGCGCTCGCCCGCTGCTGAGCATCCGGCGACAGCGGCGTTGTCGTCGTCCTCGCTATGATCGGCAGGACCTGCTTTTGACTTTCGTCATTGATGAACATGACAATTCCTGTAAGTACCCACCATCATCATTCAAGAAAACAGCACCCCAAACCCCGGGCGCCGTAGATGCCCTCAATTGTTACAGTTATCGGCAATTTCCCCTGATCACTTTTGTAAATTCGCCGTGATATTTTCTTCCCATTTGGCCGGATTTGGGCTAAACATATCATCCTGCGCGCCGATAAGACATCAATGGAACTGGCCCGCCGTCCACCCGCAGAGTAGGCAAGCACGGGGGGCGCCAGCGATGGAGGAGCTGCAACCGGTCAACCCCAAGGGCCGGTACGTGGGAAGCAGTAACCCAGGAGGTAGCACTTGAAAGGGAACATCCTTATTGCAGATGACGAGGAGATGATCCGCGATCTGATCAACATCACCCTCAGTAAGGAAGGCTTCACCTGCTATCAAGCCGCCAGCGCCGACGAAGGGCTGGAGATCCTCCACCGGCAACCGGTGGATATGGCTTTGCTCGATATCATGATGCCTGGCCGCTCCGGCATCGACCTCCTCAAGGACATCAAGCAGCTCACCCCCGATACCCCCGTCCTCATGATCACCGCCATGAACGACATGGACACCGCCCTCTCCTGCATCCACTCCGGAGCTGACGATTACATAACCAAGCCCTTCAACCTCGAGCGCGTGCTCCTCACCGTCAAGAACACCATGGAGAAGCGCCGGCTGATCAAGGAGAACCGGGAATACCAGGCCAACCTGGAGCAGAAGGTCCGCGAGCAGACCGAGGTGATCCGGACGGTGATGGGAGAGATAAACCAGGCCTACGAGCACACGCTGGCCGCCCTGATCCGTGCGCTGGACGCCCGGGAGAAGGAAACCGGATGCCACTCCGAGCGCGTAATGAACTATGCCCTCCTGCTCGCGCAAACAGCCGGCATCAATGCCGAAGGGCTCAACACCCTGGCAAAGGGTGCGCTGCTGCACGACATCGGCAAAATTGGCGTTTCGGACAACATACTTCTCAAACCCGCCAAGCTGAACGTCGGCGAGTGGGAGATCATGAGACAACACCCCGCGGTGGGTTACGACATCCTGTCGGGGATCCGTTACTTCGAAGAAGCCGCTCAACTGGTGCTTTCCCACCATGAATGTTACGACGGCAGCGGTTACCCCCATGGACTGCGAGGCGAAGAGATCCCCATCAGCGCCCGGATCTTCGCCCTGGTAGATACCCTCGACGCCATGACATCCGACCG
>NZ_DATFBA010000355.1:0-7894 GCF_035254065.1 Geomonas sp.
GGTCGGTGATGGTCTGGCAGGTGTTGGAGTTTGGATTGCAAACCGTAACGCTGACGCATGGCTTGTTGATGTAGCCAGCGGAGGTCGCCGATGAGCAGAGATTACCGTTCACCGTGATCTGCATGACGTTTGCCCCGGTGGGGGTTACGGTCAGGTTGGTGGTGGCGGAGATGCCGTTCAAGGCCGCCTTGATGGCTGTCGTACCGGCGGCCACTGCGGTGGCGCTTCCCTTGGAGTCGATGGTCGCCACGGTAGGAACCGACGAGCTCCAAGTTACTGACTGGGTCACGTTGATGGCCAGACCGTTGGAATAGATCCCGGTCGCCGTGTACTGTAAGGTGGTTCCCGCCACGAAGGTGGCGTTGGTAGGCGAGATGCTTATGGCAAGCAGGATAGGGGGCGACGAGCCACCTCCGCTGCCGCAGCCGCCGGACACGAGAAAGCATGGGAGCACAATCAGGATAAGGAGCGCGATTTTAGTGAATTTCTTCAAGATTCACCCCCCCGGGAACCAGTGCGGGAACGTAGGCCCGCCCCTGGAGATTGCGCATATGTCCCCATGTCTCCACCACGATGTTGCCGGACTTGACGCGAGACTGCTTGTGCCCGTGCCGGCGCGGAGCCTGCTGCTTCGCATCCTGATACTCCGGGAAGTAGGAGCCGAACAAGGTGGTCAGGTCCGGCGTGGTCAGCCCGTTCCAGGCGACGGCGAAGACCACGCCGTCAGGTGAGATGAATTCCCGGACCGTTACCGTATCCGAGACGACCTCCTGGACCGAGTAGTTGGCGGCCCGGGTGGTGGTGGCCCGTTTGGTGGCGGAAAGTGCCTTGCGGTCCTTCGCCACTGAATCGGCCCCTTCGCCCAGAGTGGCGAAGGCCGGTCCGGTGTGGGCCGCTGACAAAATGACGATTGCCGCGCCTGCAAGTATGGTCGGAATGGTTGGCTTCATGGCGGTCGCACCTTTAAAGGGAGTTGAGAAATCGATGCTCAATTCTACCACCCGGCAAAGCGGCAACAACGTCAACCGTTGAATTTCCGCTCGCGGCTATTCCGTTTTATTTCTCGCCCACCAACGGGATGATTTCCTCGGTCAGGTCCTTCGGCTCCACGGAGTCTGCGGCGAAAAGTACGCCTCGTTCATCGACGATGACAGCGTAACCGTGCGTCTTGGCGTAGTTTGAGGTGGCCTTCTTGATGGCCTTGGACATCTCCATGTTCACCTTCTCACGCATGGTCTCCACTTCCTCTTGGCTCGATCTCACCAGTTTCTGGAAATCCGCCACCTTCTTCTGGAATTCCTTGGCCTTGGCGGCGCGCTCCTTCATGGTCATGGTCTCGGCCTTTGCTTCCAGGGCGGCCTTTTCTTTGGAGAGCTGCTTTTCCCTGGCCTCGATCTTTGCCTTAAGCTTCTCGGTGCGGGCCTTGCCGGATGCCAGGGCGGCCTTGCCGCTTTTCGATTCGGTGAGCAGCTTGTTCACGTCGACATAACCGATCTTGTTCTCTGCCGTCTTGTTCGCGGCAGCAGGAGCGGTGGGCGAACCTGCAGCAGGAGCGGTTGAAGGAGCGGCGGGCTGAACCGTTGCCGGGCTAGCTGCGGGGGCTGCTGCCGTGGCGCCGGTATCGGCAGCCGGTGCTGCAGCAGTTGTGGCTTTCACTTCCGGGGTGGCGGGAGAGGGGGCGGATGCCGCTAGCACAGGGTTAGTTACGAGAGCGGAGAAGGTAAGACCCAGGAGCAGCGTACCGAACTTGACCATAGTTTAATCCTCTTTAATTTGGTGTGTAATGAACGAGCGCTAAGAGCATAAAGCCTTTCCGGCCGTTTGGCAATGAATCAATTAAGGAAATTGTCGACTTAGACGCTACCAGGGTGGAGACTGAGAGATCGTCCACAATGGATATTGACTGTCTGACGTGGCGCTGTTAGGATGCGAAATCATCTTGGAGGGGCCATGTCCGACATCATTGAGAAGCTTCAGGCACTAAGGGAAGTTGATAGCGCAAAGTATGAGCTTTTGGGAGATGCCGTTGAGGAAATCAAGGAGCTGAGGAAGATTCGTGACACCCTGGAGGAGATGCTGATCATCCTGGCCCGCACCCCGTTGCCGTGGGACGAGGATGACCAGTTAACGGAGGACTTCCCGCTTTTCAAGCAGAGATACGTGAACGCCATGCACGAGGCGTCCCACCTGCTGGGTCTCGACCTGCGGAGCATGATCACCAGGACTGAGCCCAGAACCTAGGAGTTTTGATGCCACACGAGCTGCTGGAAGCCGGTTTCATCGGCCTGTTTTTCATTCTGCCCGGAGCAGTAGGCGGCTGGGTCGCCTGGACCAAGGGGAGAAATCCTCTCCTTTGGTTCCTGCTCAACACCTGTTTCCCCCCCACCGTCATGATCACCATTTTCCAGGGGCCGGTCCGCCCGGTGAAAGGCCACTACCGCCAGTGTCCCCAATGTCGGGAATACAGCAAGTGGCGGGAGACGACCTGCCGATTCTGCAAGACCGAACTCACCACCGAGGCCACGGGGTAACAGTTAGCCACGGAGACTGGAGGGCACGGAAGTATCCTGCCTAGAAAAGGGAGGGAGACCCTGGATGGCTCTATGGCCGTCGACTCAATCTCGCGGGTTCGCTTCCGTGTCTCCGTGGCTATTTCAACTCCACCGCCAGTGACGCGCAGTATCCCTCCGGCACTTCGGTCTCCTCAAATCGCCACCTTCCGATCTCGCCGGGTATTCCCCTGTGCTCCAAAAGGGCCGCCGGCTCACCTGGCAGCAGCGAAACGTCGAACTCCGTCGAGGGCCGTGAAAAGCCGCTCCCGGTTCCTTTCAGATAGGCTTCCTTGCGGGTCCAGCAGCGATAGAAGGCGGCAAGCTGCTCCTCCTGCGGAAGGCTGAACAGTTCCTCCCGTTCCCTGGTCGAGAAATACCGCTCCGCCATGGGACGGAAGGCCAGGTCCGGCTGTAGCAGTTCCAGGTCGACACCCACCCGGCGTCCCTGTGTGAAGGCCGCCAGCAGCAAGCTGCCGGCATGCGAGACGTTGAAGTCGATCCCACCCTGATGGTGGCCCAGTTGGGGCTTGCCGAATTCACCTTCCGTTAGCTCGATCGCGGCCGGTTGCTTGCCGAGAATGTCCCCCAGCAGTTCCCGCAGGATGCCCCGTCCCACGAAAAAATCGTCCCGCCGTTTCGGGTCCAGCAACCGGTTTCCCCGCCGCAGTTCCGCTTCGCTCAAATATCCCCGCAGGCGCAGAAGCTCTTGGTCGCCAACTTCAAGGCAGACCAGGCGGATTTCGCAGGATCGGGAGCTGTCCCCCGTTGTCAGGGTTGAAGGTTGCACTAACTCAATCCTTCCTCTACCAACCTCCCTCGCCCCTCGAGAGAGGGCTGGGGTGAGGGTAGAAAAAAAAGGGGGAAAGGCACCTGCGGAGCCAGTCCCCTCTCGTTCATGCCAAGAACTGGCGGCCTGCCAGTGGAGATACTCACCGCCCTGCCTCGTCAAACCAGGCCTTGAGGCGGTTGAGCCCTTCCTCAACCGAGACTGCAGGGTGATACCCGAGATCCCTTCTGGCCGCAGAGATATCGAACCAGTGGGCGGTGGATAGCTCCTTTGCCACGAAGTAGGTCATGGGAGGTTCTCCCGAAAGCCGAAACGACTCCCAGATCTTCTCGCAGAGCGCTCCCAGGGCACAGGCTGCACCTGACGAGATGCTGCGGGTCACCGGCGGGACTCCGGCGGCTGCCAGGATGCGGTTCACCATCTCCCACAGCGGCAGCGGTTCACCGTTGGTAATGAAATAGGCTTTGCCGGCCAGTGGCGCTCCCGGGGCTAGACGGTCTGCGGCGTTCAGGTGCGCTTGGGCAGCATTGTCGACGTACACGGTATCGACGAGGCAGGGACGGTTGCCGATCCGCCTGAGCTTCCCCGCGCGCCCCTTCGCGACGATGCGCGGCACCAGGTGGTTGTCGTTCGGGCCCCAGATCAGGTGGGGGCGCAGCGATACGGTGGCAAGGTCGGGGGAGTTGGCTGCCACTACCGCCTGCTCGGCGAGGGCCTTGGTCTTGGGATAGCTTGCATCGAAATGTGCGGGGTAGGGGAGGCTCTCGTCGGCTCCCTCGACGTCCGTGCCGTCGAAGACCACGCTGGGAGAGCCGGTGTAGACCAGCCGGGAGATGCCGAAGGCCCGGCAGGCGGCGATGACGTTGGCGGTGCCGACGACATTGGCTTGGTAGTACTCGCGGTACTCTCCCCAAATGCCTGCCTTGGCCGCCACGTGAAAGACGATGTCGCACCCCTGTGCGGCCTTCAGTACGGCGTCCGGGTCCGCCAGGTCGCCACGACGCTGTTCGACGCCGAGGCTCTCCAGTTCGGCGTGTTTCGTCCGGGAGAAGCTGACCACCCGGTCACCTCGCGCGCGGAGCTGCCGGACGATCGCTGAGCCGAGAAAACCTCCGCCGCCGGTGACTAGTGCCTTCATTTCGATGTCTCCGTGAGCTTACGCGCGGCCCACACCGCGAGCTTTTCCCGGAAGATCTTCGCGTTATGCCTGATGTCTACCGGGAACGCTGGATGGAAGAGTATGGTCTCGATGCCGTGGGTGTGGATGTGGTCGCGGGCGATGGCGAGCAACTCCTCGCGCAGCTTGCTCTGGTCGGCCTTGGCATCCTTCTCGAGTTCGACGCAGAGAACCGGGGTCTGCTCGCCCGGCGTCCCGACCCCCAC
The DNA here is from genome assembly GCF_035254065.1 of Geomonas sp. Taxonomy (GTDB): domain Bacteria; phylum Desulfobacterota; class Desulfuromonadia; order Geobacterales; family Geobacteraceae; genus Geomonas. Next base: position 4,723 of record NZ_DATFBA010000355.1, read on the forward strand.
CAGGGCGGTCCGGAACACCTGCGGGTGGGTGTTGAAGACGGCCTCGCAAGGAATGGTGAAAAGGGGGCCGTTGGCGGTCTCGACTCGATGTGACTTGCGGCCGCAGAACCAGACCTTTCCCTCCTCGTCGCGTCCTCCCAGGTCTCCCATCCGGTGAAAGAACGAGGAAGTGTCGGGATCGAAGATTTTGGAGAGGTCGTCGGCCTCCGGACGGTTGTAGTAGCCGCGGGTGACCTGGTTCCCCTGCACGATGATCTCGCCGATCTTGCCGGTTGGGACCCGCAGCGACTCATCCCAGCGGTAGATGGGCTGGTCGGTGATCTCGATGACCTCCAGCCGGATGCCGTCGACCGGGCGGCCGATGCATACGCCGCCGCCTGCGTCGGTGATCCGGCGGGTCGAGCCGAGGATCTCGCTGCTGCCGATGGAGCAGACCGGAAGAGCCTCGGTGGCGCCGTAAGGGGTGAAGACCTCCACGCCGGGGTTGAGCATGCTGGTGAAGCGCTCCAGAACCGCTGCAGGTACCGGAGCGCCGGCAGAAATCGCGCGTTTCAGGGTCGGGAGCTTCACGCCGTGCTGGACGCCGTAGCGGCCAACCCGGTTGATGAGGGCGGGCGATCCGAACATGGTGGTGACGCCGTACTTCTGGATGGCGCCGATGATCTTCTTGGGATCGACCGAGCCGGGGCGGGTGAAGTCCATCTCCGGGATAACCGCGGTCATGCCCAGTGCAGGGGCGAACAGCGCGAAGAGCGGGAAGGTCGGCAGGTCGATCTCGCCGGGCTGGATGCCGTAGACATCGCGGAGAGCCTCGACCTGAGCCGCGAAGTTGCCGTGGTTATAGATGGCCCCCTTGGGGGCGCCGGTGCTTCCGCTGGTGAAGAGGATGGCTGCCAGGTCGTTTTGCTGGGTGGGCGCCAGGGTGAACTTGATGTCCTTGGGGTTTCGCTTGATGAGGGAGGCAAGGGTGATACCGCCCCAGCCAAGGCGCGGTCCCACCGTGACCAGGGTGCGCAGCGTGCGCTTCCCCCAGCCAAACAACAGCCGGGCGATGTGGGCCTTGGGTATGCCGATGAAGGCATGGGGTTCCGCCTCCGCCAAGCAGCTTTTCAGGTTCTTTGTCCCCAGGCCCGGATCGATAAGGACCGGGATGGCGCCGACCTTAAAGAGGGCGAAGGTGAGGGCGAAGAACTCCGGGCTGGGAGTGACCATCAGAACCGTGCGGACGCCGCGGCAGATGCCGACCTCGATCAATCCCAGGGCGATCCTGTCGCTGAGCCGGTCGAGTTCGGAGAAGCTCATGCGGCGGTTTTCGCGGGGGAAGATGATGGCGGTGGCATCGGGCTGCCGCTCGGCCATCTCCGGTAGGTGTGCGGCGATGTTCACGATCTTGTTGGGCATGGCTTAGTCCGTTTCTTTCAGGAACTTCGCAATCAGCGGTACCACTTCCTCTTTCATGTCTTCCAGGATGTAGTGGCCGCCGTCCGGATACCGGTGCACCTCCGCCTTCGGGAAGCGCCTGATCCATTCGTTGAGGAATGTCGTGTCGAAAACGAAGTCGAGCTCACCCCAGAAGATGGCGATAGGGAGCTGATAGAAGCGGTACAGCCCGGCGGCCACCTCGCTAACCAGTTCGTAGTTGCGGTCTCCGGGCGCCAGCGGGATATCCTGCACGAAACGCAGCGTCGCGATCCGGTTCTGCCAGCTGTTGTAAGGCGAACGGTAGGCAAGCTGGAGTTCCGCGCTCATGGGGTTCTTCTTGCAGCCCACGATGGAGGCACCGACGCTGAATGCGTTGAAGCCGCGAACAAGCAGGGTGCCGAGGGCGGTCTCCCGGCAGATCTTCAAGCCGAGCGGGAACTTCTTCTCCTTGGGGAGGTGGAAGGCGGCGGTGTTGAGGAGCACCAGTCGGCCGATCCGCTCCGGATGACGGGAGGCGTAAGCCATGCCGATCATGCCGCCCCAGTCGTGCAGTACCAGAGTGATCTTGCCGGTGAGTTGCAGGTGGTCGATCAGGCGCTCCAGGTCGTCAACCCGGCGGGAGAGGGTGTAGTCGTAGCGATCGTCGCCCGGCTTGTCGGAGAAGCCGCAGCCGATGTGGTCCGGCACGATGCAGCGGTAGCGGTCGCGTAGTGCCAGCACCAGGTTGCGGTAGTAAAACGACCAGGAAGGGTTGCCGTGCACCATCACCACCGGCTCCCCGGCACCTTCGTCGAGGTAGTGGTAGGAGATGCCGTCCAGGTCCAGGGTGTGGCCGGTGAAGGGGTAATGTTTTTTCAGATCAATCGCCATTACCAATCCACCCCCAGCATGAGGCAGTTCAGTCCGCTGCCGATCCCGAGGAAGGCGACCCGGTCGCCGGCGGAGAGGACGTCACGCTCGTCAGCCAGTGCGGCAGTGAGCGGCAGCGATACGGTCCCCATGTTGCCGAGGAATTCGTAGGTGGTGAAGTCCTTGTGCAGCGGGATGCCGAGGGTCTTCAGTATGGCGCTCTGGTGGGCGCTGCCGACCTGGTGGCAGACCACGCGGTCGACGTCGCTATCCTTCCACCCCACCTCGGGAAGGAACTCGGCCCAGGTTCGGGTACCGAGTTCGACGCCGAAATTCATGACACTTACCGCGTCGGTGCTCATGGATTGGATGAAGCGGCCGTGGCCGTCCGGCTCGACGCCCCACAGGCAGAGGCGGTGATGTTCGGGGGCTGCCAGGGTAACTCCGCCACGGAGCCTGCGGCGCCCGGAGTGGGAGAAGGATCCGTCCGTCAGCAGCACTGCGACAGCGCCGGAACCGCCGGTCAGGGTGGCAAGCGAACTTGCGAAATTTTCCATGCCGCGGTCGGCCAGCATGCGGTTGATCATGATGTCGTTGATGTCGCGCGCACTTTCGCAGGAGACCACCAGCCCCGCCCTGATCTGGCCGAGCTCGATCCGGTTGGCCACTTCCAGTATGCCGTTCAGGACGCCGAGGCAGGCGTTGGAGAGGTCGAAGACGGCGGTATTGCCAGCAATGCCGAGTCCGGCGGCAACCCGGCAGGCGGTGGCCGGCTCGAACTGCTCACGGCAGACGCCGGTGTACAGGAGCGCGCCGATATCGCTGACAGCAACGTCGGAGGCGGCGAGGGCCTTCTTGGCAGCGGCCACGGCACCCTTGGAGAGGGGATAGCCTGGCTCCC
>NZ_DATFBA010000356.1:0-8954 GCF_035254065.1 Geomonas sp.
ATCTTGTGCCAGGAGGGAACCAGCAGAGGGGCGATCACGATGAGCCCCCAGATCGCCAGGAACGACAGCTGGAAGGATACCTCGAAAAGGGTTTCCGGAGCCCAGCACAAGATGGCGCAGGCCGCGAGCAGCAGTGAGTTGACCGGTTCCAGCTCGCGTTTTACATGGATCGCGGCAACCAGGGCCGCGATCATCAGCACGCTCCTCTGGGTCGCCGGTGCCGCCCCGGAAAGAAAGAGGTAGAAGACCACCACCGGGAGTGCCAGGGCCAGCAACGACCGTCTCAGGTTCAGGTGGAGCGTCAGAAACTCGCTGCCACGCGCGAGCAGGAAGAGCAACTGGAAAAGACAGAGGAAGATGATGCTGACGTGGAATCCGGAAATGGAGAGGATGTGGTTCACCCCGCTCCGGGCGTAGGCATCGCTCAACTCTTTCGGGATGTCGCCGGCGTCCCCTAGCAGGAGGGCTTTGAGGACTGCCCCTTCCTCCCCAGGCGCCTGCAGGGAAACGAAGCGCCCCAGGGAGAGCGCCAGACGGTCCATGGCATGCCGGCAGCCATCTCCCGAAGTCAGCAGTACCATCTCGTCGGCACTCTTGAGGAAGGCGGTGGCGAAGACACCTTGGTAGGCGAGACGGCGCGGATAGTCGCTCTCGCCGGGGATACCGAGGCCTCTCGGTTTGCGGATCTTGGAGGCGAAGAGGACCCGGTCGCCGGTTGAAAACGGAGCCCTCCCCTGGTCGATCTGCACCAGCAGCCGGCCAAGATGACCTTGGCGAGTTCGTGTCCCGTTGGCGGTGGGCGCTGACGGCCCCTCGTCGTTGTCATGAACATCCCCATCGAGCCAGAGTCGCTCGACCTGCACATATACCCTGCCTCCACCGGTGGAAAGCCCCTCCGGACGCTGGTCAATAACTCCCTGGATCTTCACCGGCTGCTCGGTTGCGTATACGGCCATGCCGGCTTCCGGATCCAAAAAAGGCTTAAGTGAAGCCCCGCCCAGGACGAAGAACAGCATGGTAAGCGAGAGCAGGAAGGGTAAGCGGTGGGTGACGAAGCAGGCTGCCAGGGTTGTGACGAGCAAAGCGGCCACGGACCAGTCAGGGGGAGTCGAGCCCCAGGCATCGGCGGCGCACAAGCCGGCGATCAAGGAACTCAGCGGGATCAGCAGAGGTCTCTCCTGCATGCAGCCTCCTGCCACCCGCTGGAGCTCCCCCCGAACATCTCCCGCAGGGATGGGGGGTGCTGACAGAAGAGGATATTAGCCGGTGCATCCTCGCGGTGACTCCACTCTCATAGCACGCAGGGCGTGATCTGCAACATCAGGGAAAGACCAGCAATCGATACCTTCCGCTGTGCAAAGTTTTAGCTCCGGCTAACCTGTTGACCTCCCGGCCCTTTTCGAGCAAAAAAGAGGCACTGTTCAGCATTGGCACACGGCGGGAGCCAGCCGCGGTTCCCTCGGCAGTCCGTCGCAACGGAGCAAACATCAACATTTCAGAAGGTTGTAAGCCAGACAGCACCCTCGTCAAGTTGGTACGACCGTTGAAAAGTGGAGAGTAAACATCCAACGAGGAGGGTATCGTCATGGCATACAAAGCGCGCAGCACCGAAAAAGCCGGCGGATACGACTATCGGATCATGGAGGTTCGCCTCAGGAAGAAAAACGCCGGGCCGGACGCAAAGGAAGAGTTGCGCCTCTTGATGGTGGATAGCAGTTGGGATACCCTGCGGTTCGTGCAGGACAACATGGAAGAACTGGTGGGGAACATCGTTCGGCTGAGGCGCCTGGAGGACTGCACGAACAAGGGTATCAACGAGAGCGCAGCCCTCTTCCAGAGAAACCTGGAGCCGCTGATGTCGTCCTTGGCCGCCTCCAAAGGGGAAGGTGTCATGGACAAGCTGTCGCTTTCCCTCAAGAAAGCCCTCTTGCTGCTGGTCATGGAGCGCTACCAAAGCGACCGCGACCAGGCCTGCAAGGTGCTCGGCATCACCCGGGAAAAGCTGGACAACGAACTGGTCCTCTGTGGCGTCGCCCGCTAAAAGCTAGAAGTACTCCTCCTTGTAGGCGGGGACCTGGCAACTCCAACCTGGCCGGCGTTTGGCCTCGGCCAGGGCGGCGGCTGCGGTATCGATCAGACGCTGTCGGTCCTTCGGGTAGCTCCCTGCCAGGTTAAGGAAATTGGAGACGTGATTGGAGCGCAGAATGGTCCGCTGCGGCTCCAGGCGAAGCAGCAACGCGAGGGTTTCCTCAAGTATTTCCCCGTGGGTGAGCGGTTCGATGGAGGCGAGGAACTCGTCGTTGTGCCGCACGAACATGGTGAGCAGAGAGAAGTATTCCGGGGAAAGAGCGTTTACCCACGCCGCCGTCGCCGCCGCATGCTCCGCGCTGCGCACGCGGCCGGCAAGCCCCAAAATGGCAGTGACCGAAAGCTTCAGCCCCGCATCCTGCGCCTTCCTGCACAATTGCAGCATCTCCTCCGGCCCGTACCCCTTGTTCACCATCAGGAGCGTCTCCGCGTCTCCGCTCTCCAGCCCGAAATAGAGGATGCGCAGCTTTTTCTCCCGCAGCAGAGCGAGGTCGTCCCCGCTCTTGGTGGTGAGGCTCTGCGGTGAGGCGTAGGCCCCCACGCGGGTGAGACCGGGGAAGGTCTCGGAGAGGGCATCGAGGATGGTGGCAAGTCCGGACTGCGGGTAGACGAGGGCATCGCCGTCGGCCAGGAACACGCGCCGGACCAAGGGGCGATAGCGCTCCGGGATCGCATTGATCTCGGCCAGGATCTCGTCCAGGCTGCGCAGACGGAAGCGCTTCATCTTGTACATGCCGCAGAAACGGCAGCCGTTATGGGAACAGCCGAGGGTGATCTGGAAGATGAGGCTTTCGGCCTCGGAGGGGGGGCGAAACAGCGGCTCGTCGTAGTGGAAGAAATACATCAGCGCTCCGTGAGTATATTGCCAGGCAGGTCACCGCATTATACTCACAGCCGGCTCTGCCGACAACAGCGAAGCGGCGTTCGCTACTTTTCGCCAGAAAGGAAATTCTTGGAGGGTTCTTTGGAGGGTGCCCGGACACCGGCGGGGCCGCCGTCGGTTTGGGAGGCGCCGCCGTCGTGGGAGAGGTCGCCGGTCGCCATGCGGGTCTCGTTGCCAGTCCCCGCCTTTCCCTCGCCCATTTGATTCCCTTGCTCCTTCAGGACGTTCTGCATCGTGCTGATCGTGTCCTCAACGGTATTGAGAGACTCCAGAGGATCTTCAGCAAAGCACCTGCCCACCACGCCAACCACCAACAGTACCATCACGATCGCACGCATGACCCACCCCCGAAGAAAACTTCGAGGCAAACATTATCACTGGCTAATCTGGATTTCAACTTAAATTAACTATTTTTATTTTTATGGGAAAGGCGCTATCGATCCCCTGGGTTACGGAGTAACGGCTTGCACAACCCGGCAAAAAAGAAGGGGGATGGCCGAAAAGCCATCCCCCTTCTGAGGTCATCTTACGGTAACGTCGCGACTAGGCGAGACGCCCCGAGTAGAGCGGGAACTTCTTCATGAGCGCGTTGACCTTCTCCTTCACCGCGGCAAGTTTCGCCTCGTCGCTGGCGTTGCCGAGGACCTCGGCGATCAAGCCGGCTACGATCTCCATCTCCGCCTCTTTCAGGCCGTGGGTGGTGGCTGCCGGGGTGCCGATGCGAATACCGGAGGTGATGAACGGCGAGCGGGTATCGAAGGGGATGCCGTTCTTGTTGACGGTGATGCCTGCCCTGTCCAGCGCCTCTTCGGCGACCTTGCCGGTCAGCTCGGTCTCGGAGAGGTCCACCAGCATCAGGTGGTTGTCGGTGCCGCCGGAGGTGAGCTTGAAGCCGCGCGAGGTTAAGCCTGCGGCCAGCGCCTGTGCGTTTTTCACGATCTGCTTCTGGTACTCCTTGAACTCCGGAGAGAGGGCTTCCTTGAAGGCCACCGCCTTGGCGGCGATCACGTGCATGAGCGGGCCGCCCTGGATGCCGGGGAAGATGTTGGAGTTCAGGGTCTTCGCGTAGTCCTCGCGGCACATGATCATGCCGCCGCGCGGCCCGCGCAGGGTCTTGTGGGTTGTGGTGGTCACGAACTCGGCGTAGGGGACCGGGCTCGGGTGCAGACCGGCGGCGATCAGGCCGGCGATGTGGGCGATGTCCACCATCACCACGGCGCCCACCTTGTCGGCGATCCTGCGGAAGGCCTCGAAGTCGATGATGCGCGGGTAGGCGGAAGCACCCACCACGATCATCTTCGGCTTGTGCTCGACGGCCAGGCGCTCGCACTCTTCGTAGTCGATGGTCTGGGTCTCGCGGGAGACACCGTAGGGGACGATGTTGAACAGCTTACCGGAGAAGTTGACCGGGCTGCCGTGGGTCAGGTGGCCGCCGTGGGCGAGGTTCATGCCCAGCACGGTGTCGCCCGGCTTCAGCACGGAGAAGTAGACCCCCATGTTGGCCTGCGAGCCGGAGTGCGGCTGCACGTTGACGTGGTCGGCGCCGAACAGCTCCTTGGCGCGCGCGATGGCGAGGTTCTCCACGACGTCGACCTCGTGGCACCCTCCGTAGTAGCGCTTGCCGGGGTAGCCTTCAGCGTACTTGTTGGTGAGGACCGAGCCCTGCGCCTCCAAGACGGCCGGGGAGACGAAGTTCTCCGAAGCGATCAGCTCGAGGTTGTACTCCTGGCGCTCCGTTTCACGGCGGATGGCAACTGCCACTTCCGGGTCGAATGATTCCAGTACGGACATTTCTTTCTCCTGAATTTTTGGTTCAAGTAAATGAAAACGGGACCGTTTCGAGTCCCGTTTCCAACAGTCTTAAAACGTTTCCAGCCGGCTACTGGAGCTTTAGCTCGCTCTCCAGGGCCGCGATCTTGTCGAGGCGGTTCTGGTGACGCCCGCCGGCGAACTCGGTATCCAGCCAGGCGGCAACCATCTGGCGGGCCACCGGCGTTTCCAGCACCCGGCCGCCCAGCACCAGGATGTTGGCGTTGTTGTGCTCCTTGGCCATGGTGGCCATGAAGACGTCGGTCGCCAGGGCCGCCCGCACGTGCGGGAACTTGTTGGCCACGATGGACATGCCGATGCCGGTGCCGCACACCAGGATCCCCTTCTCTGCGCTCCCCTCGGAGACCCGGCGGCCGACCTGCTGCCCAAAGTCCGGGTAGTCGACCGAGTCGCCGTTGTTGGTCCCCAGGTCCTCGACCTGGATCCCCCTTTCGGCGAGGAGCTTCTTGATCTCTTCCTTCAGTTCCAGGCCGCCATGGTCGCTTGCGATCACGAACATGCTACACCCTCTTGAAGAGCAGCGACGCGTTGGTGCCGCCGAAGCCGAACGAGTTGCTCATCGCGTACTCGAGCTTGGCGTCGCGCGCCGTGTTGGGGACGTAGTCCAGATCGCAGTCGGGATCCGGCTCGTCGAGGTTGATGGTAGGAGGCACCACCGATTTCTGCATCGCCATCAGGGTGAAGACCGACTCCACGCCGCCTGCGGCACCCAAAAGGTGGCCGGTCATCGACTTGGTGGAGGAGACCATCAGCTTGTAGGCGTGGTCGCCGAAGACGGATTTGATCGCCATGGTCTCGCCGACGTCGCCGAAGGGGGTCGAGGTGCCGTGGGCGTTGATGTAGCCGACCTTGTCCGGGGTGACGCCGGCGGTGGCCAGCGCCATCTTCATGCAGCGCGCAGCTCCCTCGCCGCCGGGGGCGGGAGAGGTCAGGTGGTAGGCGTCACCGGAAAGACCGTAGCCGACGATTTCGCCGTAGATCTTGGCGCCGCGCGCCTTGGCCATCTCGTACTCCTCGAGCACCACGATGCCGGCTCCCTCGGAGAGGACGAAGCCGTCCCTCCCCTTGTCGAAGGGGCGCGAGGCGGCGGCCGGGTTATCGTTGTTGGTGGAGAGGGCCTTCATCACCGCGAAGCCCCCGATCCCAAGCGGGGTCACGGTCGACTCGGTACCACCGGCGATCATGGCGTCGGCGTCGCCGCGCTTGATCATGTGGTAGGCATCGCCGATGGAATGGGTCCCGGTAGCGCAGGCGGAAACCGAGGAGACGTTAGGCCCCTTGGCGCCGTACTTGATGGAGATGTGCCCCGGAGCCAGGTTGATGATCAGCATCGGGATGAAGAACGGGGAGATCTTCTTGTAGCCCCCCTCGCCAAGCGCCGTGTGGTAGCGCTCGATGGCGGGGAGCCCGCCCAGGCCGGCGCCCACCAGCACGCCGACGCGCTCCGCGTTCTCCTCGTTGATGACCAGACCGGAGTCCTCCATCGCGTAGTGAGCGGCGCCGAGAGCGTACTGGATAAAGAGGTCCATCTTCTTGACCTCTTTCTTGTCGATGTAATCCTCGGGGTTGAAGTCCTTCACCTCGCCCGCGATCTTCACCGGCAGGTCGGTGGCATCAAAACGGGTGATCGGAGCAATGCCGGACTTGCCGGCTATCAGAGATTCCCAGTTCTTGCTGTTCCCGGTCCCCAGCGGGGAAACGGCACCGACTCCCGTAACGACAACTCTTCTCATTCTGTCAACTCCTTGGAATCTGATCAAACTTCACGCCCGCATACGGAAGGCATGAAAAAGGGGAAGCATAACTCCCCCGTGAATATTAGGTGTGATCAGTGATGTAGTCGATTGCGTCCTGCACGGACTGAATCTTCTCTGCATCTTCGTCGGAAATTTCGATTTCGAACTCTTCTTCGAGAGCCATCACCAGTTCAACGGTGTCGAGGGAGTCGGCGCCGAGATCATCCATGAAAGAAGCCTCATTGGTCACCTGCGCCTCATCGACGCCGAGCTGTTCTGCAACTATCTCTTTGATACGTTTTTCGATCGAAGCCATCTATACACCTCCATTTAATTTTCCTACGTCAGACGATTTTGAATGGTAAAGCTATCCAGTTTCATAGCATGAAAAGATGAAATTGCAAAAGGTATTTTTTGCCTGTTAGGGCAAAAAACGGCACTGATATTAATCGGTTCACATGTACATCCCGCCGTTTACCGAGAGCACGTGACCGGTGATATAGGAACCGGACTCCGCCACCAGGAAGTAGACCGCGTTGGCGATGTCGTCACCGGAGCCGAGCCTCCCCATGGGGATCTGCTCCATGAGTGCCTCTTTGGTCTTCTCGCCCAGTTCGGCGGTCATGTCGGTCTCGATGAAACCGGGGGTGACCGCGTTGACGGTCACGTTGCGGCGGGCGAGCTCCTTGGCCACCGACTTGGTGAGGCCGATCATGCCGGCCTTGGAGGCGCAGTAGTTGGCCTGGCCGGGATTTCCCATCTCCCCCACCACCGAGGAGACGTTGACGATCCTGCCGTAGCGGGCCTTGGACATCAGCTTGGCCGCCTCGCGGATGCAGTTGAAGGCCCCTTTCAGGTTCACGTCGATGACGGCATCCCAGTCGGACTCCTTCATGCGCAAAAGCAGGCCGTCCTTGGTGATGCCGGCGTTGTTGACCAGGATGTCGACCTTGCCGAAGGCGGCTACCGCCTCCTTGAAGAGCGACTCCACCTCGTCCACCGAGGAGACGTCCACCTTGAGGGCGAGCGCCTTGCCACCGGAGGCTACGATCTCGTCGGCGGTGCGCTGGGCGCTCTCCACCGTGGTGGCGGTCACCACCACCGCGGCGCCCTCCTTGGCAAGTTTCAGCGCGACGGCGCGGCCGATGCCGCGGGATGCTCCGGTGACCAGGGCCACCTGACCGTTCAGACTCATATCGCTCCCTCCACCAGCGCCTTAACACCCGCGACGTCCTGGACGTTGACGGTCGCCGACTCCTTGGAAATCCTCTTCACCAGGCCGGCCAGCACCTTGCCGGGGCCGATCTCGATGAAGCCGGTCACCCCGTCCGCCACCATCTGCTGCACGGAGGCGTCCCAGAGTACCGGCGAGCAGACCTGTTCAACCAGCAGCGGCTTCACGCGGGACGCGTCGCTGTTCGGCTTGGCCTCCACGTTGCTGACCACCGGGGTGGTGAGGGTGTTGGCCTGCACGGACTCCAGCGTCTTGGCCAGACGGTCGGCGGCGGGCTGCATGAGGGCGCAATGGAAGGGGGCGCTTACCGGCAGGAGCATCGCCTTCCTGAACCCCTTGGCCTTGGCGATCTCGATGGCGCGGTTGACGGCACCCGCGTGGCCGGCGATCACGATCTGACCCGGCGAGTTGAAGTTGGCGGGAGAGACCACCTCGCCCTGCGCGGCCTCGTCGCAGATCTCCTTGAGAAGATCCGTCTCCACACCCAGGATGGCTGCCATGGCGCCCACCCCGACCGGCACCGCTTCCTGCATGTAGGTGCCGCGCGCCCGCACGGTCCTGAGCGCGTCAGCGAAGTCGAGAGCACCGGCGGCTACCAGCGCGGAGTACTCGCCCAGCGAGTGGCCGGCCACGAAGGAGGCCTTGAGCGGCGACTCCTCGCGCAGAACGCGCAGGGCGGCCACCGAGGCGGCCAGGATGGCAGGCTGGGTGTTGGCGGTGAGTTTCAGATCCTCTTCGGGACCCTCGAAGCACATGGTGGAGAGTTTGAAGCCCAGGGCGTCGTCGGCCTCCTGGAAAGTCCTGGCGGCGATCTGGAAGTTGTCGGCCAGCTCCTTGCCCATGCCGGCGTGCTGCGAGCCCTGGCCCGGGAAGATGAATGCGTAGGATTGCATAGGTACCCTCACTTTCAAAGCGTTGGGAAGATCATTACATAATCGACAGGCCGGCTTGTCGGCCGGCCTTTTTAATCTACAGTCCCCTCTCCCTCCGGGAGAGGGCTAGGGTGAGGGAGGCTTCCCCGAAGGAAAAGTCGCCATGTCTAAGATGCCGGCTTCCCTCACCCCGACCCTCTCCCGGGGGGAGAGGGAGAGATCGAAAGGGGTGGAGAACAGCGGATTCTACCAGCGGATCGCCGCGGCGCCCCAGGTCAGGCCGCCGCCGAAGGCGTCCAAAAGGACGATGT
>NZ_DATFBA010000357.1:0-9385 GCF_035254065.1 Geomonas sp.
AGCGGTGTAGCGGGGGATATTCAATGACCCCGCCATCGACCAGCTATTGGCAAGGGGATCGAACACCTCGGTCAGATTGTCAACGCCGTAAGAATCGGCAACCGCAAAGATATAAATTTTCCCGTTGAGGACCCCACTGCTCGGCCAGGACATGGCGAAAGGCATGTCGGCGAGTCTTGTCCACGTTTTGGCGCTCGGGTCGTACACATAGGTCGCCTTGCTGTAGCCCTGCGTGTCCTGCCCCCCAACGGCGTAGAGTTTGCCATCCACAGCCTCGACGGCCAATCCTTGCAGCGGCACCGGCAACGGCGTTCCGGTGGACCACTGGTCCGTCGCAGGGTCGTAAATCTCCAAGGCGTCAATGGGAACGTTCTGACGGTTTCTGCCACCCGGGACATAGACCTTCCCGTCGATGACCGCGGCGTTGGTGGCGAAGGTGGCGGTAGGTTTCGGTGTCCCCATGGTCCAAACATCCGAAACGGTGTCGTATATCTGCACCATGCCGACCTCTCCGCCCACGCCTCCAATGACATACACTTTCCCGTTTACCGCGGCTTGGGCATGGTCTTGAACAGGGAAAAGGAGCGGAGCGCGCAGCTTGAGCAGCTCCTTCACCCTGACCGGTATGGTTACCGAAGCATTAGCGTCCCCGTCGGCGCTGATCGTGATGGTGCCGGTGTGATTCGTGTCCGGATAAATGCTTGAGGTATCGGCGGAAACAGCGACGGTGCCACTTCCCTGTCCACTGGACGGGCTCACCTGAAGCCACCACGCGTCGCTGCTGGCGTGCCAGTTCAAGGTCCCTCCGCCAGGGTTGGCTATGGCCAAGCTCTGACTGGGCGGTGCCGAATCCCCCGGGTGAACCGTGAAATCCAGGAACAAGGGAGCGACGCCTACCAGGGGAACGCTTGATCTCACGGCATCGACAGCTCGGTAGGCATCGAGCATACCGGCGCCGCAAAGTGAGGTGTCGCAGTCGCCGCCCAGCGATTTGGTTCCGGTAGCAAAGGGGCGGGCGGTGGTCTGCAATATCCCGGCAACCTGTGCCGGGGTGAGGGTTGGCTGCAACGAAAGCATGAGCGAGGCAACTCCGGCCACATGGGGGGTTGCCATGCTGGTACCCGCATTCGGTTTATAGACGTCGCCATCGGGAGTGGCGATGGGGGAGGTGACGCCGGCATTGACGGTAGACAACACGAGGCCGGCCGGGCCGGGACGATAGGGCCATTCCCCGCCCGGCGCGGTAATGCTGACTGCCTCGCCATAGTTGGTGTAGTACGCTGCGCCGCCTGCCTGATTCAGGGCCGCCACCGAGATGACGCCGGTGCATCCAGCGGGCGAGAAGTTTGCGGCATAATCGGTGCTGTTTCCCGCCGCGACCACGACGACGGTTCCGGTTGCGACCACGTCGTTTATGGCGTCCTGCATCGCAGGATCGCAGGCGACCGGGCTCCCCAGGCTCATGTTGAGGACCCGGGCGGGATTGCCGTTCGCCGGAACGCCCTCCACGGAGAGCCCTGCGGCCCAGCGCATGCCGTCGATGACATCGGACGTGTACCCGCCGCACTTGCCGAGCGTCCTGACCGGCAGTATCTTCGAGTTCCAGTTGATGCCTGTCACGCCCAGGCCATTGTTCGAGGTGGCGCCGATGGTTCCGCTGACGTGGGTGCCGTGCCAGCTACTGTTGGTGGTGGCGCACTGGTAGAGCACGCTGGCGGGATCACTGCTCTCGGCGCTGGAGACCCAATCCCCAAGGTCGCTGGCATCGGGGCTTCGCCCCACCTCGTTTCCCGCTCTTACCGGATCGCTGATGAAGTTGTATCCTGGCAGGACGCGCCCCTGGAGATCGGCATGGTTGACGATGCCGGTGTCTATCACCCCTATCACCAGGTTGCTCGAACCTGTCGTGATGTCCCAGGCCGGCGGCAGGTTTATTCCGGCCGGTTGCTGATCCGGATCGGGTGACTGGTAGTGCCACTGCGCCGGATAGTTCGGGTCGTTGGGGAGCAGCATCGGGGACAGGATCCGGTCGGGAACGGCATATTCCACGCCGGGGTCCGCGCTCAGTTTCCGCGCGATATCCTGCGCTTCCTCAGGCGTCATCCGTTTCGGCAACTTGAAGAGATGGCTGTTGCCGGACATGGGACGCAGATGGGTGAGCGCCACGCCCGCTCGCGCGCTCAGAGACTGGACGGCCGCACGGTCGAGGGTTTTCGCCTTGGCCTGCGGCGCCTTCTTATATTTGATGATCAGCCGATCGGTGCGGCCCGCCCCGCTGGAAGGAAGGACTTGCGACATAGGGGCGCCGGCTACCCCGGTTTTTGCGACAGGTACGGTAGCAGGCGAGGAAACAGGTGGGATTTCGGAGATGACGGCTTGGCCGGGGCTAGGGTGCGCCAGAGTGACAGCGAGCAAGGCCAGGATAGCAAGCCTTCCGGGGTGCATCGACTCCATTTTCATAGGGGCTCTCGTCTATTCACCGTAGTCGACTGGCTAAATGGGGTCACCCTTGAGGTTGTACATCTTTACGGCAGTAACTGTTACGGCAGGTGTTCCTGTGTGTTCAGCAAAAGAGACCTTTGCGATCTGGCCAGTACCTGAAAAAGGGGTGGTGGACACAAGATAAAAGCTGATTGTGCCAGGGGTCAAGGCGTTGGACTCGAATAGCGCTCCCGAAATGTAATCGCCCTGGGTCACGGTCGGGGAGGAGAGAGTTGAAGAATCATAGACGAGGTTAAATTCCAAGGCTGCAACGCCGTTCAGATTGTTGCCCTGCACGGAATACTGGCCACCGCCCGAAGAGACGATGGTAAGAGACGTCGCCGGCGTCGCCGGTGTCGAAGGCGCCCCGCCGCCACCGCCCCCGCAGCCCCACATAAAGGCGGTAATGACGAGTACGATCATTGCCTTCAGCAACTTCTCCAATTTCATGAATTTCAAAACAGCCCCTCCCAAAAAGATCAAAAAACAAGCCGCTGTCCCAACTCGTCAGGGAAAAACGGCACTAATGCACGTGGGTGGGAAGAATATCATGACGAGATAGATTGTTTCAATTGAAAATAATCAATTAAGCTTAAATAGCCTGGATCGCGTTCAGTTTGTTGAAACTTAGTCGCGGGTTCTGGTAGCAACAAAATAAAAATAGGTAATAGTGAAACCCGGCCGCGAAAGTTCACATTTTTTGCACTTTTCTTTTTTAACGAAAACAGCCGTAACTCAGAAGAGTTACGGCTGTAAGTTTACAAGCTGAAGAACGGGGATCTAGAACGGGATCTCGTCGTCCGGGTTGAAGCTCGGCTCGTCGTAGCCGCCCTGGTTGTGCTCCTGCTGGTAGCCGCCGCGGCTGCCGCCGGAGGGGCGCTGGCCGCCGCCACCTTCGCCTTTGCCGCCCAGCATCTGCATCTTCTCGCCGACGATCTCGGTGGTGTAGCGGTCCTTGCCTTCCTTGTCCTGCCACTTCCTGGTCTGCAGCCTTCCCTCGATGTACACGGTCCTTCCCTTGGCCAGGTACTCGCCGGCGATCTCGGCGGTCCTCCCCCACAGGGTGATGTTGTGCCACTCGGTCTTCTCTTCCCACTCACCGTTCTTGTTCTTGATCTTGTCGGAGGTGGCCAGGGAGAAAGATGCCACGGCGGTGCCGCTCGGCGTGTAGCGCACTTCCGGGTCTTTCCCCAGGTTCCCTATCAGCATCACCTTGTTGAGACTTGCCATCTTACATTCTCCTTTTTTCGCGTCTGTCACTGTTAAATTGCGATTATGTCATCACTATCCAAAATGAGTCTTCACAGCAACCTTGTATCTCGACACACAGAGCTGGCGCCACCTTTTTAGCGCCGGCGAGATAGCCAAGGACGCACGAAAGTACCATGAAGGCGCTGACACGCGCAAGTGCTTCTTACAGCCCGGTGACCTCGCGGTCCTTCGGATACTCCACCACGATGTCGAAGGTGATCGCCTTCTTCTCGCCCGGCAGCACGGGCAGCTTCCAGCTCAGGGTGCCGTCCGGCTTTTGTTCGGTCGGCTGCATGCTCGGCTCATCCAGGGTCACCTTGATCTCCTGGTCCCCGGCGGTGGGGAGCTGGTCGCGAACGGTGATGGTCTGGGCTTCTTTGCGGAAGTTCTGCAGCTCGATGCGATAACGGTACGCCATCCGGTTCTTGCCGAAGAGCCCCGCTTCCTTGTGGCTCTTGATTTCCTCGCGCTTTACCGTGACCTGGTCGTCGGTGCCGAAGAAGAGGTCGAACTTCTCGCCCGAGGCGACCTTCTTCAACTGGGTGCTCCCGTGGTAGTTCCCACCGGTGAAGACGTTCACCCGTCCGGGGAGCAGGGGATACGGCGCACGGTTCACAATCTCGGACCTGAGAAACACGCCTGGCGACAGCTTGGGCACCGCCAGGAACTCCAGCGTCAGGGGGAGGTTCTCGGTTGCCACCACGTTGCCGTGCCGGGTGTCGTCTGCGGGGATGTCCACAGTCCGGGGGACCAGGAAGGAGACGGAGTTCTGCTCCTCATCCAGCTGGGCGGTCAGATAGGAAGCAGGGGCTTCCGCCGGAGCCTCCGCGTCGTATTCGACCAGGGAGCCTTTGCTCGATACGGTCTTCCCTGCTCTCATCATCTGCAGGGGCTGGTAGGCGGCAGGTGATGCCGGCATCGGCGAGGGGAGTGGCCTGTAGAAGGAGACCAGCCAGGGAGAAAGCTCGGGAGGCGCTCCCCCCAGTGCCGGCCTGGCGGTGGAAAGGGAGAGGCTCACGTCATGCCAGTCTTCCCCGGTCTGCTGGCGCACCAGCGCGCGAAAGACCAGTTCCGCCGATTTCCCGTCGGAAGCGAGCCGCGCATCGTAGCAGGGCTCCCAGCTTGCCTGCGGGGTGACGCTGGTCAGTTCGAGTTCCAGCCGTCCCTCGCGGGTTACCTCGACGTTCACCTCGACGTTCTTGGTCTCCTTCTGACGGGAGCCCATGCTTTCTTCCCGCTCCCGGCGCAGCTTGTCGATGGCGTTATCAAGCTGCCGCTTTTCCTCGTCCAGGTCGCGGCTTTCCTGCTCGACTCGCCGTACTCCGCTGGCAACGAAGGTGAGGGCCTCGTTCAACTCGGCGGAGGTCGGCCTTCCCACGGCCAGTTCCTTGGAGATGCGATCTCCCCAGGCGACCTTGATGGAAGCGATGAAATTGTTCTCTGCGACCAGCGCCGCTTTTTTAGCCTCGATGCCGGCAACCTTTAGCTTCAGCTGCCGGATCTCCTTTTCCAGTTCCGCGGCCCGCTTCTCCGGCACCTGCTCGGTGAAGGCCCGCTTCACTTCCAGCCCAACGATGGTTGTGCCGGCGCTCCCCTTGCCGGAGACCCGTACCGAGTCATCCTGGAGGAGGGCCGGCAGCCCTTCGAAGGAGACCAGGTAGTTCCCCGGCTTGAGCGAGAGCGTTGTGGAGCGGGTGGTCATCGCCCGGTCGGGGTAGACGGTCACAGCGGTGATGCGGGGCGCCGCCTTGATGCGTGAAAGCCGTTCGCTAGCCACTGCCGGCGAAACCATGGCCGGCAGGGCAAAAGGGGTGATAGTTGCCAGCATTCCGAGGCCGATGATCAGCCTCTTCACAGCGCGTGATCTTTTCATGTCTGGATCCTCCTGTCGTTTGTATCAATCATCGGTCCGTAACGGATCGGATTGTCGTGCGGCCTTACGCCTTTACACGCTTAGACAGGGAGGAAGAGAGAAAAGTTCCCGTGCAGGTGAAATTTTTTTTGCAGCCACGGTGGTTGATGCGCAACATCTCGGATATCGAAGGGAATTGGCCGGGACATTATCATCAAGGTGGAAGGATCGAAAGGAGATTTTCGGCAATCGGGAGGTGTTACACGACGATGCGTGCCCTCCCTGGAGAGTTTGGGCGCTCGCTGACGGGATGGACAGATTGTCCCCAATTGTATCGAGCCGGGGTTGGGAAAGGAGGTCTTTGGGAGGTGGCTGTGGTCAGCCCAGGCTATTTACTGCAATTTGTTTGACTCCGGCGGTAAAAAAAAGTAACTTTGCCGGGATTATCCAACGGGTGACTTCTCATGCTGCGTGCACGTCTCTACCAACTTTTTTTCCTGATCCCCTTCACATTAGCTTGCAGTCTGTGCGCCGTCGTCGCCGGCCTCTTCGACGCGACCGGCCGTTCCGCGCACGCCTTGGCGAAGTTCTGGAGTGCCTGGCTGTTGCGGGTCGCCGGCATCCGGCTCAAGGTGGATGGCACCGAGAACGTGCCGCTGACGGGGCCGGTGATCTACATGGGGAACCACCAGGGGAACTTCGACATCAACGCCCTCACGCTTTCGATCCCGCGCCGCTTTTCCTGGATCGCCAAGGAGGAGCTCTTCCGCTACCCGCTCTTCGGCTCCGCCATGAAGCGCGCGGGGTACATCCCGCTGGACCGAAGCGATGGCAGGAAGGCCCTGAAGAGCATCAAGCAGGCGGCCGAGCGGATCACCGCCGGCACCAGCGTGGTGATCTTCCCGGAAGGGACCCGCACCAAGGACGGCTGGCTGTTGCCCTTCAAACGGGGCGGCTTCCTGCTGGCGGTGAAGGCGGCGGTGCCGATCGTGCCGTTCACCATCAACGGCAGCAGGAAGATCAACCCCGCCAACGCCTCCGGAAAGCTGGAGTTGCGGCCGGGCACCATCAGCGTCAGCTTCGGCGAGCCGATACCGACTGCGGGGGTGCCGGAGGGTGAATTGATGAACCGGGTGCGCGAGGCGATCGCTGCACGGCTGGAGGCGCCTTAAATGTCGGCAGTCTACCTGGCGATGGTGGTCGCGGGGCTGGCGCTGGTCGTTTGGGGCCTCCCGGCCGCTCACCGGCTGAAAAAGCCCTTAGACATCCTGGCGGCGCTGGCGGTGCTGGTCGGCGTGGTGGTGGCCCTTTTGGGCGCCCTGCTGGTCGCCGTCCCCGGCTTCTTCAAAGGATAAAACCGGGAAAGACGCCCTCACCCGGCCTTCGGCCACCCTCTCCCCTAAAGGGGCGAGGGAAATGGGTAAAACTTCGGCCACCTCTCCCCTCAAGGGGTGAGGGGAATGAAACGGATAAACCTGAACTGACATGGAACGAGTCAAAACCATAGCGCTCAATGTGGCGGTCGCCGCGATCATCTCCCTGCTGCTTCTTTGGGGCGCCACCTTGTACCGGCAGCACGTCCAGTACGAGAAAGGTGAGCAGGGGATGCGCGCCGGCAACTACCCCGCCGCGGTGGCGGGATACGAGTCGGCGATCCACATGTACACCCCGGGGAGCCCGTTGGTGGAGAGTAGCGCGCAGAAGCTGTGGGGGCTCGGGCAGGCGATGGAAGGGGGAGGGGACGTGAAGGGGGCGCTGATCGCCTACCGGACGCTCCGGAGCTCCTTCTACGCCATCGCCTGGATCTATTCCCCCGGCACGGAGTGGATCGCCAAGTGCGATGCCAAGATAGCCGCCCTGGTGCCGAAGCAGCAGGGACCCTAACAATCTCAAGGACTGGTAATTGGAAGAAGTAGAACTATCTGAACTATCCGAACAAAGACCTCCCATTCCCGAAGGGGGCCTCAAGTTCGTGGCGCTGGGGGGGCTGGGCGAGATCGGCCTCAACATGGCGGTCTTCGAGTACGGCGAGGACATCGTGGTGGTCGACTGCGGCCTGATGTTCCCGGAACCGTACATGCTCGGGATCGACATGGTCATCCCGGACATCAGCTACCTGGTGGAGCGGGCCGACAAAATCCGCGGCATCCTGCTCACCCACGGCCATGAGGACCACATCGGGGCTCTCCCCTACGTGCTGAGGGACATCAACCCTCCCATCTTCGGCACCGCGCTGACCTTGGGTCTTGTCAAAGAGAAGCTCAAGGAGTACGACCTCGACGAGAAGACCGACCTGCGCGTGGTGAGGCCGCGCGAGATGATCGGCCTCGGCAAGTTCTACGTCGAGTTCATCAGGGTCGCCCACTCCATCGTGGACGGCTGCGCGCTGGCCATCAGCTGCCCGGAAGGGGTGGTGATCCACACCGGGGACTTCAAGCTGGACCAGACCCCGGTGGACGGCGAGCTGACCGACCTGGCCACCTTCTCCCGCTATGGCGAGGAAGGGGTGCTGGCGCTCTTCGCCGATTCCACCAACGTGGAGCGGGAGGGGTACACCCTCTCCGAGCGGCTGGTGGGGGACGCCTTCGCCGAGATCTTCCCGCGCTGCACCGGCCGCGTCATCGTGGCCGCCTTCTCCAGCAACGTGCACCGGGTGCAGCAGGTGGTGGACGCCGCGCAGAAGAGCGGCCGGAAGGTGCTGTTGAACGGCCGCTCCATGATCGCCAACGTGCAGATCGCCCGCGAGCTCGGCTACCTGAGGATCCCGGACGACCTCCTGATCGACCTGAAGGAGATGCCGAGGCTTCCCAAGGAGGAGGTCTGCATGATCACCACCGGGAGCCAGGGGGAGCCGATGAGCGCGCTCACCCGGATCGCCATGGACGACCACAAGCAGATCAAGGTGGAGGAGGGGGACACGGTGATCCTCTCCTCACGCTTCATCCCGGGGAACGAGAAGACCATCTCCGACCTGATGAACCACCTGTACCGGCGCGGCGCCGAGGTGATCCACGAAAAGGTCTCCGAGGTCCACGTCTCCGGCCATGCCAGCCAAGAAGAGCTGAAGCTTCTGCACAACCTGGTGCGTCCCAGGTTCTTCGTGCCGGTACACGGCGAGTACCGGCACCTGGTGAAGCACGGCCAGCTGGCCCAGAAGGTAGGCACCCCCAAGGAGCGCACCATTTTGGCGGTGAACGGCGACGTGATCCGCTTCCACGGCGGAGAGGGAAAGATCGTCGGCCAGGTGGACACCGGGCGCGTCTTCGTGGACGGCAAGGGGGTGGGGGACGTCGGCAACGTGGTCCTCAAGGACAGGAAGCACCTCTCCGAGGACGGCATGGTGGTGGTCATCATCGGCATCAACCAGGTGTCAGGCGAGATCATCTACGGCCCCGACATCGTCTCGCGCGGCTTCGTCTTCGAGGACGAGAGCCAGCAGTACCTGGACGAGGCGAAGAAGGTGGTGCTGGACACCCTGGCGCTGGTGAACACCGAGGTGCTCACCGACTGGAACGAGGTGAAGCTGGAAGTGCGCCGGGTGCTCAGGCGCTTCTTCAACAAGACCATCGAAAGGCGGCCGGTGATCCTGCCGCTGATCCTGGAAATGTGAGAACGAAGGCAAAGGCGATCTCTCACAGAGGCCACAGAGAGCACAGAGAGAACCGAATTTCAAACTAGCAATGGACCCTGATTGGCAGTCTTCCGCCAGCTCGTAAAACTGTCATTCCCGAAACGGTTTTGATCGGGAATCCAGCCTTTACCTCCTGGAATCATGGATCCCCGATAAAGGCATTCGGGGAT
>NZ_DATFBA010000358.1:0-5057 GCF_035254065.1 Geomonas sp.
CGGCGATGGCGGCCCTCTGCGGCCAGGCCATCGTGGTCCCGCCTGAGCCGGGGCTGATGGGGGCCTTCGGCGCTGCCCTCGAGGTCCTGCGCAGGCTAGAGGGGGGGCTCCTGGAGCGGGGGGATTTCGACCTCGGGCTCCTGGCCGGCCGCGAGGTCCGTCTTCTCGAACCGTTCAACTGCCCCGGCCGGGAGGGGTGCGACCGAAAGTGCAGCGTGTCGCGGGTCGTCCTGGACGGGCGCACCTTACCCTTCGGAGGCGCCTGCAGCAGGTACGAGGGACGGCGCACCGCTTACGGGCGGGGAGAGGACCTGGTCGCCCTGCGCGAGGAGCTGGTCTTCCGCAGATACGCCCCCGCACCGGTCGCAGGCGGTCCCTCTGTCGGAGTCCTCCCCTCGCTCTTCGCCAGCACCCTCTACCCGCTATATGCCCACTTTTTCGCGGAGCTCGGCATGCGGGTGGTCACCCCCTCCCTCCCAGCCCCGAACGGCATCGGCGCCGCCGCAGCTCCCTTTTGCCACCCGGTGCTGCTCAGCCACGGCTATCTTCGCAGCGCGCTCGACGCCGGGGTAGACTACCTCTTCCTTCCCCATGTGAAGAACGCGGCGCTTGAGGGGAAACCAGGCGAGGCGAACTGCACCTGTCCCCTGGTCCAGGCGGAGCCGTACTATCTTGCCGCCGCCTTCCCTGGGGAGGTGCAGCCACGGCTGCTCACCGCCGTGCTCGATTTTCAGGCCCCGCACAAGGTGCAAGAAGAGTTCCTCGCCATCGGCAAGCGGCTCGGCTTCGCCGCAGCCCGGTCCCGCCGCGCCTTTACCCGGGGGTGGGAGTCGTTAATTGTGTTGCACAGAGAGATGCAGGAGCGGGGCCGCCGCTTTCTGGCCGGGCTCGCTGCCGATGCCACAGCCGTGGTCCTCTTCGGGCGACCCTACCACGCCTTCCGCAGCCTCGCGAACCTCTCCATCCCGCAGAAGTTCTCCAGTCGCGGTTGCACCGTTATCCCCCATGACTTCCTCCCCCGCGGGGAGGGCGCCGCGGCGGGCGAACTGATGTACTGGAGTACCGGCCGGCAGATCCTGCAGGTTGCCGACCTGGTCAAGCGGCATCCGAACCTTTTCGGGGTGTTCGTCACCAGCTTCGGCTGCGGTCCGGACTCCTTCCTGCTCGGCTATTTTAGGGACCGGATGGGACAGAAGCCCTCCCTCACCCTGGAACTCGACGCCCATACCGCCGACGCCGGCATTGACACCAGGATCGAGGCGTTCCTCGACGTGGTGCGCAACTACCGGGATCGCTGCGTCTCGCCCCGCAGCGCTGATGCCTCTGGAGTGGGGGATAAGGAGCGGAGCTTTATCCCCGGTCGCCGCGATGCCTACGGTGGCGGACGCCGCCTCTGCGACCCCGGAGTGCGAGTGCTGGTTCCGAGCATGGGGGCCGCAGCCTCCCGGGGCTTTGCCTGCGCCTTCCGATACGCCGGCATCGACGCAGTGGCCGCCCCGCCCCCGGGATTGGAGGAGTTAAACCTCGGTAAGGGTGTGGCCACCTGCAAGGAATGTCTGCCGCTACTGCTGACTGTCGGTTCGCTGCGCAGGTACCTGCAGCAGGAAAAGCGCCCGGAGGAATTGCTGTACTTCTTCATGCCCGGATCCGACGGCCCCTGCCGCTTCGGGCAGTACCGGGTATTCATGAAAAACTACCTGGCCAAGAACTGCATCCAGAATGTCGCCATATTGAGCCCTAGTTGCGAGAACGGCTATGCCGGCTTGCCGTACCGGTTCGCCCGCCGGGGATGGCAGGCCCTCTGTGTCGGAGACGGGCTGGACGAGATCGAAGCATCACTCCGGGCGCAGGCGCTCGATCCATCGGTCGCCCTTGAGCGGCTGGGCTTGATGAAGGAACGCATCTTCGCCAGTCTCGAGAGGGACGACAACAAAACTCTTTTCCGGGTCATCGGGGAGGAAGCTGCCGCCCTCTGCTCTTTGCCGCGCAAGGAGGGAAGGCTGCCGATCATAATCCTGCTCCTCGGGGAGATCTACGTACGCCACGACGCCTTTTCCCGGCAGTGGCTTGTGGAGCGCCTAGCCGAGCGGGGTATCGTGGTTCGCACCGCCTCCATCACCGAGTGGATTCAGTACAGCGACTACTGCATGTTCCATGGGCTCGCCTCGAAAAGCTTGCAGGCCAGGGAGCTGATTGGCTCGTTTCTGGACCGGCAGGTCAAGGCAAGCGACCGGCGGACGGTCGACCAGCAACTTTCCCGCTCTGGCTATTTCCAGGGGGAGGGGCACCACGTGGCCGAGCTGGTGCGCGCCAGCAGCTCGCTGCTGAACCCACAACTCGCCACCGAGGCGACCCTCACCATCGGAGCCACACTGCTGGAACTGGGGCACGGGGTGCACGGCGTGATCAGCATCGGGCCTTTCGGCTGCATGCCCAGTAGGATCGCCGAGGCAGTGCTCAGCGGGAGGAGGGCGGGGCTGGAGAAGGGCGGGGCGGGAACAGACCTCCCCTTCCTCGCCATCGAGGCCGACGGGAACGCTTTCCCGCAACTGGTGGAAGCTCGCCTAGAGAGTTTCCTTTTGGCCGCACAGCGGCTGCGCGATAAACGGGAAAAGGCGACTCACTGACCAGAACAGACGCGAGAGCCTCCAGACAATTTTTGAAAGGCTGTGTCCTTCCATTCCCCCTGTTCCAGCTGTCTCGGAGGTCAACCGAGGAATGACCTGTGCTGACAGGGGACCTCACGCCATCAGATTTCATTACTCATCACCGTCACCGAGACATGATGTAGCATGGTAGACAAATTTTGGAGGTTACTGCCAACTGAGGTATGGCTATGGTATGAAAGTGCGCACCCGCCACAAGCTGTGAGCAGCATCGAAGAGCGCGAAAGGGCGATGGATACGGGCGTTGTCCTAGGTAGCCCGGTCCAACCTGTTTCCCTTCTCTGGGGCCGAGAGGACCATCACGTGTGAGCGCTTCTAGCGAGAACCAGTTCATCCTGCGCCCCTATGCCAGCAACTGGACCTGGAGCCACCAGGCGACCCTTGATGTAAGCTACGATCTGGACCTCTGTGGGGAAAATCCCGGTTTGCTTGCCGCAGCGCGTGATTTCGTCGAGATGGTAATCGCCGAGGCGCAGCAGGTACCCCTGGTCCCGGAGCCTGGAGACCACCGTGGTGCGGACCTACGTGGACCTGTCGCTGCAGTAGGTTATGCTGGATATTCTCCATATCATGGAACGGAGTGGGTTCGAAAATAGCAGGAAGGAAAAGCGGGGGAGTTTCCCTCGAAGCTTGCGGCGATAATGAAAGAGCTCAAAGCCTGCTCCAATTCCACTGCCAAGTTTGTTGAAGATGCCCAACAGAAGGCGGAGTTGGAGAGGCAAATGCGTGAGCGAAAATTAGAGATTGAACGGCAACGTCGGGAGGCGGAAGCGACGGAGCGTGCCCGTGAAGAAGGTGTTCGACGACGCGCAAAGGTGGAGAAGGATAAACGGTTATCGCCAGCAACACAAGGAGCGAACTCATTTTCCTGGTCACCACCTGTCTCATCTCCACTCTGTACACAAGGTACTGCTCTCATTCCTCCTCGAAGTCGTCATTCCTCCTGCAGTTCTGGTCAAACCTCACAGTTTAAGATGATCCTCCGACGGCGTGGTGTTGGGAACTGCCTTTCCAGGCACTTTCTGACCGTGGGGTTTACCACCCTATGGGTAGGATGGAGATTGCAGTATCGGCTGTGAGGAGAAGCGGCTCGGCTTCCAAGGGGAGGGGAGAGATTTCTATGGGCTCAGCCCTTGGGAGGAAGGCCGACGCCATGTGGGTGGAGCAAAATTGGCGCCGATCCCGGGTCAAAATCTGTAGCAGATTCACAATTCACACAGCCTAGAAAGGCGATCCGAGGCTCGTAGTATAAGAACATCAATCATTCCGCTCTGAAGGCATAGCCTGTCCCGCGAAAAGTATGAATAAGCTTCACGTCCGAATCTTTGTCGAGTTTTTTCTCAGGAAGTTCATATAGTTAGTACTGATATTCCCGTGCCTCTGTCTTCATACCAAATTGGGGCGCTACATAGATTGAAGATCATCCCACCTGTTGCCCAGCCACGGCTTAGATTCCTGATCAGAACCTCGAACTGGATCAATACCAACCTGAACCCATCCATTGGATCTACGAAAGGCTACGATCTCCTTTTCTCGAATCATAAGATCCAGAGTGCATCTGTGAAGGTATCCGCCTTTGCCATTGGCAAATATCACCGGTATGCTCATTCCATACTCCACAATGCCATCTTTTAGCCGGTTCTAAACACCTCCTGAAGCGTCAGTTCCTAGGTAGCTCTAACAGCATCCTCGCCACTCGTTGAAACTATAACCTACTTCCCGCCCAGTGTTGCTTTTACCTTCTTCAGTGTGTCGATATTTTTTTGAAGACCGTTGACGTGTTGCTCCATGTCGGTAATTGCTGTGCCGAGTTGAGCAACACTCCCAATCATTCCTCCGCTACCAGCGGCTTTTTGCATCAACTCTCCTCCGAGATCCCCCATCTGCGCACTGGCATTGTGAGAATTCATGGAGCCACAAATGTAACCTACTGAAAAGACAGCGGTCACCACTCCTATTCGAATACCATAAAGAATAGCTTTGCGTGACATAGTAATTCTCCTTTGAGTCCTTTGTGTGATAGCTCTAGATTACTCCTGTTCACGACGTTTGTGATATGGATTTGATGAAGCCCCTTTCGAGTGCGGAATCTGCACGCTCAGGCACCCTCTCGCATCGGTCTCTCACCCCCAGAAGATAAGAATGTAGCTACGCCGAAGATCAGTTGACCCCTTAACTCACTAATTAAATAAGGAGAAAACGCTATGTCTTACTTCCCTTGTCGGAGCTGCACTGTTGTGTATGAAAAGTATTACCCACCGGATGATCCTTTCGTACATCACATGCCAAGATGAAGTTGAATGGCGTTTACTTAGTTAGGTAGGTAAATTATAATTGCCGCTTCATTTCTATCTCAGTAATTCTAGTTTTAATAAGGTTAATTAACTCATC
>NZ_DATFBA010000359.1:0-9978 GCF_035254065.1 Geomonas sp.
CGTGGTAGCCCGGCCACAGGCTGGGCTTCAATCCGAGCGGCAGGTCGATGATGCCGAAATGGGACTTGAGGCGTTGCGGGTCGGTTTGAGGATCGTAGTGGGAACACATGGTCAGTAAACAGCTAGAAGTCTCCTAGTAGACAATTAGATTGAATTCTTCGGGTGAATGCTCTCCGGGAGTCCACAAGTTTTGCTGCGGATTCCGGTCAAGTTGACCGCTGGGGCCGGACTCTATTGACCAGCGTGAAAGCACGCTTGCTGTTACTGACCGGTATTAGCCAGCAATATGGGGGGCTTTCGTCTCTGTTCGGCCGAGGCTGTGTAAAAACGCGAAAAACCCTGAAGGTAGAAAACCGGTTTCCCACTATCGGCCTATTTTGGCTGCGCAGGGACGGGATGATTACCACCCAAGGCAAAACTTGACGGACTTCAATGGGCCACATCCCCACTTTGCAGACCATGCCATATGTTTTTACACAACCTGGGCCAGGAGCGGACCGTGGCGATCCGTCGCCAAGGCACACGCTATGGATTGGAAGCGGAACTTCATTGGCTGCCGTCTGTGAGCGACATCCTGGCGAAGCTTTGTCCGTAACTGTTCAGTCTTACGCTACGGCACGCCGCGCTGTGAGTACGTGCTGGATCTCTCGCTTCACTAGTGCAGGAAGGTCCGCCTCGCTCCAAACAGCGCGGTTCTCCTCAACCCAAGCCAATACCTGCGTCTCCGTCAACTGGTCGGCGGCAATGAGGTCGGAGAGGGTGATCGCGGACGTGCGCGAGAGTCCGATCCCGATTAACGAGACTTGCGTGAGGTGGCTAACGCCAAGCTCGAGGAGCACACTGAGGTCGGGCATGCGCTCGACTAGATCCTGGCGACCAAGGGCTGTTAGGTGCAATTGGAGAAGGTCGCGGTACACAGCGAGTGCCCTTGGCGCCTCGAATCTAGCGATCTGCTCGACCTCCTCCATTACGGAGCGAATTACTTCGGGCGTTTTGTATGGCCGCTTATTGCGCTCGCAGTAGTCAATTCGACCAGCAATCAGGCGCGCGAGAGGGAACCCCCGCATCCACTGCACGACCGTCAGCGCAAGCATGGCCGACCGACCAGGCGTGGGCCCCAGGCGGGGCGTCATCAACCGGGCGAGCCGCACGAAGATGCGCGTGTAGGCGGCAACGGCTCCTTCGTCTGCGGGGTCGACCGGTAGTAGTTCCTCAATGGCCCCTTGGCGCTCCCTGAAGTACCGCAGCACCGCGTCCATGGTAACTGGATTAACTCCGGGGTTTCGCTCCACGACTTCCATTGGCGTCTCGAGGGTCGCCGCCCGCGCCGCGACTGCTTCAGCGATGGGACCGAGAAGAGCCTCGTCATACCGACGCGCCCATGGCGCCGAACGAACAGAACCGTAGCGCCCGTGCAGCGCCACGAGGTACGCGAATACGTACTCCAACTCCGAGCGCCGCGCTGCAATCTCCGGGGCCGCTCCCGCCTCGATGAACTGGAGCAGTGCGCTTCCATCGCCGAGCACGACGTCGGCTGTGCGCCGAATCGCATACCGCGCACGACGCTGCGGCGCTCCGTCTGGCCCCCAGAGGCCCGGACGAGTTGCATCCACGCACACGACGTTTCCTTGAAACTCACGTCCCCACCTACCAGCGCGACCTGCGAGATTCCAAAAGTCATCGGCAGACATTGGACGCCCGCGCCCCTTCTGCGGACCGCGCAGAAAAATGGAGCGGCACGACATGTTGACTCCCTCGATGAGCGTTGATGTGCAGACTAAATAACGGACGATGTTGGCCGAAAAGAGCCTCTCTATCTCGGTCCGGATCAGCAAAGGCAAATTCCCATAGTGGAATGCAATGCCACGCCGCAGAAACGTCGCAAGCCGGAACTCTGGATGAACGACTCGCCGCGCTAACTCGATGAGATCATCGACGTCAGAGTTGCGCACTTCACCCTCTGGGCCAGAGAGGTCGTATAACTGCGCGGCGATCTTCTCCGCATCGGCCGCCCCGTTGACGTAAACGATGTTCCCTGCCCGGAGACCGCCCATGGCGAAGGCAACGAAGGAGAGGCGCTTGCTCTCGGACGACGGGTTGGCCGGCAGGGTCAGCCGGCCCAACGGCACCTGCTTGTCGGGGATACACGCGGTCACCTCCCACTGCCGTGGCTGTCCAGCAACTTGCGAAACCCACAGCAGGTTCTGGCTAATAGTGACGTCCTCGCTCGTGAGTGCGGCTGTGTTGGTGCCCTGTACGGCGTCCTCCAGCAGTATCTCCGGATTGCTCGTCATCGGACTGGCGAAGACTAGGCGCGCCGACGGGTTAATCTGGACGACTCGCTCGATCACATGCTGGAGCAGCACCCCGCGCTGTCGGTCGCCAACCTTATGGGCCTCATCAACCACCAAGACATCGACACGCAACTGGGGCACGGCGGCGAGGAGAATGTGCAGCCGCTCCTGCGTGAACACGAGTACGGTTCCACGGCCGGGCACGAGCGTGCGCGCAAGTGGCAGGGACGACACTGGAATGTCTGTGATTCCCTCTTCAACAAGGAATGCCGCCAAGTCCGTTTCAACCTGATGAATCAATGCACGCGTAGGAACGAGGTACACCACTATCGCGCGTGGGTTGCCGCGGAGTTGCTCGCCAATCCAACGTGTCATGATGAATGACTTACCCGCCGACGTTGGCGCAGATACGCTCACCCATTCGTGCGCAACGACGTTCTGCCAAAAGCGCCGCTGAAAGTGATTTACGCGGAGGACCGAGTCGTTTGACAGGACTATTGAATGATCAAGCGCACGTTGAGTCCACTCGATGCGAGCGGGAGCCGGCAGTCGCTTCTCCAGTCCGGGGCGAAGCAGGGCTCGGGAAACCGCTAGAGCGATGGCGGGGTGGTTCGCCAAAGTGTCGAGCACGAGCGCCGCTGAGTCACGCCGGTGGTCAGAAGTGTCGGGAATTGTAAGGCACGCCTGTGCAATGCGCAGTGCCGCTGCCTGGCAGGCGCCCTCGTTTGAGGCTGCCAATACGCTTGCCGATAGCAGCAGGTACTGCCAGTCATGCTCGATGTTGCTCCACTGGTGGTGCCGCACGAAGCAGTTTCCCAATTCCTCGCAAAGAGCATCGGCTACGACGGCATCGAGGCGCTGGGTAAAGGTGGGTCGCGTCAGCAGCCAGGGCCCGAGGTTGCGGAGGGTCACGAGACCTCCGGCGATTTCTTGCGGCGCGCAGGCTTGGCGGTCGCGGTGGATACGGCGGCAGCTCTCACAGCGTCATCACCAGACGCCACAGCCTCAAGCGCCGCGACTGGGGACGCGGGGGCAAGATCAAGCTCTTCGCGTAGGCGCGCACGAAAGTCGTCCGCTGACGGGAAAGGAACGCAAATGAAGTGGAGACCGAAGACGTCAAGCTTCTCCTCCTGGATCCTGTGCTTGATTTGTGCCTTCCACTTCGGCAAGAGCTCACTAATTCTCTTCACGACTGTCGAGAGATCAACAACTGTCGGTGACTGGCAATGGGCGCTGGGATAAGCATCACAGTCGAACCCAACCAAGCACAGGCCGCGGAACTCAACAGAGTTGTAATGTTCCCCCTCAACGTCAAGGAATGCCTTCAGTGCCGCCTCAAGGGCGGCGTCATCTAGGTCAACGTGGCGTTGAAGCAACTGCAGGTCACGATCTGATGCGCTGCCTCCGTTGGCGTCGTCGAGCAGCATTGGGGCCAGCGATCCGAGGCATTCACGAATCGCGGTAATCCCATCAGCGAAAATCTTTGACTCTCCCCAGTACAGGACCAATCGTCCAGTCGCGTCGTCAACACCGGCGTGGAGCCCATCCGCCCCGTGAACGTGCATCCGTGAGTTTGTCTTCAGCGACATCTTGCAGAGCAATTGGGGAAGCTTCAGGAGTCGCTCAGCGAGGACAAAAAGCAGCAACTCGCCCCCTTCACCCGACTGAGCGAGGTCGGTGAAGAGGCGACGCGCCTCGACCGTTAGGCGTGCGAACTTTGCAGTGGAACGCGTCGCCAGGAACTCTGACTCGGCCTCAGCGATCCGGCTGCGTGGGATTGCAAAGTCCAGCACTTGGTCACAGATGACCCGCACGAGATCACGTACCATCGGCCGTCCTTGAGCGTCGAGCTTTAGGGTATGGCAGTGGCAGACGACCCTAGTGCCGTCGATAGTCGTGTGGACTTCAACGTCGTGCAGGAGGTTTGTAAGCGCCTGCGACTTTCCCCTCGCTAACCGGGCGAGGGATTCGCGGAGGGGATCAATGGCGGCGGCAGATAGGGAGGCAGTCACGCTCTGGCAGGGTTCTGGATCTAGGCAAGTTATTCATCATAAATTATGCCATCTCCGTGACCGATAGACTGATGCAAATTCGCCGCTCGAGCCCGACATACCGGTTCACTCCACAAACCAGCCTCTCAGACGGCTCCTGCGAACGGCAGCAACGGGTCGCGGGCTGCCCGCCAGGCTGTCAAAAGGCAGTCGCAAGGCCGGATGTAGGCTTATGGAGCCCAAAGACCGACGGTAGTCAGCCACAAGCCACCTCTCGAGGCCGCTATCCAATTTCAATAGCCAGGGCCTCGCCGCCCCCGCTCAATGGCAGGTTTCCGGCGAGCCCATTTCTGGTGGCACTGCCTCAACCCGGCCAGTAGCGGCTATTGGTGACCCCGAGGATTGCTGCGCCTCAACGACTGCTATATCCACCAAAGCCGACTATTGGCGAGAAGGGGTGAAGTCCACGCTGTGTCCATGGAGAACGGTCATGCCGTCAGTCGAGAGTGGCTTCATCATCCTTCTGCAGATGGATGATGCCCGTGGTGTAGTCGTACTCGAACAGGTTGCCAAAGCGCCCCCATTCGATGGCCACCCGGAGGGCGGTCTTGGCATCCTCCTCGTTCAGGGTGAAGCGCAGCAGGCGGAGGAAGAGATCCTCATGCAGGTCGCCCGACGGATCGCGCTCCAGGGCCTGGCGGATGTAGGCCACCAGGGGCACGTTGTCGAGCACCCGCTGGGCGAATAGGGCATGCTGTTCCGACTGTTCGGCACGGACAAAGTGCTCACCCAGGGGCGTCAGCTGGATGTCGCCCCCTTCCAGCACGGCAAACTCCAGAAGGGTGAGCGCCTTGGAGACATTGAGGAGTTCGTGGTCGGACAGCCCGGTTTCCTCGGCGATCTTCGGCAAGTCCGCCCGGCCGGCGAAGGGCTCATCCACCAGCACTTCCAGGAAGCCCTCGATACGGGCCACGTCAGCCTCGGGCAGGCGGTCGCCCAGTTGCAGCTTCACTTCCGTCGTGCTCACCCGGCCGTGACGCTGGGAGCCGACCGTCATCAGCCCGTAGACACTATCGATGAGGGACCGGACGCCCCCGCTTTCCTCGTCCCTCGGCCGGGGCAAGGGGATGGGCAACTCGTCGCGCACGCGCCCAGGGTCGCTCGCAAAGACCAGCACCCGGTCGGCCATCATGACGGCTTCCTCGATATTGTGGGAGACCACCAGGATGGCTTTCGTGGATAGCTGCCGGCTTTCCCACAGATCCAGGATGTCCTCCCGCAGGCGCTCGCCGGTCAGGACGTCGAGGGCCGAGAAGGCCTCGTCCATGAGCAGCACTTCCGGCTCCAGGACCAGGGCGCGGGCGATGCCCACGCGCTGGCGCATGCCCCCCGACAGTTCCCGCGGCAGGGCACCCTCGAAGCCGGCGAGGCCGATCAGCTCGATGGCGGCCTCGGCCCGTTCGGCCCGCTCCTTGGGAGGCACCCCTCGGGCTTCGAGACCCAGCTCGACGTTCTTCTGGACCGTGAGCCAGGGAAACAGGGCGAAGGACTGGAAGACCATGCTGATCCCATCGGCCGGCCCATAGAGCGGCATGCCCCGGTAGAGCACCTGGCCGTGATCGGCAGGGATCAGGCCGGCCATGAGGCGCAACAGGGTGGATTTCCCGGAACCGGACTGGCCCAGCAGGGCGACGATCTCGCCCTCCCGCAAGGTGAAGTCGACGCTTTCCAGGACGGCGCGGGCGGTGCCGTCGGCCGACTTGAAGGACTTGCCAACCGACCGGAGTTCGATGAGGGGAGCTGCCATTTCGCTCGTTCCTAGAAATGCAGGCGGTTCTCGGCCATCCGATAGAGCCGCCGCCAGATGAAGTGGTTGAAGCCCATGACGAAGACGCACATGACGCCGATGCCCAGGGCAATGCGGGGGAAGTCGCCGACAGCCGTCATCTCGGCGATGTAGCTGCCCAGACCGTGGGCCTTCAGGGTGGTGTCGCCCCAGGTGACGTACTCGGCGACGATGCTCGCGTTCCAGGAGCCGCCGGAGGCCGTGATGGCGCCGGTCACGAAGCTCGGGAAGATGGCCGGCAGCAGGTAGCGGCGCCACAGGAGCGGCCCCTTGAGGCCGAGATTCCTGGCCGCATAGCGCAGTTCCGTGGGAATGGTGGACGCCCCGGCGATCACGTTGAACAGGAGGTACCACTGGGTGCCCAGGATCATGAGGGGCGAGAGCCAGATGTCCGGATTGAGGTGGAACTTGACCACCGCGATGACCGCCACCGGGAACATCAGGTTGGCCGGGAAGGCGGCCAGGAACTGGATGGCCGCCTGCGCCCGCTCGGAGAGTTTCGGGTTCATGCCGATCCAGACCCCAACGGGAATCCAGACCACCGCCGCCAGGGCGATCAGGACGACCACCCGCAGCATGGTGAAACCGCCGAGAAGGAAGACCCGGCCGACCTCGCTCCAGCCCACCTCGGTATGGACGAAACGGACCAGGGTCCAGAGGGCATAGAAGATGGCGGCGGCGATGACCGCATCCCAGATGCGCTCGGAGGTATTTGCCCGGACCCTTGGACGGGCACGGGCCGAGGTGCCGTCGTAGCGCAGGCGAAAGGCGGCAAAGGAGCGCTCCAGCAGCCGCCCGAAGGCCGCGGCGAGGCCCTGCATCCGCTCGGTGCGGCGAAACCAGGCCAGGAGCCAGGAATCCTGGGCAGTGGCGCCGCCGGTTTCCTCGAAGCGGAAGCGGTCGGCCCAGGCCAGCAGCGGCCGGAAGAACAACTGGTCGTAGAGGAGCACGCCGATCAGCATGGCGCCGATGGCCCAGCCGATGGCACCGAGGTTGCGCTGCTCGATGGCCAAGGCGATGTAGGAGCCGATCCCGGGCAGCTTGATGTTCTGGTTGGAGACGGAAATCGCTTCTGAAGCCACCACGAAGAACCAGCCGCCAGACATGGACATCATCATGTTCCACAGCAGGCCCGGGGTGGCGAAGGGCAGTTCCAGCCGCCAGAAGCGCTGCCAGCCGGAAAGCTGGAAGACCCGGGCAGCCTCCGTCAGTTCGGCGGGGACGGTACGGAAGCCCTGGTAGGCACTGAAGGCCATGTTCCAGGCCTGTGACGTGAAGATGGCGAAGATGGCTGCGCACTCCACCCCCAGGAGGTTGCCCGGAAAGAGCGCGATGAATCCGGTGACCGTGATCGACAGGAAGCCGAGGACGGGGATGGACTGGAGGATGTCGAGAATGGGCACCAGCACCCGCTCGGCAGCCCGGTACTTGGTGGTCAGGGTGGCGAAGACGCAACTGAACACCAGCGAGGCGCCCAGCGCGATGAACATGCGCAGGGTGGTGCGCAGCAGATAGTACGGCAGGTTGTCGGGATCGAGGGACAGCGGGATCTCTTCCCCGACCTGGTAGGGCGTGGCCATCTGCTGGCCGCCGTAGGCGAGCAGTACCAGGACCGCCAGGACCATGGGCAACAATGCCCAATCCCAGCGGTTGCCGCCGGCCTCGACCACCTGGCGAGGAAAGAACGGGGAATACTTGCTCATCGGGCCACCGCCTTCTCTTTCGGCAGGACGGGATCGACGTGGGTCATCAGGTAGAGGACCGGATGCCGCGCCATCACGGCGAGCTTGGCCTGACGGGCGATGTCATGCCCCTCGGCCACCGTCAGGGTGCCGTCGATTTCCAGATGAACATCGGCCAGGATCATGTCGCCGGCCTTGCGGGTCTTCAGGGCATGCAGGCCCAGGACGCCGGGCGTCGCCAGGATATCGGCGGCAATCCCGGCGATCTGTTCCTCCGTGGCGGCGCGGTCGGTGAGGTCGTGCAGGGCATCCCAGGTGAAACCCCATCCCATGCGGGCCACCATGAGGCCGACCACCAGGGCCGCGATGGGATCGAGCAGGGTGACCCCCATCAGGTTCCCGCCGATCCCCAGGGCGACTACCAGGGACGAGGCCGCGTCGGAACGGGCATGCCAGGCATTGGCCACCAGCAGGCTGGAGCGCACCCGCTCGGCGACGGCGAGCATGTAGCGGAAGAGGATTTCCTTGGCGGCCAGCGCGCCCAGCGCCACCCACAAGGCGACTGTCTGCACCGTCGGGATGCTCTCGGGCGTCTGCAGTTTGTGCACCGCCGACCCGGCCATCCCCAGCCCCACCGCGAGCAGCAGCCCGCCCAGGACGAGAGAGGCGGCATTCTCGTAGCGCTGGTGGCCATAATGGTGGTCGGCGTCGGGCGCCTTGTGGGCATGGTGGGACGCCATCAGGACCACGAAGTCGGCAACCAGGTCGGAGAGAGAGTGGATACCGTCGGCGATCAGCCCCTGGGAACCCGACAGCAGGCCGGCGGCCACCTGGGCGAGGGTCAGGCCGATATTAACGGCCACGCTGACCCAAGTGCTGCGCCGGGTCGCCGCTTGGCGTTCCGGGGTCGAGTCCTCACCGCCGAGTTGAGCGAGATTGTTCAGATCGTCCATGTTGCGCTCGTCCTGGAAGGGTCATTCGGTGGTGCTCGGGCTCCAAAAAGCCTGGGAGATGAAGGGCTGCTCAGCCAGTTGCCGGGTCAGCCGGTCCAACTGCTCCCCATCGACGGCCGTCGCCAGCAGCACGGCCTCGATCTCGACGGCGTCATCGCCGAAGGCATGGACCACGAGGTCGCGGGTGCCGTGGCCCGCAGCCTCCAACATCGACTCCAGCAGGCGTAGCGCCTCCTTCTGTTGGGCGGTCTGGGCGATGACATAGACCGTGTTGGTCACTTCGACGGCGAGGGTGTCGATGGGTTGGCGGTTGATCCGGTTGACCACCGGGCGCAGCAGGGTATTGGCCGCCAGGACGAAGATGGCCCCCAGTGCGGCCTCCAGAAGGAGATCGGCACCCGCGCAGGCCCCGACCGCAGCGGACCCCCACAGGGTCGCCGCCGTGTTGAGCCCCCGGACGTTGCCTTCCTCCCGCA
This sequence comes from Geomonas sp., assembly GCF_035254065.1. Taxonomy (GTDB): domain Bacteria; phylum Desulfobacterota; class Desulfuromonadia; order Geobacterales; family Geobacteraceae; genus Geomonas. Next base: position 9,243 of record NZ_DATFBA010000359.1, read on the forward strand.
TGATGACCCCGGCCCCCAGGAAGCCGATGCCGGACACCACGTAGGCCACCACATGGACGGCGCCGTCGTGGCCGCCCAGGCGGTTGGCCATATCCACGAAAATGGCGGCACCGACCGCCACCAGGACATTGGTGCGCAGCCCGGCCGTGCGCTGGCGGTACTGGCGTTCGAAGCCGATCAGGCTGCCCAGCACAAAGGCCGTCACGAGGCTGAGCAGCGTGTCAGCCAGGGAGTCCAGATTGATGTTCTGAATGGCTTGCAGGGTCATGGCGTTCAGAACTCCGCGTGGAAGCGCATGCCAAAGAAATTGGCCGGCCCCCGGTCGGCATTGTAGGCCGGGTTCCACATGCGCTGGTAATCGGCGGTCAGGAAAACACTCTTCCAGACATTCACGCTGTAATAGGTTTCGAACACCTGCTCGGGACGATAGTTGAGCGCGCCGTCGCCGATGAAGAAAGAAATCCCGCCCGCCCCCAGGTAGCGGCGGCGGTGCTCCGACAGGGTATTTCGCAGGTAGCCGATGCCGACCGTGTCCTGAGCGCGTCCCCAGGCAGCCCCCTTCAGCGCAAAGCCGGTTCCCAGCGAACCGTCCGTCTCGGTGAAGGCATAGGTTTCCGTCCGGCCGTCGGCCTGCATGGCGCGCAGGAAGAAACCCAGGTTCTCCGTAATGGCCTGCTCGATGTTGATCCCGACGCCGTACTTGAATTTCTCGCCGTTGCGTACCGAGAAGATCGCC
>NZ_DATFBA010000360.1:0-8977 GCF_035254065.1 Geomonas sp.
ACCGCGGCGCTTGGCACCAGCCACGCCTTGGGGAGCACATGGCGGTTTTCCACCACCACCGAGCCGCCAGGAGAGAAGAAAACGGGCACGAAGCGGGCAGGGTCCATCTTCGCCTTGTCCTGCTCGTACTGTTCCTTGGGCTCCACCAGGTAGCGCAGGTTGATGAGGTCCGGCATCGGGGAGGCCATCGAGAAGTTGTCGAGGAAGTCCTGCCAGCGTCGCTGTTGAACCGCGTTGGAGGTGTACATGACCGGGATGCCCGCGGAGACGTACTGCATCGGGTCGCCGTTCATCGGGAGCACCCGGTACTCCTTGGACTGGCCGGCCAGGAACTCGATCTCCGGAGTTTTCACCCCCCTCACCTGCTGCGGCTCGTCGATCAGGAAGAGGAATTTGGCGTTGACCCGCCCCACGTCGGCGAGAAAGAGCGCCAGCAAGACCAAGGGAAGGGCCTTTACGCTCAGCGTGCCGCGCTGGAAAAAGGAAAAGGCGGCGGCAAAGAGGGTGGCGACCGCTGCCGCGATGCCGGTCTCGGTGACCAGGTTCCCCCAGCGCTGCAGGACGAGCTGTGTGCTCGCCTGCTCGTAGCGGGTCGGCTGCCCGATCATATCGATCAGCCTCTCGATCCAGAACTTGCTCCCTGCCACCTCGATCCCCAGCACAACCAGCAGCACCACCGGCAGCAGGAAGATGCCGAGGAGATAGCGCTTGAAGGCCCGGGTGGCGCGCACCGCGGGGTCAAGCAGCAGATCAAGCCCCAAGGCGGAAAGCACCCCGAGGCCAAGCACCGGGATGAACATCATCATCTTGGGCACCCGGAAACGATTGATGCCGGGGAAGTGATCGAACAGCAGGTTGTAGAAGGGGGTGTACTTCCCCATCGAGAAGAAGATCCCGACCACAATGGCGGCAAGGGCGAGCCAAGTGTAGCGGTCGCGCCGGAAAATGAGCGGCAGCGGCAAAAGCAGCCAGGGAAGCAGCCCCATGTAGCTGACGGTCTGGGTGAAGTTCATCCTGCCCCAGTAGTAGGAGGCGATGTTCTTGGGGTTCTCCCCCCCTTCCTGGCGGGAGAAGCCAAACATGCCGGGGATGATGAAGGCCGCGGTCTCCTCAGGCGGCATGGACCAGGACATCGCTTCGTCACGGTTCATGGTGCTGCTGGACTGGGCAGCGGCACCAGCAGGAGCGGAGACAGCGGCGGTGGTGCCTGCGCGGTTGGAGCCCTTGGCCCAGTTGGAGAGCGGGGCCAGGGAGATGGCAACGGTGGTCAGGAAGAACACCAGCAGGGTCAGGTTCAGCCCGAACAGTCGGGCCACCTCCTGCTTGTCCCCCCGCTCCTTGACCAGGATCACCACCGAGCGGGCGATGCAGTAGACCCCGACCGCCAGACAGGTGTAGTAGGCGATCTGCCAGTGGGTGTGGAAGAACTGGTAGGCGAGCGTCACCGCCGTGAGCAGGAAATAGAAAAGGCGGCGGCTCCGGAACCCCTTTTCCAGGAAGAAGAAGGCCCACGGCGCGAAGGAGATGGTGGCAATCTTCATGACGTGGCCGGCGTTGATGAGGGAGGCGTTTTCCGGTGCCAGCGCGAAAATCAAGCCCCCCAAAACGGAAGCGAAGCGGCTGGCCCCTATCAGCCGGCAACAGCAGTAGGTACCGGCTGCGCCGAAGAACAGGTGCAGCACCATGTACCACGCCACGCTCTCCGGCGGCGGGAACAGCCAGAAGACCAGGTTGCGCACGAACAGCAGCTGCGAGGAGGCGGAGCCCCCCTCAAGGGTGAGGCCGCTGTTGATCAGCATGTTCCAGTCCGCGGCCAGGTCCACCCTGAAGAGATCGAGGAATTTCATGGTGTGAATCCCTCGGATCCCCCAGTAGAACTCGGCGATGATGTCGGGCGCGCGCACAATCTGATGGGTGAAGAGTATCTTGGAAAAGCAGGCCAGTACGACCGCCAGCAGCAGCGCGATATAGAGCAGGCCTTTTCTTCTTTCGGTCATTGAAAAGACTCCGGTGAAAAATCAAAATCCCTGGCCCTAGAGGCAGGGCGCTAAAAGTTAAGCCGATGTCTGCGAATAAAACTCCGCCAGCCGGGTAGCGGACTCCCGCCAGCTGAAGGCTTCCAGCATGTAGCTGCGCGCCTCTTTACCCAGCAAGCGCCTTCTCTCCGGCGAAGCGAGCAGCTCGACCGTCCGCGCCGCCATTTCCTGCCAGTTGTCAGGATCGCAGAGGATGCCCGACTGGCCGTCCCTGATGTACTCGGCCAGCTGTCCCACCCGGTCGGCGACCACCGCCCTCTCCGCCAACAGGAGCTCGGTGAGCTTGGCCGGACACTTGGTCCGGTTGACCAGGGTGTCGGCGAACGGATAGATGGCCACGTCGCCGGCCGCCAGATAATCGGGGATGGCTGCAGGTTCGAGCCAGCCGGCCATCAGCAGGGCCTGCTCGTATCCATCCTCCCGGGCCGAGGCGACAAGACTCCCCTCTTCTTCGCCGCGTCCCTTGCCGACCACCAGGAAACGGACGCCGGGTACCTTCCGGAAGATCTCGGCGAAGAGGTAATGCAACTTCTCCTGGCTGAACTCGAAGAAGCGGGTGTAGAGGAGCACGACCGGCGCCTGCGGGTCGATCCCCAGCTTTTCGCGGATGGCCATGCCCGCACCGGCAGCGGAGGCGACGGCGCCATTGGGGAGATAGAGCAGCCGGGCGCGGGGAACCCCGTTTTCGGCGGCAAGCTCCTCGAGCGCGCGGCTCGCCACGGTCACCCCGACCGCCCGGTTCAGCAGCCAGAGCTCCTGGAACTGGTAAAAGCGCCGCTCGGCCCCGCCGTAGGGATGGAGTTCGTTCATCCCCCCCTTCCCTTCCCAATCATCGGTATCGACCAAGAGAGGCGGCAGCCGGAGTCCGGCCCGCTGCAGCACGATCTGCAGCATGGCGGCCACCCCGCCGTACCCCTTGGGCTTGAAGAGGTGGACCAGATCAGGCTTCTCGGCCAGCGCCGCGCGGAACATGCGCCAGGCAAGCGGCAGCACCGCGAGCGCCCTGTTGCTGGGCCCGAGCGTCACGTTGCGAAGCCGCACCCCGCATACCGTCTCGGTCAAGCCGGAATCCTCGGGGTTCGTGTAGGGGGGCGCGACGATCACCACCTCGTGCCCCAGGGCCTGGAGCTCCACGGCGAGCGGGATCATGCGGGCGATCACGGTCCCCTTGGGGCGGATTCCGAATGGCGCCAGGAAAACGATCTTCAAAAATCCCCCTTCACGATCCCCGCCTTCCCATTAAGACGCGCAAGGTCAGAAGTTAAAATAGATAAAACCGGCGTTACTGTCCATATTAAAAAGGAGAATTCCGGCAACCAGTCCAAAGTAAGCGCTCCAACGAAGCGGCAGCGGCGCCGCCTGGAAGAAGTCAGCACCAAGCCGAGTGCGCTCCTTGACGAGCGCCACCAGCCAGATCACCAGTATCGAGACGGCGGCGATCGCCAGGTCGGTGCCCCCGTGCGCGAGCAGCACCTTTCCGAAGCCGGAGACACCCGCGAACAGGTGCGAGACCACGTAGAGGGCGTCGGCAATGGAATTGGCCCGGAAGAAGATCCAGGCGAAGCAGACCAGGTGGAAGGTGACGGCGATCTGCCAGACCTTCTGCGCCAAGGACTTCTCCAATCCCAGCCGCTGGTAGATCTTCTTCTGGAGCGGCTTGTAGAGCACCGAGCAGGCCAGGTACAGGCCGTGCAGCGCCCCCCAGATCACGAACCCCCAGCTGGCGCCGTGCCAGATCCCGGAGGACAGGAAGGCGACGAAGAGCGCGATTGCGGTCCCCCACTTCTTCCAGTAGCGCAGCTGCATGTGCAAGGGTGCGAAGAGGTAATCGAGGATCCAGCGGGAGAAGGAGATGTGCCAGCGCCGCCAGAAATCGGCCACCGAGCTCGCCAGGTAGGGGGCGTTGAAGTTCTGGGTGAGCCGAACGTTGAACATCCGCCCGATCCCCAGCGCCATGTCAGTGTAGCCGGAGAAATCGTAATAGAGCTGGAAGGCGTAGAGGTAGGTGGCGAAAAGCAGCGAAAGCCCGCTGTAGGAGTGGACGTCGCCGTAGACCGCGTTCACGTAGATGGCAAGCCGATCCGCCACCACCGCCTTTTTGAACATCCCCCAGCCGAACTGGAGGAGCCCCGCCTGGAACTCGTCATGGTCAAAGCGCCCCGCTTCACGCAATTGCGGCAGCAGGTCCCGCCCCCGCTCGATCGGCCCCTGCAGCAGTTTCGGGAAGAAGGCCAGGTAGAGTGCGAAGTAGCCGGCATGGCGCTCGGGCTTTTCTCCGTAGAGGTGGATATCGATCAGGTAAGAGAGGGCCTGGAAGACGAAATAGGAAACGCCGATGGAGACCAGCACCCGCCCTTCCGGCACCGCGAGATGCGTCGAGAACCGTCCCAGCAGCGCGTTCAGGTTCCGCTCCAGGAAGGGAAGGTACTTCATCCCCACCAGCACCGAAAGGTTCGCGATGATGCCGCTCCAAAAGAGGATCCTTTTCCATCCGCCGCTCTGGCAGCGGTCGAGCAGGATGCCGCACAGATAGGTGACGGCCGAAACGACCAGCAGCGCGACCAGCAGGTAGAGGTGCTTCAAGGTCAGGTAGAAATAGAAGCTCGCCCCCAGCAGCATCACCCAGCGGAACCGCTGCGCCGTGAAGTACAGGCACAGGAAGAGTCCGGGGACGAAGAGCAAAAATTCTATGGAATTGAAGTTCACCAGCTGCTCTCCTGCCCCCCGTTTTCAGCGTTGTCCGATCGACTGATCATCTCCGCTGCAGGTCCCCCCCTTGATAAAGGGGGGACAGGGGGGATTGCTTTCGCTTAAAGTCTTTCCTTCTCTACCTTCTCGATTGCCGCCGCGCACGCATCCACCAGCAACCGCTTCCCAAGCGGCGTGTAGTGCGTATCAGACGCATAGTAAAGAAGGGGCATCCCCGGCTTGTTGTAACGGCAGTAGAGCGAGTAGAGGTCGATGTTTTTGACCCCTCGCGCGGTCAGCTTGCGGGAAAGCCTTGGGATGAAATCATCGTAACGGTAACCGTCCTGGACCAGGTGGTGATAGACCGAGTACTTGTTCGGGATGACCACGTAAATCAACTCGACATTGTAGCGCTTTTGCAGCGTTTTGGACAAGCGCTCGATGCTGTCAGCCGTCTGGTCCAAGAGGGCGTCGCTCTTTCTCGTTTTTCCGAAATCGATGTCGCGCTGGTAGAAGAGCATGTCCGGGTTTTCGGAAAAAGAGCCGACCGACTTGTCGACGATCCTGAAGTAGTCGAACCTGACGTTCTTCAGCCACTTCTCTACCGGGTGCACAATGACGTTGTTCTTGAAGAAATATTCGACGTCACTGTTCTTCAACACCTTGAAGGCGATGGCGTCGATCTTGTTGCCGGAGGAACCGCTCGCCGCGTTGTAGGTGTCGCCGCGATCCAGCACGCTGCGCTCCACGCTCTCCAGGATCAGGACCCTCTTCTTGCCCGGCTGATACCCGATGCTCTCCAGGAAGGAGAGCGGATAGCTCTGCGGCTCGAAGAAGGTGTCGCTGCGCAGGTTGTAGACCTTGCGCCCCAGCCTGCCGGCGAGCTCGCTGGCAAAGAGATCCGATCCCAGGTTGCTGTTGAAGAAGGAATCGCCCAGGGTGAGCACGTCGGCCTCTTCCAGGGTGCCCATGGGGGCCTGCCGCCCCAGGGTGATCTCCTCCCTGAACCGGTCCAGCTCGCTCAGCCGGTACAGGTCGCCGCCCGACTGTCCCGGCGGCTCCGGTGCCATGAAGGCGCGCCCGATGGAGGGACACTTGCCGCCGACCACGATGAAGAGGGCGAACAGCATGACCGCCGCGTAGAGGAATTTCCAGCCCCGGCTCATCGCGACCTCTCCCCGTTGATAGCGGCAATTTCCCGCAGACACTCATCCACTAAAACCGCCTTGCCGGCCGCGGTGTAGTGGGTGTCTCCGGCAAAGAAGAAGGGGTGGCCTGGGGTCTCGCGGTTGAGATAAGCACTGTACATGTCGAGGGCGTGCACGCCGCGCCGGTGCAGGCGGTCAACCAGTCGAGGCACGAACAGGTCATAGGGGGTGGCATCCCGCACGTACCGGCGGTAAAGCGAGTACTTGTCGGGCATCACCACGTAAAGAAGCTCCATGTTGTAGCGCTCACGCAGGAGAGCGGCCAGCCAGGCGACCTGGTCGGCGGCAGCGTCCACCACCGCGTCATCCTTCTTTATGGCCGCGAAATCGAGATCGCTGTGAAAAAATAACATCGACGGGTTTTCGCTGTAGGCGCCGATGGCCTGGTCCACCTTGCCGAACCACCTGAAGCGGGCGTTCTTCAGCCATTTCAACAACGGATGGACCACCAGGTTGTTCTTGAAAAAATACTCCACGTCTCCGTTGTCCAGCACCCTGTTGGCCAGCGTATCGGTAGGGGCGGCAGAGGTACGGGCGGCGGCGCAGTACCTGATGGTCCGCTCGAAGGTGTTTCGCTCCACCGTTTCCAGCACCAGGATCCGCCGGCGGTCGCCGCGGTAGCCGATGCTGGCGAGATAGGCCAGGGGGTAGCTGCACGGCTCGAAGTCCTTACGGAGGGCAACGTTGTGGACGGCCATACCTCCCTTGCGCGCCACCTCGTTCGCGAAGAGGTCGGACTCCAGGGAACTGTTGAAGAAGGAATCCCCCATGGTGACCACCGCGGCATTTTCCAAGGGAGCGGTGGGGGTCGGGGTGACCACCTTGACCGGTTGGCTGAAACGGTCGAGCCCGCTGAGACGGGAGAGATCCCCCTGCGGGACGGCCTCCTTTTTCAGGAAATGCTTTCCGACCGAGGGGAACTTCCCGCCTATCACGACGGCGAGCGCCGCGGCGATCAGTGCCGCGTAAATTATCCTGGAGACCTTGTTCGTCATTTTCCGGAGGAAGCCTTCCGGTACTTCACCAGGTAATCGGCGTATCTCTGCACCGCGCCCAGCAGCCGGTGTCCAGCCACTCCTGCCGCCAGCGAGAACAGACGGAACTTGCGCGCGTGCGGGAAGCCGCGCCGGCAGGCTTCATCGATCAGCCTTCTCCCTTCCTCGACCCGGCCGGCCAGGATCAGCTTTCTGCCGTAGTCGGCTGAGTGGAAGGCGGCTACGTCCCGGCCGTCGATGCCGCACTCGGCCAACTGAGCTTCGTAGAGCCCCACCACCTTGCGCGCCACTGCCAGCTTCGCCTCGAACATGCGCAGGAGATCCTTCACGGTGTTTTCCCCGTGCATCCGGCAGGCGGCGTTGCAGCTGTCGAGAAAACCGAACCGCGAACCGGTGAGCGCCAGGCGGAGCAGGAAGTCCCAATCTTCGTAACGGCAGTAGGCAGTGTCGAATCCCTGCACCCGGGCCACCGCGTCCCTTCTGAACAGCGGGGAGTTCATGGTGATGAAGTTCGTGTAGATCAAAAGCGGCAGGATGTCTCCGGACGGCGTCGGTCTCCTGACCGTGTAGCCATCCCTGCCGCTTTCTTCCCGGAAATAGCTGACCCGCGAGTAGACCACGTCATACTCCGGATGACCCTCCAGGAAAGCTACCTGCTCCGCCAGCTTTCCCGGCAGCAGCAGGTCGTCTGCGTCCAGAAACCCAATGTAGCTGCCGGTTGCCTGCGCGATGCCGTTGTTGCGCGCCGCCGAGCGCTCCTGGTTGTCCTGCCGGAGGTAGCGCACCCGCGCCCCGTAGCTGCGGGCCACCTCGGCGGTGCCGTCGGTCGAGCCGTCGTCAACCACGATGCACTCCACCGCCGGGTAACCCTGCCCCAGGACGCTGTCGATGGCCTGCGCGACGTACTTTTCGCAGTTGTAGACCGGAACGATGATGCTGACTGTCGGTTGCACTAAAAGCCCCATGGAACGCTCAGCGAGGAGTGTACTGGCCGAAACGGCCGGCAAAGAAATGGCAAAGGCCGGTCAGGATCGCCCTCGCCTTCTGTATCCTGCGCTCCGAATTCAGCAAGAGCACATTGATGAGCTTCTTCGGAATCACCAGCAACAGGAAGATCACCAGGAACAGGAGGTAGGATCCCCTCCCGACATTCTTGCGCATGAGAAGCGCGTTGTTGCGGATCATGTAATAGAGCATGAGGGGAGACTGGTGCCCTCCCACCGAGGCCGAGACCTTGTGCCAGATTCTCGCCTTCGGCACGTACAGCATTTTGAAGCCCGCCTTTTTCGCCCGCAGGATCCAGTCCGTCTCCTCGTAAAAGAGAAAGAACCTGTCGTCCAGCAGCCCGACTCGTTCCACCAGAGCGCTGCGGACGAGGAGGCTGCACCCGGACAGGGTGTCCATCTCGGCAATCTCGTCGAAGCGGCCGTCGTCCTTTTCCCCGAGGGCCAGCAGGCGCGGCTGCCCGGTCCTGAGGTCGATGGTGGAACCGATGCAGTTCAGGTGGTCCGGCTGGGAATGCAGGAGGATCTTGGGCCCAATCATGCCGACCGAGGTGTCCGCTTCCGCGACCGGCACCATCTCGCTGAGAGCGTTGGGATCGACCACGGTGTCGTTATTGAGCAGCCAGACGTAGTCGGCGCCCTTCGCCATGGCGCGGCGGATGCCGGCGTTGTTGCCGCCGGCATAGCCGAGGTTGGCGCCGGCCTGAAGGAACTCCAAGTCAGGGAATTCTTCCCGCAGGATGGCCTCGGACCGGTCCGAGGATGCGTTGTCCACCACCAAGAGCCGGAAGTTCCCGTAGTTCAGCCTTTGGCAGGATCGCACGCACTCGACGGTATCCTGCCAGCCGTTCCAGTTCAGGATGATGATATGAACTTCTGGCAAAGAGATCTCCATTAACCCCGTCCTGCCTGATGGCCGCCGACAGCTTTCAGCAACCGGTAAACTAGCGTCCTTGGCAGGTTAGCAATCAGGGTGGCCACTCCGGCAGCCACTCTCCCCGCTCCCATGTCATGCCGGGCCAAGGCGTTCTCGGTGTGCACGATTC
>NZ_DATFBA010000361.1:0-5901 GCF_035254065.1 Geomonas sp.
CCCGGTATTTCTCTATCGCCTCCACCCCGTCGCCGCAGGTGGCCACCTGGTAGCCGAGCGCCCTCAGCATCTTGGAACAGAGATCACGGATCATCTGCTCGTCGTCCATGACCAGGACCGTGCCCCCCGCTTGGCGCGGGAGCCGACAGGCCGCAGCCCCGCTCTCCCCGTCGCCCGTCGACGCCAGTGCGGCGGGTAGGTAGATGGAGAAGGTGGTCCCGACGCCGACCTGGGAGTGTACCTGGATGTGGCCGCCGTGCTTGCTGATGATGGAGAGGGTGGAGGCCAGGCCGAGTCCGTTGCCGCGCGCCTTGGTGGTGAAGTAGGGGTCGAAGATCTTCTTCAGCACCTCCTCGGGGATGCCGCACCCTTCGTCCTCGAACAGTATCCGCACGTAAGGCCCCGGTTCCAGCGAGAAGGGGTTCCCCATTTCCAGCTGCACGTTGTCGCCCCGCACCGTCAAGGTCCCCCCTTCGGGCATGGCGTGCACCGCGTTGATCACGATGTTGTTGAATGCCTGGTTGAGCTGGCCGGCATCGGCTTCCACCTCCCGCAGGGTGCAGCCCCAGACCATCTTCTTCTGGACGCTGGTCCCGCGCAGCGAGAGGGAGACCGCCTCTTCCACCAGGTGCGACACCGAGACCACCTTCTTGTTGGGCGCCCCACCCTTGGCGAAGGTGAGCAACTGGTAGGCAAGCTCCGAGGCGCGCTGGGACGCGTTCTCGGCCGACACCAGCATCGGGTGGGCGGCGTGCCCCTCCTCCAGGAACATCTGGGCAAGCGACAGGTAGCCGATGATGCCGGTCAGGATATTGTTGAAATCGTGGGCGATCCCCCCCGCCAGCACCCCCAGCGACTCCATCTTCTGCACCTTGAGGAGCTCGTTGTTGATGAATTCCTGTTCAGTGATGTCGGTGAAGATCTCCAGGGTGCGCCCCTGGGAGAACTGGGTGTTGACGATGATGTGGCGCACCCTGCCGTCCCGGCAGGCGACCATCGTTTCCAGCGGCGGCACGGCGGCGCCGGTGCCCCTGGCCTGCTCGATCACCTTTTGCCTCCCCTCCATCAGGGCGAAACGCTGGTCGGCATCGGGGTAGGCGTGCACCAGCCAGTGGTTCACGGTGGGGATCTCCTCCAGCTGGTAGCCGAAGAGCTCGGCGAAGCGGCTGTTCAGGTATTCGACCCGTTGCTCCTCGTCATACCACCACACGCCGGCCGGCATGGAATCCATCAGCGATCTCAGGGTCGCCTCGCTCTCCCTGATCAGCCGCTCCGCCCGCAGCCGGTCGCTTACGTCCCGGATACACTCGATGGCGGCGGTCACCTCGCCCTGGGAGTTCCTGAGGACCGAGGCGGAGCCGGCCAGGTAGGTGTCGGGGCCGAGATGGGGAGTGAAGGTCTCGCCGTAGATGATGGAGTCATCGTTGCGCAGTGAGCCGTAGCAATTGTTTTCGGGATCCGGGTGCAGGGCGAGGTCGATCAGCACCGGCCTTCTTTTTCCATAGAAGGGGATGGCGTACTCGTAATCCCCCTTGCCGATCATCTCCTCCGCCTTGACCCCGCTCATCACCTCGATCGCCTTGTTCCAGGCCACCACCTTGCCGTCCCGGTCGATTACCATGGTGGCGTCGGGGAGAAAGGAGATGATGTCGAGCAGCTGCTGCCGCGACTCCCTGAGGGTGAGGTCGGTCTGGCGGCGCTCCTCGATCTCGGCGGCAAGCAGGCGGTTTTTCTCCCCCACCGCCGCCTCCCGCAGGGTCTTCTCTTCCAGGTGCGCCCTGAGCACCGCGTTCCTGGTGTTGATCACCTGCAGGTAGAAGAGCCCGAAGAGGATGAATGCCGCTATGCCGGCGGTGGTATAGAGCATGCGCCGCGGAGAGTTGACGTCGACGCCCCCGGCGGCCGGGACGAAGGCGACCATGGAAACCGGGGTCCCCTCCACGGGAACCAGGATGGCGTAGCCCGCGGGGCCGCTGCGCGAGGTGGAGGGCTGCATGCGGTAGGGGACCATGGGGACGATGTCGTGCGGGAGGCGTGCGCCGGCGGGACCGAGCGTTCCCCTGATCGCTTCCGGCACGCACAGGTAGCTTTCGTTGAAGACGAAGGCGGTAGGGTAGCGGCTCGATTCGTCCAGCCCCTGGATGAAGCAGCGATACACCTTGGCAGATGACAGCCAGCCGAGCACCTCGCCCTGGTAGTGTGCCTTGAAGCGGACCGGCGCGGAAACGAGGAACTTGACCTCCCCCTCTGCGGTCTCCGTATCGATGGAAACCACGTTCACGTCAGGCTTCAGGTAGCGCTTCCACTGGCGCGGGGAGTTCCCGGCACCGGCATGTGCCGTGTCGGCCAGTACCTGTCCCGAGCGGTCGATGAAGACCAAGCGGTCAAAAGCCGGCCCCCCGTTTGAGACCTTGGACTTGAGCGTCGCGTCGAACAGGTCGTCTACGACCTGCAGGGTTGCCCGCAGACCGTGCTCCATCGACATCCCCAGCGCCTTATTTTCGAAGTAGGAGGAGATCTCGCGGCTCCGGGCGAGGTCCCTCAGCTCGCTTTTCCCCTCCGAGAAGTAAAAGCTGAGTGCGGTGGCACGCCTGGTGGCGTCCGAGGTGAATCTCTTGAGCGCCGTATCCTGCAGGGCCAACTGGCTGCGGTACTGCGCCACCACCAGGTAGCCGATGTACCCCACCAGCGCCAGGCCGATCACGGCCGCAAGCAGCCTGCTCATCCGGGAGATCATTATGTGAACCGCCATAGTCGTCTCTTGATCAGCGCTGCACCGCTTACCGGTCCTGCCGATAACCGGCGGCGCTTGTTACCCCTGTCCATCTCTCGCCCAGCCCTTCAAGTGGGACCATCGGCGAGGATGCTGCCTGTCAGTTCTGCCTGAAGAACTCCGGCCAAAAGACCGGTGCCGGTGGAATCCAGCCTGTACAGGTCGGGGTCCAGGCAGGTCTTCTCGAGCGCCAGCACCTCCCTCGGTGAGGCGGCAACCGGTGCCGCAACTTCGTATCCTTCGGCAATGGAGGGAAATTCTTTAGCCGGCACAGGAAAAGTTTGGGAGCGAACTGCTGAAAAACGGAGGAAAACGGAGGGCACTGCGCAGCAACCTCGCCTTGCTGCTCAGGAATCCAGATGGGAGCTTATTTGCCGGTATGCATGGGTGAGTTTGAAGACGGTCTCGCGGTCGTACAGGCAGAAGTCGGCGGGGCTATGTATTTTGCCGTGGAAGGAACAGTGCCAGGAGCTGTCGGCAGATACGATGACGCCGGCGACCTGGTCGTCGAACTGGTCGGCGGTGATATCGACGACGAAACCGTGCAGTTGGAGCCAGGCGTGGGGAAGGCCCGCCCGCCCCCCGAGCACGTAGTGGGCAAGGCCGCACCGTTGCACCTGGAGATACTTGGCTAGCAGCAGGGAAGCGTCCCCACAGGCCCCCCGCGGGAAGTCGCGCAGGGTCGGCAGGGAGAGCGACCTCCAATTGCACCTCAAAATGCCGGAGCGGAACCGGGAAGCCAGACGAAAGAGGAGATGTCGGAGTGGGTCGTGCAGCTCATCCATGTCGCCCCCTTATCAGCGCAGGGTCCCTGTCCGGGTCTCGGTAAGGTTACGACGGGGGGATGAGTTGTCAATGCTACGGTGTCAGCTCCCCTTTACCCAGCACGCAGGCGCGCGGCCGTTGCGGCCGGCGAAGGAGATTTCCACTGGAGGTGACAAGTTGGGGCGGCAAATCGGATTGGGCAGCGAAGTAGACGGGGAAGGGGGGGTGCTGAACGCCGTGGCGATGGCCTTGATTTCGGAGAGGGAGAGGCCGTAGAGCGGTCTCATGACGCTGACCGTGGAAATGGCCTGCACGATCCGGGCGGTCGTCACCCTCGACTTCGCCGGCAGCGGGCCATGGCATCTGGAGCAGTGAGAGGAATAGAGGGCGGTGCCATCGATGGTGGTTCCGGCCCGGCCGTCGCCGTGGATGGAGAGGAAGAAACTGACCACCGCCAACAGCACAAGGATGCCATCCGTTACCTTCTCTGTCATAAAGCCCCCAGGTGAAGCGCGCGCACCATGTTACGTCGCCTCGTCGGCTCGCCGCAGGCAATGGTCAGCGAACACCGTACTGGCAACAAAAAAGCCGGGTCGCCAATATCAGTGATATTTCGGCGACCCGGCTATCTCAGAGAGACCCTATAGGCTTTCCGTCCCACCCTCGCGGATGGTTTAGTATTGTCGTGTATCGGTTTAATTTTTATCGCAATATATTTCTAATTAGTAACGCTGTCAACACAATATTTCTAATGGAGACGGCCGCTATTCTTGCCGAACTCCCTTTTTGAGGATTTCCTGGCAGTAGCTATTCAGGCTCTCACCTGCCCGCAGCGCTCGAAGGGCGATCTCCCGATGCAGCTCCTTGTCTATCCTGAGCACGAAACGGCCTGAATATTCCCTACCTGCGGTCTCAGTAGGAAGTGGTCTCTTATCTGCCTCATACAGCTCGATTGCCTCCGCCACGGCCTCACAGAGCTCCCGGTAAACTTCTGCTTCGTCGTCGCCGTGGATACCGCCATAAATGAGCCCGGGGCAGGTTCCCACATAGCAACCGTCCTCTTTCGACCATTCCACAATCTTGAGATATTTGTCGCTTTTCCTCATTTCCTGGTTTCCTCGATCGCGGCCTTTACCTGCCTTTCCTGATATGGCTTGGCATCGTCTCCTGGGTTCCCTGATATGGTGACCGGCCTCGAGCAACGCGCATGGGTGAAGTTGCGGTGGCTCCCCTTACCGCCCCGGTCGATGAATCCCGCCTGCAGGAGGCGGTCTATCAACTCTCTTACCTTAGGTGGCATCTCTAGATGATACTAGGGTGATACTATGATGTCAACCAGGTGAAAAGGGGCCGTCGCCTGCAAGAGATTTGGGGGATGAAGGGCGACGGAGGGGATGGTGCGGGCGGAGGGGCATCCGTGCTACAATGGCACCAGCATGAGGAGAAAGCAGTGGGAACCTTGCCTGCGCCTATAGGACAGGAAACAGCTTCGCAGAGACTTACCGACCTGATACCGCCGGAGCAGTGGTCGGTCTATGCCCGGTTCATAACCGAGACCGCCGGGAAGGACATCCCCTTCGCGCTGGGAGGCGGGCTGGCAGTGTCGGTCTATTCGGCCTATGTCCGCAACACCAAGGACATGGACATCTACCTGAGAGAGCAGGACAGCCGGAGGGTCATCGAGATCACCCGGGAGCTCGGCTTCCAGGAGTACACCGAGTTCCCCTACGACCCCACCTGGAGTTACCGCTCCGCCCGGAACGGCTACATCATCGATTTCCTCTGGAGGATGCTGAACGGGAAGGCTTCGGTGGACGAGACCTGGCTCACCCGGGGCTGGGAGCTCCGGATTCGCGGCGTTTCGCTGAGGGTGATCCCCGTGGAAGAACTGATCCTGTCCAAGCTGTACATCCTGAAAATGGATCGTACGGACTGGCCCGACATCCTGAGTCTTCTCTACGCGCAGGGAGTCGGGCTTGATTGGGAGAGGCTTCTCAGCACCCTGGGAGACGACCGGCCGCTGCTGGGGAGTGTGATGAACGTCCTTCGCTGGCTCTGCCCGGGGCGCGCCTGCCGGTTCCCGGAATCCATCTGGGCCCCTTTGGGACTGCTTCCTCCGACCTCCAGCCATCCGGAAGTGGACCAGTCGAGGTTGGCCCTGCTCAACGCCGAGCACCTTTTTGGAGAGCTGCCATGAAAGTCGGTGCCATGAACCATCCCCGCCACGACCCCGCCGATGAGATCCGCCGCTTTGCCGACCTGGGACTTGATTTTATCGACCTGACCCTGGAGCCGCCGGGCGCTGGGTGGTGGCAATGCGACCCCCGGGAGGTCAGCAAGGCCCTGGCCGAGACCGGCATGGG
>NZ_DATFBA010000362.1:0-8238 GCF_035254065.1 Geomonas sp.
GCGTGGGTGCCGCCGGGGGCGTAATAGACGAAGAACGGCTGATCGGGCGTCAGCGTGTGCATCCGGTTCATGTAGCCGATCGCCTCGTCGGCCATGGCGGTGGTGAGGTTGTAGCTCGGGTTGTCCAGGAACGGGTAGATATAGGTGGTGTTCCTGGCCAGGTTGGCCGGCTGCCACTGGTTGGTGTCCCCGCCCATGAAGCCGTAGAAGTACTCGAACCCCATGCCGGTCGGCCACTGGTCGAAGGGACCGGCCTCCGAGCAGAGATAGGCGGGCGTGTTGTGGTTCTTGCCGAACCAGGAGGTGTGGTAGCCGTTGTCGCGCATGATGCGCCCCACGGTGGCCTTGTCCTTGGTGATCACGCTGTCGTAGCCGGGGTAGCCGGTGGCCTGCTCCGAAATTACCCCGAAGCCTGCCGAGTGGTGGTTGCGGCCGGTGATCAGGGCGGCCCGGGTGGGGGAGGAGAGGGCGGTAGAGTGGAAGTTGGTGTAGCGCAGACCGTTCTGGGCGATGCGGTCCAGGGCGGGGGTCGGTATCACCCCCCCGAAGGTGCTCGGCACGCCGTAACCGGCGTCGTCCGTGATGATCAAGAGGACGTTGGGCGCCCCCTTGGGCGGCACCACGCGTGCCGGCCAGTACGGCTTGGACTGCTGCGCGGTATCCTTGATCTCCCCTCCGAAGGGCTGGGGTGGCGCCGGGATCTGCTTGCCGTCGATCGCCACTGTGGCGCTGGGGGCGCCGGGGGGCCCGCTTATGGTTTCCGCCACGGCCGGTGCAACTGCCAGAAGGGCCGCGCTATTGACCGCCAGCATCGCCGGTACCACTGCTCTATGCTTCATACCTCCTCCTTTTCCTGAAAAACGGTACCTACACCCTACATCGTTTATCTCGCCAGCCGGCGTCGGGCTAGAACTTCCAGGTCACGTTGGCTGAGAAGAACTGGATCGACATGTTCGGATAGCTGCCGCTCAGGTCGCCACGGCCGCCCAGCGCCACGGGAAGCTGTCCCGACTTGTCGATAGCGGGGTTGCCGGAGTACAGGTACTCGTAGGCGACGCCCAGGTCCACGCTCTTGGTCAGCGCGCACTGCCCACCCAGCGCGAAACGCCACGCCCAGCCAAGCGGCAGGGAGGGGGAGCGGTTGGCGTCATCCATCATGGAGCTGTCGTAGGCGACCCCGCCGGTGATGAGCCAGGGGGGTGCGATCCGGTACTGGGCGCCCAGCGCGCCGTGCCAGGTGTCCCGGTACTTCAGGTTGGTGGTGAGCCCCGTGGGGTTGCTGGTGTTGGCAAGCGAGACGTCAACCTTGCCGAACTGGGACCACTGCTGCCAGCCGAAGTTGCCCAGGATGGCCCAGCGGTCGTTCAGGTCGTGGTAGAAGCTGGTCATCACGGCCTGCGGCACCGTTACCCCCAGGTTGAGGTGGTTCGAGTAGAGCCCGCGCTGTGCCAACAGGCCGGTGATGCCGGGACCGGTGCCGCTGAAGTCGGTGCTCGGCGAAAAGTCGAGCTTGATCGGCGAGGTGTAGGTCACCCCGAAACGGGTGCTCGGGGAGAGTTCGTAGAGGAGCCCCGCGTTGGCGCCGACGCCCCAGGCGGTGTCCCGCAAGTGGAGCTCGCCGTCCCCCAGAGCGGGATCGGCGTTGTTGATCGCCACCGTGTTCTTCAGATAGCCGAGCATGATGTTGGGTCCCGCCCCGATCGAGAGCTTGTCCGTTATCCGGTAGGCGGCCACCGGCAAAAAGGAGAGTCCCATCAGGATCGCCTCCTTGGCGTAGTAGCGGCCGACCCAGTTGCCGTCGTACCAGAGCCCGAGCCCGAAGTTGGAGAACATGCCGAAGCCGACCGCGAAGTCGTCGTTGACCTTCCAGGTGGCGAAGCCGTTCAGGCCGGGGAGGGGGCCGACCGCGTTGCCCCCCTCGTTCCCCCTGACGGTGGTGCCGCTGTCGGGCTCGAACTCCGCGTGGCCGTAGAGCAGGTGGCCGCCCAGCAGGAGCTGCTTCCCCTTCAGCCGGGTGATCCCCGCCGGGTTGGTCAGCACGGTGCCCGGGTCGTTGGCGCGAGCCGCATAGCCGGCGGAGGCGTAGCCGGTGTCAGGCGTGCCCACCTCGTACATGGTGAGCCCGCCGCCCAGAGCCTGCAGCGGCGTCAACATGGCGAGGAAGATGGGGACGGTGATGAGGCGTAGGAGCCGTTTGTGCCAACTGCCGCTCATTTTCCCCTCCTGCCGTAGCGGGGCGAGCATCGGTCGCCCCGGCTTCCGGCTGGCCGCGCCGAATCCGTCAGCTTTCCTTGGCGCCGACCCCGTTACGGCCTCGAAAATTCACCAGCAGAGCGTCGACCATTGCGATGTGGGCGACATTTCACCTGCCGTAATTCTCGTTTTCGCTTCGATATGTGTGCCAATAGCTGATGTTACCAGGCAAGTCTGCGGGATTTTTCACAAAATCGGTGGGCAATGCAGGTGGGAGGACAGTAAAATGGGGCGACATGTCGTCTTCGGGATGAAATGCCGTCCCGGAAAGGAGAATTTGAGGATGGGGACGAAGGAAGAACCGTGCAAAAGAACAAGAAAGGGGCCGCGCTCAATGCCGCGGCCCCTTTCTTCGTTGCTGAGGTCACACGTCCCCGGACTTGGGGTTAGCGGACGCTATTGAGAAGAGGAATCGAGATGCCGGGAATGGGAGGGGGCGCTGCCGGTGCACCCATGTTGCCCGGGACGACGCCACCGACAGCTCCCAGTCCGATCGAGCCTTCCTCACCCACCGCTGCCGGGTCCTTCTCCTGCCCGGTGGCGACCACTTCCCTCCTGGTGCTCAGGCAGACGCCACCCGCTGCAGTGGCGGCGTCGTTACAGACCTTGGCGTCCTGGTAGGTGCAGCGCTTCACGTTGCCGTAGGGAAGCACCACGCAGAAGGGGGCGCTTACCGTTTGGCGGGTGTCCGCCGTATTGACGGCACAGTATCCGTTGGCGCCGACTGCGTTTTTGCATTGGTCATAGGTGTAATACCTGCACTGCGCCCCGTAGGAAAAAACCGCGCAAAAGGGCGCCGCCAAAAGTTGCTGTGCAAATGACAAGGTAAAAACCGTGGCGAGAAAAAGTCCGATCAGCACGCTCTTCGTTTTCACGTCGTTATCCCCTTCGCTGCCCAGGTTATCTGATCCACCTCATGCTTTAGTATATCGTGGCACAGCCCAATCCGAAAGGAGGGGCGGAATTTCGGGACAAAAAAAAGGCCACGCCGGAGGGCGTGGCCTTTTTTGCACTCGTTTAGGAGCGAATTACTTCGCTGCGGGAGCCGGAGCTGCTTCCGGAGCGGCAGCCGGAGCGGCCGGAGCTGCTTCTTTCTTGGCGGCTTTCTTAGCTTTCTTGGACTTCTTAGCTTTCTTGGCTTTCTTTGCTTTCTTAGCCGGAGCTTTTTCAGCGGCCGGAGCAGCAGCTTCCGGAGCGGCAGCCGGAGCAGCCGGGGTAGCGTCAGCAGCGAAAACAACACCAGCGAAAGCAACAGCAGCGATGGCGGCAACGATGGAAGAAACGATCTTTTTCATTTCATTCTCCTGAGTAGGTTTTTTAACTTCTTGCCTTTCCTTATAGCACCCTCCATGCCAATTCCCCCGGCTGGCCGAAAAGCCTGAAAAAAGGGGATTCTCCTACGGGAAACTTCGCACCGGCCGCCGGTTTTCTGCCTCTTTTAGGGGATGCGCTACCTCATATGAGGTAAGGTCAAATCCTTTGACTTTCACTTTGGCATGTCCTAATCTACCGCGGCCGGACAAACCGTCACCGGCCGCAAGGGGAGAGGTCCCCGGCAAGGCCTTTCGGTGCACCGATTACATCTGCTTACAGGGGTGGACATGCAGAGGAATCTCCTTTCGAGCTACGTGCTCTCCGTAGTGGCGGCCGTGGTCGTCCTCAAATTCAACCTGCTCCCCACCGTGCTGGCCGGCATGGCGGTACACGTGGTCACCACCAAGCTGGCCCGCCGCCTGCCGATCAAAGGTGAAGGTGCCGCGCAGGAAGCCGCGGTGATCGCCCTTTCCGTGGCGGTGGTGGCGTCCTTTACAGCGGCGGGCTTCGGCCTCTATTCGGTGATGAAGGGGTTCCAGGGCTTCAGCGCACTGCTGGAGGCTTCGGCGGAGACCCTGGAAAAGGTCAGGCAGTCGCTGCCGGAGAGCATGGCCATCGCACTTCCCGCTTCGGCGGACGAACTGCGGGAGAACGCGGTCTCCTTCCTCAGGGAAAACGGCAAAGGGCTCTCCTCCGCCGGGGCGGCCGGGGTGATCACCTTCGTCCACATCGTGATCGGCATGGTGATAGGCGGCATGACCTCGATAGCCCGGGTGAGGGTCGCCGACCACGGGCACTCCTTCCTGGCCGAGTTGTACAGCAGGGCGAGGATGCTGACCGACTCCTTTCAAAAGGTGGTCTTCGCCCAGCTGAAGATCTCCCTGGTCAACACCGCGCTGACCGCCTGCTACCTCGCCGTCATTCTCCCCCTCTTCGACGTGCACCTGCCGATGGTGACCCTGCTGGTGATGGTCACCTTCCTGGCCGGGCTGATCCCGGTGATCGGCAACCTCATCTCCAACAGCGTGATCGTGATCCTGAGCCTGGGCACCTCTCCCATGGTGGGGGTCGCCTCGCTCGTCTTCCTGGTGGTCGTGCACAAGCTGGAGTACTTCCTCAACGCGAAGATCATCGGCCACGAGGTGAACGCCCGGGCCTGGGAGCTCCTCTGCGCGATGGTGACCCTGGAAGCGGTCTTCGGCCTGCACGGCGTCATCGCCGCCCCCGTCCTCTATGCCTGGCTGAAGGCCGAGCTCACCCAGACGCAGAGCATCTGAAGAAAGGCATAGATTGCGGGAAGCTGGATATGCTGTAGCATACAAGGGAGAGATTCATGGATTAACGAGCGGGAGGACTGTCAGATGGGCAACGAGGTCGAGATAAAGTGGTTGGCTGAACCGGAAGAACAGGACTATCCCGCCGCGCTTTCCTACCTTTCCCTCACCTATGAGTGTGCCGACGCCGAAAAGATAGTCGGCAAACTGCGCCAGGCCGACGTCACCAAGTTCAAGTCCAAGGACATCTTCAGGGCCTCGGGACTGTCGCTGCTCGGCGTGAGCAACTCGCACGTCGAGAAGGACCGCAAGAAGATCAAGAGCGGCAAGTCGCTCTCGCCGCTGCTGCTCGTACGCGACCGCGCCAACGGAAAGCTGATCATCGCCGACGGCTACCACCGCATGTGCGCCGTCTACTCCTTCGACGAAGATGCCTGGATTCCCTGCAAGATAGCGTGAGGCGGGGGCCATGACCAGCGGTCATCCACGCTTCCGCTTCCCCGTCCTGCAGGGCGTGCTCCCCCTCGCCCCCTCCCGGATACCCTCCGACGTGGTGGCCGGCATCACCCTGGCCGCTTTGGCCATCCCCGAGGTGATGGGCTACACCCGCATCGCGGGGACCCCCGTGGTCACCGGTCTCTACACCATCCTCATCCCCATGATCGTCTACGCCCTCTCCGGTTCCTCCCGCCACCTGGTGGTGGGGGCCGATTCCGCTACCGCCGCCATCCTGGCCAGCGGCATCGCCGGGATGGCGGCGCCCGGCTCCCCCCAATGGCTCTCCCTGGCCGGCATCCTCGCGCTGATGGCGGCCGGCTTCCTGTTCCTGGCCCGCCTGGCCCGGCTCGGTTTCCTGGCGGACTTTCTTTCGCGGACCGTGCTGGTCGGTTTCCTCACCGGGGTGGGGATCCAGGTCGCCGTGGGGGAGATCTCCGGCATGCTCGGGCTGCCGGGGGGAGGGCACGGCACCGTCGGCAAACTCTCCGTGCTGCTCGACCAGTTCAAAAACGCCAACCTCCCCTCGTTCCTTCTTTCCCTCTCCATCCTTGCCATCCTGGTCGGCTCGCGCCGCCTGTCACGGAAGATCCCCGGCGCGCTGGTCGCCATCATCGCCTCCATCCTCGCCAGCTGGGGGCTTGGGCTGCAGGGGTACGGCGTGCGGGTGCTGGGGGCGGTGCCGAGCGGCCTCCCCGGCATCGGACTGCCGGCCGGTCTCACCGATTTTAGCCTGATCCGCACCCTGGTCCCCACTGCTTTCGCGATGTTCATCGTCATCCTGGCCCAGAGCGCCGCCACCTCTCGCGCCTATGCCACTCGTTACAACGAGCCGTTCAACGAGAACGTCGACCTGGTGGGGCTTTCCCTCGCCAACGTCGGCGCCGCCCTCTCGGGGACCTTCGTGGTGAACGGCAGCCCCACCAAGACCCAGATGGTGGAGAGCGCGGGAGGACAGAGCCAGCTCTCGCAGCTCACCGCGAGCCTCTGCGTGCTGCTGGTCCTGCTGTTCCTGACCGGCCCGCTCGCCTACCTGCCGAACCCGGTGCTTTCCAGCGTGGTCTTCCTGATCGGGGTGGAACTGATCGACTTGAAGGGGATGCACAGCATACTCCACGAGCGCCCCTGGGAATTCTGGGTGGCGCTGCTCACCGCCTGCGCGGTCATCTCGGTGGGTGTCGAGCAGAGCATCCTGCTGGCCATCGTCCTGTCGCTGGTGGTCCACACCCGTCACGGCTACCTGGTCAACAGCATGCTGCTGGTGGCCGACGATGTGAACGGCTGGCGGCAACAAAAGGCGAGCACCCCGGAACAGATCCGTCCCGGTCTCATTATCTACCGCTTCATGCACAACATGTACTACGCCAACGCGCAGGTCTTCACCGACGATGTCACGCGGCTCAGCCGGGAGGCCCAGCCGCCGCTGTCGTGGTTCTGCATCGATGCCGCCGCCGTCAACGACGTCGATTACACCGCGGCCGACGCGCTGCGCAAGGTGCACGGCTTGCTGGCCGCGCAGGGAACCCGGCTGGTGTTTTGCGAGCTGCTGGAGGAGGTGAGGGTGGAGTTCGACCGGTCGGGGCTTACCGCCCTGCTGGGCGAGGATGCCTTCTTCCCCTCCATCAAGGCGGTGCTGCGGGCGTACGGGGAAGGTGGTGATGGGAGGCCGTCATGAGGGCCAGAGTGGTCGCCGCCGCGATGGTCGTCCTCATCCTGCCCATCACCCTTGCCGGCTGCAGCGCCCTCTATCGCGGCGTGGAGGGCAACATCTACGAGAAGATGACCGTCTTCTCCATGATCGTCTTCACCGTGTTCGCCATCCTCTTCGTCCCCTTCGTTTCCGGGATAGGGGGCGACAAGGAGCTGGCACGCTTCCGCGAGGTGATCTGGAAGGCGGCAGCAAAGCCGCTGTCGCCGGCAGAACTCTCCTCCCATCCCGTCTACGTGTGGGACTCCCCGAACTCTTTCTATAAACGGACCTTCAGCACCGACGGAACGCTGTCGGAGTCGGCCATCGTCACGGTGAACGGGCTCGATCCCCCGGTGGAGCGGAGCGGTTCCTGGGCGCTTGGCGGGGACGGGGTCCTGCGGATCACCATCCACTCAACCGGCAGCACCAAAAGCTACACCCCCGTCTCCCGCGATGCCTTCGGCCTTGCCACCCTCTTGCGCCTGGAGACCGGCTTCGCGGAGCTCTGGTACCTCGGCCAAAGGGGGCTCGCCCATGCGCAGATCTCCTGCTTCGGCTACTCCAGGTCGGTTCCACCCACCGAACGGTTCAGCGCCCCGCTCGTAAAGGGCGCCACCGTCTACTGGGCCACCTATCCTCTGCTCGCCCTGGTCTCCGGCGACGAAGCGTCCGTCAACCCTGCCCTCGTCTACGGGGCGATGACCTTTCACGAGGACGGTACTCTGACCAAGTCGCGGGACAACCGGGTCGAGGGCCGCCCCGATTATTCCACCTGCCTATCCGGGACCTGGCGGGTCGATGAGACGTATGGCGTGCTGGATCTGACCATCGGACCCTACACGCGGGAGATCAAGCTCTTTCTGCGCTGCGAGGCTTCCGGCAGCTTCCTGGTGGGGACCACGGAGGGGAGCGAGCAGTGGTTCCTCGATCCTGCGCGGGGCAAGGAGCAGGTGGCCTCCTATCTCGCGCTGGGGGCGTATCTGGATGAAGGGAAGGCGGAGCTGTTCAGGTGAGCCAGCTTTTCCCGTATTGCTGACGGGCAGAGGTCCGCCGGCTTCCCTCACCCCCGCCCCTCTTCCGCCTTCGCATGGAACGCTACGGCGGACAGGCCCGGAGGGCGAGGGGTGCAGAGCCCAACACTTCATCGATTCCCTTTCTCGTGTTCTGTCCTCCACAACAGCCGTGTCACAGTTTTGCAAAAACAAAAAGTGG
>NZ_DATFBA010000363.1:0-20306 GCF_035254065.1 Geomonas sp.
GCATCGGTGAAGGCGCTCAACACGATCTCGACCTTCTCCAGGCGCCAGTACACCGAAGCCTAACAGCAGCAAAGCGCCAACCTGACAGGAGCCGAGTATGGCCAGATTAAGAAGGAAAAAGGGAGAGGAAGCGGCGACCGACATCATGGAGCTCTTGAACCTGACTCCCATGATGGACGTCTTCACCGTACTGGTGGTCTTTCTGCTCATCACCGCCGTCTTCACGAGCATCACCGTGATGGACCTCAGCGTGCCGACCAGCGCCGGCGGGGCGGCCGCGGCCAGGCCGAACTTCGCCATCGAGGTGGTGGTCCGCAAGGCGGGGCTGGAGATCGCCAACGGCAGGAACGTGGAGGCCTCCATCCCCTTGAAGGACGGCAAGTACGACCTGCAGCTGCTCTCCCAGCTGCTCCAGGCGCTGAAGGCCAAGTACCCGGAGAAGGAAGACGCCACCGTGCTGATGGAGCCCAAGATCCAGTACGATTACCTGGTCCAGGTGATGGATACGGTACGCAGCGCCGGTACCAGCGCGCTCTTCCCCAAGATATCGATAGGAGACGCGCCATGAGCATGAGACAAAGCAGACGCATGAAGCGCATGGAGCGTACGAACAAGAACCAGTACGTCAGGCTGAACCTGATCCCGATGCTGGACGTTCTCTCCGTGCTGGTGTTCTTCCTGCTCTTCCACTCGTTCAACGGTGACATGCCGGAGCAGCGCTTGGCGCTCCCCCAGTCGATCGTGGAGACCAAGCCGAGGGGAACGGTGGCCATCTCGGTCACCCCGGACGCCGTCCTCATTCAGGGGGAGCCGGTGATGAAGACGGTGGCCCTTTACGACGACCGGGTCTCCACGGTCCCGGAAGTGACCGGGCGGCTGGCCGAGATCCAGCGCAGCATGGAGAATGAGGCCGGCGGCAAGGTTGCCGACAATCAAACCAGGGAGATCACCCTCCTGGCCGACAGAACCATTCCGTTCAACGTGCTCAAGAAAATAATGACGAGCTGCACGGCCTCCGGATACGGGAAGATCTCCCTTGCCGTCATCCAGAAGGCGCCGCAGCACGGTTAGCGGGTGTCATGTGAAAAAAGACCTTTTACAGCAGGAATTGGCGCCGCTCAAGGCGCGGATCGAAGAGTCCCGGGCCAGGCTTTTGGAGCTTCGGGGTGAGATCCGCACGGTAGAGGCAGAGCTGGAAACCTTTTCCACGGACCGCATGCGTTTCGACGCCCTGCGGGAGGCCTGCAATCTCCTCGACCGGCTGGAGCAGTTGGACGCCGGAGCGCTCTTTTGGGGCGAATCGCCGGAGGTAAAGGACCCCGCCGGGCATATGGAAAGGCTCAAGAGTCGGGTGGCGGTCTTTGACGAGAAGATCCGCGTCATCCTGGACCGGCAGGGCAACCTGAAGATGCAGGCGAACGAGCGCCTCGACGAGCTCGATTACCTGCACGACCAGGTCGAGGATGCCTATGACCGGGACGAGCGGCGCGAGAGCGAGTTCGCCATCGTGCGCGAGCTCTCCGAGGTCCCGCACGCCTCCCTGATGCCCTGGAGCTCGTCCGATCCCAGCGACCGGCGCTTTAGGCGCACGCAGTTCATGGCGATGCTCTTGAGCCTGATCCTGGCCATCGTCATCCACCAGGTGGTGCTCCCCAAGGTGGCGCGTCCGGTGGTCGCCCAGGTCCCGGAGCGGTTGGCCATGATGGTCCGGCAGGAACGGGTGAAGCCGCTGCCGCCCAAGAAGGCCGTCGAGGAGAAAAAGGAAGCCAAGAAGGAAGAGAAGCCCGGCGAGAAGAAAGCGGCCAAGAACGAGGTCAAGCAGCAGGCGCCCCCGGTGCACCGGGAGGACGCGGCGCCGGTGGCACGTCCCAAGGCGGACCCGGTCGAGCAGACCGCGGCACCCAAGCGGAGCCAGAACACCGGCGTGCTGGCCTTCAGGGAGAGTTTCAAGGACCTTCTGGATGAAAGTGCCACCCCCAAACTCGGCACCGAGGCCCGGGTGAGCAGCGCCAACCAGTCCGGTCGCGCGCTGGCCGGTCGCAACCTGGTCTCCATCCAGGGAGGCGGTGGCAGCGGCCCCAGCGGGAGCGGGGGGATCGGCACCGCGGCGCTGGGCAGAAACGGCGGCAGCGGCGGGATAGGCAACGCCGCAGTGGGTCGCGGCGGCGTCGGCGGAGGGAACTCCTCGCGGGTCGGCCGCGGTGGCGACGGCTTCGCCCAGGTCAAGAGCGCCATCACCTCCGGCACCGGGGTGAAGGATGCCAAGCCGGTCTCGGCCTCCGCCCGTCCGGCTCGAACCGACGAGGAGATCCAGCTCTTGTTCGACCGTTACAAGGCAGCGCTCTACCGCATCTACAACACCGAGCTCCGCAAGGATCCCACCCTGCGCGGCAAGATGGTGCTGAAGATAGCGATCGAGCCGAGCGGCGTGGTCTCCGCCTGCTCGGTGGAGTCCTGCAACATGAACGCGCCCGAGTTCTCCGAGAAGATCGTGGAGCGCGTGAAGAAGATCAACTTCGGCCCCAAAGACGGCGTGCCGAGGACCACCATCCTCTACCCGATCGACTTCCTCCCCGCGAGGTAAGGGCAGATCGAAGAACCGACTCCCTGCAATCGGGCCGGCCCAAAAAGCCGGCCCATTTTTTTACCCGATTAGCCACAATCTTCCGCTCAACCAACTTCCCCCTCTCTTTCAAGGAGAGGGCCGGGGTGAGGATGGGGTATTAATTCCCTTCGCTCATGCTGCGCTCACACCAATTTCGCGACAAACTGCTGATGAGCACAGCTTATGACTCTAATTTCCCGTTCCTGCGATAAAATTTACAGGTTGCCACAGTGAAATTCCAGAGCCGTTTCCGCCAACTACGAACCGGAGGTTGCTCATGCAAAGGATCTGTCTGTGGTTTCTTCTGATAGCGCTGACCGGTTGTGCCTCTGCCCCGGCAAAACCGCAGGATCAGAAACCGGTCGCACAAGAGGAACAATGCAGCCGGCTGTCGGCAGCATGGCATTCATTCATGGCGGAACTCAGCCCAATAAAGTTTGGGGCGGAAGCGTTCGATGCCTGCAAGGAGGGCAATGTCTTTGGGTGTGTTATGACCCCAGCGATCGTGCCTTTTGCCTTCTTCTGTGACGTGCTGGTCGCGCCGCTTATCCTGCCTATAGCCGCCTCGTCTCCCAACATCCAGGAAAGGGGCTGTCCAAGGCCGCCGGGAACATGGGCCTCTGCACAAGTGGACGGGCCATCCTTGAGCAATGCCGGCTCTTCTTCTGTGCCATCAAATACCCCTTCATCTGAGGAGCTTGGCCCATCCGGGTCACTAATGCTACTGCAACATTTCGGCATACGCAGCGAGACGGAAAACGGATGCCACATCGCCTGGGTAGTCTCGGGAGATGCGGGTTCGAAGGCCCCCTACCGAGTTTTCCTGGATGGCCGGTCGGGACCTCCCTATACGGGTGGTTACGATCCGGTTTTCAGTGCCGACGGCAAGCACTTTGCCTTCGTCGCCGAAGAAGAAGAAAAAATGTTCGTTGTTGTCGATGGCAAACGTGGCGCGACCTACCCGATAATTCACAAGGGGGGGCCGGTTTTGAGCTCCGACGGCAACCATGTCTCGTACGTCGTCCGTCAGGATAAGCAGGATTTTGTGGTGACGGACGGAGTCCCCGGCCCCCACTACGACAGAATCTATGCAGGATCGGTCCGCTTCAGCCCCGACGGCAAGCATCTCGCGCATTCCGCGCTGAAAGGCCGAAAAAGATACATCGTGGTGGACGGTGTTCCCGGTCCTAGTCACGACAGTGTCGGGGAATCTCCGGTTCTCAGTGTGGATGGGAAGCGCTTGGCCTACATCGTCATCAACGGCGACAAGCAGTTCGTGATGATCGATGGTAAAGCTGACCCCGAGTACGACGCCATTTTGTTGGACTCCCCGGTTTTCAGTCCGGACGGAAAGCATCTGGCCTATTCCGCGCGGGTTGGTAACCGAAAGTTTGTGGTGATTGACGGCGTAAAAGGGGTTGAATATGACGGCATCGGCCAGAAGGTCGTCACATTCAGTACCGACGGCAGGCATACCGCATATCGTGCGCAAATAGGGAACAAAGTGCTGGTGGTGATCGACGGAGTCCCCAGCCGGGTCTATGACAATGCTTCAGACCCGGTTTTCAGCGGGGACGGCGGCCGTGTGGCGTATATTGCCAAGGACGGTGGGAAAAGCACTCTGGTGGCGGACGGTATGCCGGGACCGGAGTACGATGAGATCTACTCCCCGGTATTCAGTTCTGACGGGAAAAAGCTGGCATACGGTGCGAGAAAGAAGGGGACGCCACTGGGCAAAGATGACTACCTCGTCGTCCTGGAAGGTCAACCAGTCCCGGCTACCGGGGCGATCGTCTGCGGGCCGGTGTTTTTGCCCGACGGGACCCTGGAGTACCTGCAATCGGACGGCACCCATCTCTATCGGGTAAGGAAATAAATTCAGAAGTGTAGGTTTTTTCCCCTCGCCTGGTATCGCTTTGGCCATTGTTGTGTTAAAAGTTGTCAGGCGACACTCATTTGTCGTCTGAAACGCTCGTGTTGTCGTTGAAGGGAGGCGCATGAAACAGGGGAACATCGTTAACTTGGGGCGTGCCTTTGCCGAATGCGCGGCTTTCAGGGCGCGTTGCCAATCCCTGCTCGCGAAACTCCGTGACGGGTATCTGTTGCTGGAGCCGATTTTCGGTGCCGACCACCGGGTTATCGACGCCCGCTACCTGGAAACAAATCCGGCCTTCGAGCGTACCACCGGCTTGCGGAGCGCCGATCTGCTCGGCAAGTGTCTGAGCGAGGTCCTGCCCAATCTTGAGCAGCGCTGGCTCGACCTTTTGGACACCGTGGTGCGCACCGAGGAACCGCAGACGCTGGAGAGCTACAACCACAACACCGGCCGGTTTTACGAATCCATCTGCTTCCCCTTCGAAAACGGGCTGATCGTGGGGTTCCTGAGGGATGTCACCGAGCGCAAGCGGATGGAGGAAGAGCTGCAGGCGAGCGAACTCCGTTACCGCACCGTGGTGGAAGACGAGACCGAGACCATATCCCGCTTTCTCCCCGACGGCACCTATACCTTCGTCAACGAGGTCTACTGCCGCGTTTTCGGCAAGACTGCCGAGGAACTGATCGGCCAGAAATGGTGGCCGGTCGCCTTTCCCGACGACCTTGCCGAAATCCAGAGCAAACTTGACGCGATGTCCCCAGCCAACCCGGTGGCGGTGATAGAGAACCGGGTCATACTGGCGAACGGTGAGGTGCGCTGGATGCAGTTCGTCAACCGCAACTTCTACGACCAGAACGGGAAGCTGCTGGAGACCCAGGCGGTAGGGCGTGACGTTACCGAACGGCGCAACGCAGAGGAGGCCACGCGACACTACGCGCGGCGCCTGCTGGAACAGGAGGAGGATCTGCGCAGGGAAATCGCCTCGGAACTGCACGACGAGATCGGCCGCGAACTGGCGGTGCTCAGCATGGAGCTCACCATGCTGAAAGCCTTTCCCCCCGAACGGCTGCGGGAGAGGTATCAGCTGACCCTAGAGGGGGCCCTTGACAAGGTCTCTACCATCAACCAGTCGTTGCGTGGCCTGATGGGGAAACTCAGGCCACCGGTGCTGGAGGACTTCGGCCTCGTTTCGGCAGTGCGCTGGTACGCGAACATGGTGGCCAAGCGGTGCGGGCTGGCACTGGAACTGGCGCTGGAGGAGATTCCCCGCCCCTCCCATGACAAGGAGCTGGCGCTCTACCGCATCTTCCAGGAGGCGTTGCACAACGTGGAGAAGCATGCACGGGCGACGCGGGTTGCCGTCTCGGTTGCCAGGGATCGCGGGACCATCGTGCTGTCGCTCTCCGACAACGGCGCCGGTTTCGATCGCCAGGCGGTTTCCTCCCGGCAGCAGCTCTCCAACTGGGGGCTCACCATCATGCAGGAGCGTGCCCGCGCCATCGGAGCCCGCTTTGATATCCAAACTGCGCCGGGACAGGGGACCCTTGTCCTGGTTGAACTCGAGGAGGAAGTATAGATGAAGCCTTTGCGTATCGTGATTGCCGACGATCACGCCATGATCTGCGACGGATTGAAGATGATCATCGAGGCGCACGAAGGGCTGCAAGTGGTGGCGGTCGCAGCGGACGGCGAAGAAGCGGTCCGGCTGGTGGAACGGCTGCAACCCGACCTCGCCATCCTGGATATATCGATGCCCGAGATGAACGGTATCCTGGCCTGCGAGTTGATAAAGAAAAAGGCCCCCTCGGTCAGATCGATCATCCTCACCATGCACCACACGAGCGAGTACGTTTTCCGGGCCTTCGAGGCTGGGGCGGCGGGCTATCTTCTCAAGGAGTCGGCTGGCGGAGAGATGATCGCCGCCATCCGGACGGTGATGAAGGGGAGGCGCTTTCTTGGACGGGGGGTGGAGGACCCTTTTGCCAGCCAACCGGAGCTGCCGGCCAAAAGCCCCTTGGCCAGCCTGAGCCGGCGCGAACACCAGGTCATGCAGATGGTGGTGGAAGGGAAGACCAGTGCCGAGATCGCCAACAAGCTCTCGCTTTCCCCTAAGAGCGTGGAGTCCTACCGCAGCAGGCTGATGACCAAGCTGGAGGTCCCCAATCTAGCCGCCCTGGTCAAGTTCGCCCTGGAGCACGGGATCACCCCCTCCGCCTAATTTGGCCAGTGATTTTGCAAAGTTTCCCTGCAGACAGGCAGGGGCAACTTGGCTATAGTCGCCGCGCAGTGATCTCCAAAGAGTAGAGAGGTACCGCGGATATGGTCCGGCGTCAGCCTGCGGCCACGGCACCCCTCGCGGCCGTGGCACTTCCCTTTGCTACCTGTCTCGTCCAGTGGCTGCTGTGGGGTTACCTGAAGCCGTTCGTCTGGTTTCTCTTCTACCCGACCATATTCTTCAGTTCGCGCATCGGCGGCAAGGCATCCGGCATCGTCAGTACCCTGGTCTCCGCTCTGCTCGTCATCTATTTCTTCATCCCTCCGCAGCTCTCCCTCCTCGTCAAAAACCCCAACACGCTGGTCTCGGTCCTGGTGTTCATCGCCATGGGGATCATCTTCAGCTATACCAACGAGCGCCTGGCCAAGGCCGAACTGCAGGGGGCCGAGGCCGAGGCGGCGGCGCTGCAGGCGCGCGAGCAGCTGCAAAAGGCGCGGTTGGCACTGCTGGAGTCGGAGAAGCGGCGCTGCGACGCCAACCTGCAAAAGAGCGACGAGCGCCTGGCCTTCGCCCTGGAGAGCAGCCATATCGGCGTCTGGGAACTCGACGGGGAGGGGCGCATCTCCTTTTTCTCCCGCCAGTTCCACCTCATCTTCGGCTACCCCGCGCGACCCGCCCAGTGGAGTTACCAGACCCTCCTCGACCAGGTGCTGAGCAACGAGCGCCCCCTGGTGGAGCGCGCCGTCCGCGCGGCCGCTGCCGAGGGCGGTTTCTGGGAGCTTGAGTGCCGCATCCGTCGCCGGGACGGCGAGCTGCGCTGGGTCTGGCTGGCGGGACGCTACCAGCAGGCGGCGACGGGCGAGCCCGCCGCCATGACCGGAGTCATCCAGGACGTGACCGAGCGCAGGCAGGCGGAAGAGGCGCTGCGGGCCGTCGAGGTGGGACGGACCCTCGCCCTCGACGCGGCCCAGGCCGGCACCTGGGAGTGGGAGCTCGATACCGACCGCAACGTCTGGTCGAGGGAGGTCTGGAACCTGTACGGGCTCTCCGAGTCGCAGTGCCAGCCGAGCTACGGCTGCTGGCTGCAAACGGTTCTCCCGGAGGACCGGCCCCGTGTCGAGAAGGCCCTGATGGGGATCGTGCAACAGGGGGCCGAGCTCAACCTGGAATGGCGGGTGAAGAGCCCTGGCGGCGCTGAACGCTGGCTGATGTCGCGGGGACGGCCGCTGCAGGGGCCCGGCGGGAGCATAACCCACTATGTGGGAGTGGTCTTCGATATCAGCGAGCGCAAGTCCTGGGAGGAGAGGCTCAAGCGCAGAAACGAGGAGCTGGAGCGCTTCGCCCGCGCCTCGGAGGAGCGTGAGTTCGAGATGATCCGGCTGAAACAGCAGGTGAACGAGCTCTGCCGTCAACTAGGAGTGGAGCCCCCCTACGACCTCGCTTTCCTGGAAACACTCACCGACGACCTGGTAAAGCGGCCATGACTTCCCCCTCTGCTGCCTCCTGCGACCCCGCCGGCTCCCGCCGCGCCGGCATCTCGATCGCCTCGCTGCTCAGGCGGCTGGTGCTGCTCTGTGTGGCGCCGCCGGTGCTCCTGGCATCGTTCTTTGCCTGGCGGGAGGTCAGAGACGACCAGTTGGGGCGCGACCAGGAGGCTCTGCGCCTGGCTACCAACTTCGCCACCGCCATCGATCAGTCCCTCGATTCCCGCATCCGCGCGCTCGGCATGCTGGCCTCCTCACCCATGGCCGACCAGTCTGCCCGCTGGCCGGAGCTCTACCGCGAGGCGCTGGGATTCAAGGCACACTTCGACAGCAACGTGATCCTGGTCGACGGCCGGGACCCGACCCGCATGCTACTCAACACCCGGGTCCCCTTCGGCTCCCCGCTGCCGCCGGTGCCCAAGGTCCGGGGGCAGGGCGCGGTGCCCAAGACGCTGGCGACCGGGAAACCGGCGGTGGGGGACACTTTCATCGGGCCGGTGGCGGGACAGCGGCTGGTAGCCATCACGGTCCCGGTCACCCGCGCCGGCAGGACCGTCTATGTGCTGGGCACCACGCTGGATGGAGCGTTCTTCCAGCGCCGTCTGGATCAGGTCTCGCTGCCGCCGGAGTGGTCGCTCAGCCTGCTGGACGGCCGGGGCGACGTCATCGCTCGCCGCTCGCCACCCGGGGAGCGGGAAGCGGGGCACCGGCTCGTGGCCCGTTCG
The DNA here is from genome assembly GCF_035254065.1 of Geomonas sp. Taxonomy (GTDB): domain Bacteria; phylum Desulfobacterota; class Desulfuromonadia; order Geobacterales; family Geobacteraceae; genus Geomonas. The sequence continues at coordinate 8,906 of NZ_DATFBA010000363.1, forward strand.
GCACGCGCCCCCTGGTCGGTGGTGCTGGAGATCCCGGCCGCAGCCTACCGCAGGCCGATGCTGCTGGGTGCCGTGACCGTAGCGGGCGGGGTGCTGCTGGTGACCCTCATCGGCCTGGCCGGCGGCATGGCGGTCAGTCGCTACCTCGCCCGGGCGGTGGCCGGTCTGGCCGGAGAACACGGGGGGGGCGACGAGGGGATCCGGGAGATCGCCGCCGCCCGCAGGCTGTTGGAGGACGCGGCCACTGGGATCCGGCAAAGCGAGGAGCGCTTCCGGCGCCTGTTCGAGCAGGCCTCCCTGCCGCTTTGCTTCGTCGGCAACGACGGCACCCTGCTGGACCGAAACGCCCGTTTCCTGCAGCTGCTCGGCTACGGGGAGTCGGAGCTGAAGAAGGTCGACGACTGGTGGCCACTCGCCTACCCCGACCCGGAGTACCGGGCGCAGATGCAGGCGAAGTGGAAGGCCGCGCTCGCCTCCCACGCCTCCGCCGGCGGCGACCAGGGGCGCGAATGCCGGATCACCTGCAAGGACGGCCAGGAACGGATCATGCTCCTTTCCAGCATCGTGCTGCCGGACGGGGTACTGGTCAGCTTCTTCGATGTCACCGACCGCAAGCGGGCGGAGGAGGCGCTTTGGGAGGCGCAGGCACGCGCCCTGGAGAGCCAGGCCGGCGCACTGGAGGCGCAGAGGCGCGCCCGCATCGCCGCCCTCAACCAGATGGAGGACGCCGTCACCGCACGCCGCAGCGCGGAGGAGGCGCTCGCCGCCCTGCGGGAGAGGGAGATCCTGTTAAACGCCATGGGGCGCGCCGCCCAGATCGGCGGCTGGGACCTCGACCTCTCGACCGGACGGGTGCACTGGACCGAGGAGGTGGCCCGCATCTACGAGCTGGACGAAGCCGTGCAGGCTCCTGCCGACCTCGGCTTGGGCTTTTACCACAACGAGGCCCGCCTGTCGATCGAGCGCGCCCTGCACCAGGCGATCCACCAGGGCACCCCGTTCGACCTCGAGCTGGAGATGGTCTCCGCCAAGGGGAGCCCTAAGTGGATCCGCACCATCTGCGAACCCTCCCTGGAGAAGGGAGAGGTGGTCAGGCTGCACGGTGCGCTGCAGGATGTCACCGAGCGCAAGCAGGCCGAGGAATGCCTGCTCCGTTCGGAGGAGAAGTTCTCCAAGGCCTTCGCCGCCAACGCGGCCGCCATCGCCATCACCCGGGTCGGGGACGGGGTCTTCATCGAGGTCAACGACACCTGGGTGTCTCTCCTTGGCTACAGCCGCCAGGAGGCGGTGGGCCGGACGATCAGGGACCGGATCTGGCCTAATGCGGCCGATGTCCGCCGTTTCGTCGAGGAGCTCACCCTGCGAGGCTCCCTGCAGGGGTGGGAGCAGCAGTTCTACAAGAAGTCCGGCGAGCCCTTTGTGGCCCGGCTCTCGGCGCGGCTGCTCGACGTGCAGGGGGAGCGGGTGGTTCTTTCCACCCTGGTCGATATCAGCGACCTGAAGCTGGCCGAGCAGGAGATCCGCACCCTGAACACCGACCTGGAGCGGCGGGTCGAGGAGCGGACCGCCAAGCTGGTGGCCGCCAACGAGGAGCTGGACGCCTTCGCCTACGCGGTCTCCCACGACCTGCGTGCCCCACTCAGGGCGATGATGGGGTTCAGTCAGGCGCTGGTCGAGGATCACCGAGGGGCTCTGCAGGGGGATGCGGAGGTCTACCTGGAGCAGATCGTGGCGGGGAGCAGGCAGATGGGGCTGCTGATCGACGGGCTCTTGGCCCTTTCCCGCAGCGGACGGGGCGCGCTGAGCATGGCGCAGGTCGACCTCTCCAAGCTGGCCCGCCGCATCCAGCTACAACTGGAGCGCTCGGAGCCGGAACGCCGGGTGGTGTGGGAGATCGAGCCCGGACTCTGCGTGCAGGGGGACGGGCGCATGCTGGAGTCGGTGCTGCAGAACCTGCTGGGAAACGCCTGGAAGTACACCTCCAGGGAAGAGGCTCCCCGCATACGCTTCCATGCCGAGGAAAGGGACGGGCGCCGCTTCTTCTGCGTCAGCGACAACGGGGCCGGCTTCAGCATGGACCACGCGGCACGGCTGTTCAAGCCGTTTCAAAGGCTACACCGCCAGGACGAGTTCCCGGGCATAGGGATCGGCCTCGCCACCGTGCAGCGGATAATCCAGCGGCACAACGGGGAGATCGAGGCCGATGCGAAGCCGGGCGGTGGGGCTACCTTCCGCTTCACGCTCCCCTCATCTGCAACGTGAGGAGTGCCAACTCCCCTTCGTCCTGCGGCGGAGGGGACCAATACCAATCAGTTCACCCGGGAGGCGTATGAGCCAGATCAAGACGATATTGCTGGTGGAGGACAACCGCCAGGACGAGATGCTGATCCTGCGGGCCCTGAGAAAGGTCAACCTCGCCAACCAGGTGGACGTCGCCCGCGACGGCCAGCAGGCACTGGACTACCTGTTCCGCGTCGGCGAGTTCGCCGACCGGCCGGGGCCGCTGCTGCCGGCCGTGGTGCTTTTGGATATCAGCCTCCCCAGGGTGAACGGGCTGGAGGTGCTGGGGCAGTTGCGCAAGCACCCGGACACCCGCCTGCTGCCGGTGGTGATCCTGACCTCCTCCGACGAGGAGCGGGACCGGCTGGCCAGCTATCAAGGGGGCGCCAACAGCTTCGTCCGAAAGCCTCTGGATTTCGCCGAGTTCGCCGAGGCGGTCGCGCAACTGGGGGTCTACTGGCTGGCGATCAACTCACCTGTCACGGGAACCGATCATGAGTGATGAGCTGAAGATACTGGTAATCGAGGACAGCCGCGCCGACTTCCTGCTGCTCAAGCGCTTCCTGGAGCAGCAGGAGATGAAGGTAGAGCTGGCCTGCGTGAAAAGTACCGAAGAGCTGGAAGAGGCGCTCGATGAGGGGGGCTGGCGGCTGGTCCTTTTGGACTACAACGTCCCCGGGCTGGATTTCCAGGAAGCGTTCCAGTTCATCGTGTCGCGCGCACCCGGCCTGCCGGTCATCCTGCTGTCGGGGAGCGTCGGAGAGGAGCGGGCGGTGGAGCTCCTGAAGATGGGGGTGTCGGATTTTGTCCTCAAGGAGAACATGCTGCGCCTTCCCTCCGCCATCGAGCACTGCATCAACCAGGCGGCCTACCGCAGTGAGAGCCTGGCGGCGGCTGAGGCACTCAGGGAGAGCGAGGAGCGCTTCCGCACCATCTTCACGGAGTCCCGCGACGCGCTGATGGTCCTGTGCCCGAAATCCGGGCGCTTCACCTCGGCGAACCCGGCTGCCTTGAGGATGTTCGGCGTGCTCGACGAAGCCGCTATCTGCCTGCTCACCCCGGCCGACCTCTCCCCGTCCCTGCAGCCGGACGGACGGCCGTCGACCGAGAAGAGCAGGGAGATGATAGCGGCCGCGTTCGAGACCGGCGGCAGCCTGTTCGAATGGCAGCACCGGCGCCTGGACGGAGAAGAGTTCGCCGCTGAGGTCCTCCTCTCCCGGGTACCCATGCGGGGGGCGGTGGTGTTGCAGGCGACGGTCCGGGACGTCTCCCTGCAGAAGATGACCCTGGAGGCCCTGCAGGAGTCCGAGGAGCTCAACCGTCAAATCATCCAGAATGCGGAACAGGGCATCGTGGCCTACGACACCGACCTTCGCTACCGGGTCTGGAATTCCTACATGGAGCGTCATTCGGGCCTGATGGCGAAGCAGGTGATCGGACGGCGGCCCCAGGAACTGTTCCCCTTTCTGAAGGAGGGGGGGGTGGTCGACCAGTTGGAAAAGGTGCTGGCGGGCGGAGAGGTTACCACCCTCAGGTTCCCGTTCTATCTCCCCGCCAAAAACTACCATGGCTGGGCTTCGGACACCACCTCGCCGCTGCGCAATACGGCAGGACAGATCATCGGTGCCATCGGCATGGTGAGCGACATCACCGAGAGAAAGCGCACCATGGACAGCCTGCGCAAGCTCTCCACGGCGGTGGAGCAGAATCCTGCGGTGGTGATGATCACCGATAGAAACGGGGTGATCGAGTACACGAACCCCGCCTTCCTCACCATGACCGGCTATGCACCGGAGGAGGCGGTTGGCCTCACTCCGCGCATCCTGAAAGGGAACACCCCCGCCGAGGTGCACCGTGAACTGTGGAAGACCATCAGCAGCGGCGGGACCTGGCAGGGGGAGATGCACAACAGGAGAAAGGACGGATCCTACTTCTGGGAACGCAGCATCATCGCGCCGGTGAAGGACGACGCCGGGGAGATCACCAACTACCTGGCCATCAAGGAGGACATCACTGAGCGGCGCAGCCTGGAGGAACAGCTCAGGCAGTCCCAGAAGATGGATGCCCTGGGGCAGCTGGCTGGCGGGGTCGCCCACGACTTCAACAACATCATGCAGGTGATCAGCGCCAACGCCCAGTTGCAGGTGTTGAAGAACGACCAGCTCGGCATCCCCTGCCACCACATGCAGAACATCTTCGAGGCAGTGGAAAGGGGCTCCTCGCTCACCCGCAGCCTGCTGGTGTTCAGCCGCAATCAGCCGCTGGAACTATTCCCCTTCGACCTGACAAAGCTGGTGCGCGAAACGGCCAGGGTCGCCTCTTGCCTGCTCACCGCGCAGATCGCCCTCAAGGTTGAGGTCACCTCGGATGATCTCCCTGTCTACGGCGACACGGGATTGGTTCAGCAGGTGATCTTCAACCTGGTGACCAACGCCCGCGACGCGATGGCGGGAGGCGGTGAGATAATCCTGCGGGTGGAGAGGGAGGTTGTGGATGCTACGGCAAACGGGGCGGGAGAGGGGAGGGCCGAGTACGCCGTCTTGTCGGTGCAGGACAGCGGCTGCGGTGTCGGCGACGAGATCAGGGAGCGCATCTTCGAACCTTTTTTCACCACCAAGCCGGTCGGCAAGGGAACCGGGCTTGGCCTCGCCATGGTTTACAGCACGGTCAGCCAGATGAACGGAAAGGTCACGGTCGAGTCGAGTCCTGGCGCTGGCGCCACCTTTCGCGTAAAGCTGCCGCTTTCCAGGAAAACCGGCGGCGGCCAGCTCCCCTTCCTGGCTTCCGGGGAGCTCTCCGGTGAAGGAGAGCTGATACTGCTGGCGGAGGACGACCCGGCCGTGCGAGCGTCCACCGAGCAGATCCTTACCAGCTACGGGTACCGGGTGATCGCCGTGGCCTCGGGCGAGGAGGCCATCGGTGTCGCCGCCGGGGAGCCCTCCTTGCAACTGGCCATCCTGGACATGATCATGCCCGGCCTGAACGGCCCCGAAACCTATCAGAAACTGCGCGAGCTCAACAGCAGCCTGCCGGTCCTTTTCGTTTCCGGGCATAGCGATGATGTCCTGGAGTCGAAGGGGATTGCTGCGGACCGCCTGCAAAAGCCGGTGCGCCCCATGCAGTTGCTGCTTCGCGTCAAACGCCTGCTCAAAGGGGGGGAGTAACTGGCTAGGCCCAATCGAGCAGCCTCCGCTCTCCTTCCAGCGCCCGAATGTCGGTAGCATCCTGGCTCACTTCCAGGCACCCTTTGTAGCTCCCCTGCGCGTCGCGCACGGCGAAGTACCTGATGTGGATGAAGCGCCCGCCCATCTGGATCCAGAATTCGGCGGTCTCCTTGCTCCCCGCCCTGAACTCGTCCAGGATCTTCTGGACCATGTCCAGGCTCTTGGTGGGATGGCAGTTCTGCACCTTGCGTCCGATCACGCCGGGGCTGCGCGGGAAGATGCGCTCCTTCCCTTGCGAGTAGTAGGCGACCTCGTCCCGCTCGTTGACGAAGGAGATGTCGATCGGCAGATGGGTCAGCATGAGGTTCAGCACCTCCGGCGTGAGCCTGCCGGTGTCGAGGTTGATCTCTCCGGCTGAGTTTGCCGCGGCCGGACCCGCCTCCTCTGTGCCCCACTCGGCCTCGGGAGTGACCCAGGCGTAGCCGATCTCCTCCTCGCCCCGCCGCACCTTGTGCCAGTCCTCCTCGGTCAAGATCTCCAGCGCCATCGGGAAGAGGATCTGCTCTTCCTTGTAGACCATGTCGTTCACGCTTTGCAGCAGCTCCTTCAGCGCGTCGCGCGGTAGCTCCCGGTCGGCGAGCCTGGCGCGTACCTGTTTCATTGCCTGCCGGATGTCGTCGTGGATCGCCCACATCACCTCGGTCGGACCGCTGATCTCGTGCTGCTCCAGTACGGGGAAGAGCTGGTTCTCCTTGCGCAGATAGTGGAAGTTGATCTCGGCCAGGCTCCCCACCAGGGTGGTCAGGTCTTGCTGAAGCTGTGAGTCAGCTGCTTGTCCGGGGCTAGCGTCGAGGCGGACCAGTAGGTCGCTGATTTCACCGGTGATGGCTTCCGCGGCGCGGTTCTCCTCCATATAGGTATGCACGGGATGTCCCGCCGGAACCTTGGGCGCTTCCTTCTTCTCCAGCGAATCCTTGAAGAGCTGGACGTGCACGTCGCACAGGCGCTTTATCTCGCTCTCGGGCATCCCTTCGGCGATCAGCCTCTGCTCCAGGCGGGCGATCTCGGTCGGCTCGATGTCTTTGATCAGCTCGTGGAAACGGCGCTTGAGGCTCGCCATGTCGGCGCCGTCGTGCAGGTCCCTGATGATCCCCTTCAGCGTCTCCTGCCGGGCCTGTTCAGCGCTGAGGGCCGGTGCTGCTCCTTGCTGCTCGGCGGAGGCTACCACCAGATCCTCACCGGTCCGGGCCTTCACCGTGGCGACGATCTCGGAGATCAGCTGGTCCAGGGGAATGCCCCCCTTCTCGGCGACATGGGAAAGCGGCGCGACCTTGCCGACCGTGTTCCTCATCACCGCGCTGTTGAGCATCTTGAACTTGGGCGTGCGGTTTACCAGGAACTCCAGCAGGAACGGGTACTCCTGAAAAAGCTCGTGCAACTTCGTCTTGCCGCTGATTTCCATGTCATTCTCCTCTCTGCTGCCGTAGTTGAACTCGTTGTGATGAGCTTACAATAGCAAAGGGCCACCCTCCAATCCTTGACCTAGATCAGCAAGTTTAAAAATAAAAGGGTTACCGCATCAGGGTAACCCATCCTCACCCGCCTTCGCGAAAGCTACGGCGGGCACGCCCCTGTCCCTCCCCTTGAAGGGGAGGGAACGTAGGGGGAGCTTTTGTGGAAACAATCGTCTTCTGCTATCACGTTCCCCCCCTTGATAAAGGGGGGACAGGGGGGATTGCTTTGGGAGTCCCCCCGCCTTTACCCTCCGTGGCCGCCCAGGAACTCCTTCACGAAGCGGACTTCTATGCCGTAGGCGGAATGCGCCTTCATGATCTCCATGCACCCCTCGTAGGTTTCAGATCGGCCCCAATCCTGCTGGAGCTCGAAGAGGAACTGCAGGGAGGTCATAGGTACCGCGCCTACCTGCACGAGCCTCTGCACCGCCCGCTCGTGTGCCTCGCAGCTGATGTCGCCGCAGGCGTCGGTCGGCACGTAGACCTGGAAGCCCGCCTGGATCATGTTGATGGTCGGGAACATCACGCACGCCTCGGTCCACAGCCCGGCCAGCACGATCTTATGCTTGCCGGTCTGCTCTACCGCAGCCTTGAAGTTGCGGTCCAGCCAGGCGTTGATGGAGGTCCGGTCGATCGGATTCTGGTCCGGGAAGATGTTGGAAAGCTCGGGGATCATCGAGCCGCTGAAGCTTTGCGCGGCTACGGTGGAGACGATGGTCGGGATCTTGAATAATTTGGCGGCCTTGGCGAGGATCTGCACGTTCTGAACGATCGCGGTCCTGTCGTGGGAGTTGACGCCGGCGAACATCGCGGGTTGGTAGTCGATCAGCGCCAGTGCACAGTCGTTGTAAGCCACCATGCCTTGAACTGCCTGGGTTGCCATAACCCTTCCTCCTTTTTCAGCGTTTTTAGCCGGTTGATCGAGATGCTTCCAGTATCTCACTTTGCACTAGCGCAGCACCAGCCCGAAATCCGCCAGCTGCCGCTCGGTCTCCTCTCGCCCGGTATGCAGGATGCCGTTCAGCCCGAGGCCGCGGGCCACCTCCACGAACATGGGCCGATCCTCCAGGTAGATCACCCGGGACGCTTCCGCCTGGGCAAGGTCGAGGGCGATGCGGAACATGTCGGTGTCGGGCTTTCTGAAGTGGACGAAGCAGGAGGAGACGAAGAGATCGATGAAGGAGGCGAGCCTAAAGGTCCGGATCCGGTGGAGGTTGAGCTCGCGCCCCTCGTTGCTGACGGCGGCGAGTTTCAGGCCGTACTGCTTCTTCAGCCGGCAGACCAGGTCGATCATCCCGGGCAGCGGGCGGGACTGCTCGAACATGAAGGCGCGGAAGGTCTCGAGGGTGAAGGGGCGCTCCTTGAAGAACACCACCCGGTCCAGGTAGTCATCCAGGGAAAGCTTCCCCTCCTCGTAGGTGTCGAAGGTGAGGTGGTGTCGCTCGTTCATGTCATCGAAGTCGAGGGCGAAGGTCTCCGCTGCCAGCCGGCGGCTTTTCCCGTCCCAGCCGTTGGTGAGCAGCACGCCGCCAATGTCCAGGAAAAGTGCTGTAATCGGTGCCCCAGGTTCTTCTCTTTTCATGTCATTGTCTCCCGCTTCAGCCAGCTCCGGTGTGGCCGCCTCGGCCTAACTCGCTTCTTTCTACCACCTACCGGGCGTTCCTGATCTTCCCCTGTATGGTGTTCAGGAGGTCGTACCAGGATTCGCTGAAGGCCTTGGCTCCCTCCTCCTGCAGATCGACGGCCAGTTTGGCGGTATCGACACCGGCCTCCGCGAAGGCGGCCAGCACCTTGTCCGGGTCGCCGCCGCTGCGGGGCAGGGTGCCCGACACCGTGCCGTGGTCGGCAAAGGCAAGCAGGGTCTTTTCAGGCATGGTGTTCACGGTGTGGGGAGCGGCCAAGGCGTTGATATAGAGCACGTCGGAGGCCGCGGGGTCCTTGGTGCCGGTACTGGCGAAAAGAAGACGCTGCGGCCGGGCCCCGTGATTCTCCAGGCGCTGCCAGCGCTCGGAGTCGAGCAGCTCCCGGTAGGCCTGGTAGGTCTGCTGGGCGACGGCGATACCGAGCCGGTTACGGAGGACGGCCGGCACCTTGTCGGCAGTCGCCTTGTCCCAGCGGCTGACGAAGATGGAGGCGACCGAGCGTACGTCGAGGCTCATTCCTTCCGCCAGGCGTCGCTCCAGTCCCCGCAGGTACGCGTCGGCCGCCGCCAGGTATTGGTCGCGGGAGAAAAGCAGGGTGACGTTGATGGGGACTCCGGCGAATATGGATTCCTCGATGGCCACGGCCCCTTCCTTGGTGCCGGGGATCTTGATGAAGAGGTTCGGCCGTCTGGCCTTTTTGTGCAGCGCCTTTGCTTCGGCCACCGTGCTCGCCGCGTCATGGGCGAGGATGGGGGAGACCTCCAGCGATACCCAGCCGTCCACGCCGGCGGTGCGCTGGTGGATGGGGGCGAAGAGATCGGCGGCTTGGGTTAGGTCCTCCAGCGCCAGTTCGAAGAACAGCCACTCCCCTGAGCAGCCGAGCTTCACCAGCCGGCGGATGTCGTCGTCATAGGCGGGACTGGAGGTGAGGTCCTGGTCGAAGATGGTCGGGTTGGAGGTCAAGCCGGTAACCGAGAACTCGTCGATGTACCGTTTCAGGGTCCCCTGGTCCAGCATGTTGCGGGTGATATTGTCGATCCAGATGCTCTGTCCGAGATTGTGCAATTGCTCAGTTGGTTTCATTATATTGTCTCCCTTTGCTAACGATAACGCGGCGGCGGTGGCGATCCCGGCGGCGTCCCCCTCCCTAACCCTCCCCCTTCGGGAGAGGGGACTGCTCTCTCCCTCCCCTTCAAGGGGAGGGCTGGGGTGAGGATGGGGTAGGGGACTGGCTCCGTCAGGTCTCTGTCCCCCTGTCCGACTCGTCCCGCCCACTGTACAAGGGGCGGGGTGAGGACGGTTTTCTAGTGCGGCTTCATCGCGATCCTCCGCTCATGCTCTCCGCGCGGGCGATCCAGCCGCCTCCCATCGCCTTGTACAGGTTGATGAGAGCCTGGAGCAGGATTCCCTTGGTCCGGGCGGCTCCCAGCTCGGCGTCGAACAGGCTCCGCTCGGCGTCCAGCACCTCCAGGTAGCTCGTGTAGCCGTTTTCGTAGCGAAGCCTCGCCGTGCGCGCGTACAGCCGAAGCGCCTCCACCTGGCTTACCTGGGCGTCCAGCTGTTCCCTGCTGCGCCTTTGATCGATCAGGGCGTCCTCCACGTCCCGGAAGCCGCTCTGGATCACCTTCTGATAGTTGAAAAGCGCCTCCTCGCGCGCCGCCTCGGCCACCTTGACACCGCCGGAGATGGCACCGGCGGTGAAGATCGGCTGGGTGATGGGGGCGGCGAAGTTCCACATGCGTGCCGGACCGGTGAAGAGCTGCGACAGGTTGGTGCTCTCCCACCCGAAGAGTCCGGTCAGCGAGATGCTCGGGAAGAACTGGGCGCGGGCGGCACCGATCTGGGCGTTGGCGGAGATGAGCTGCTGCTCGGCCTGGCGGATGTCGGGGCGCCGCTCGAGCAATTGGGAGGGGAGCCCTGCGGGCACGGCGGGGAGACCGAGGGTGTCGATGGACCTGCCGCGCTGGATGGCGCCGGGGTTATGCCCCAAAAGCAGGCTCAAAGCGTCCTCCTGCAGAGCGATCTCCTTCTGGATGGCGGGGATGGTAGCCAGCGCCCCCTCGTATTCCGACCTCACCTGACTCAATTCGAGGTTGGAGATGTACCCCGCGTTGAAGCGGAGGGTGAAGATCCGGTAGGACTCCTCACGGCTCCTTACGGTCCTGGTCGCGATCTCCAGCTGCCGGTCGAGGTCGAGCAGGTTGACGTAGCCGGCGGCGACCGAGGCGACCAGCGACAGGATCACCCCGCGCTTTCCCTCCTCGCTGGCAAGCAGGTCGGCGCGTGCCGATTCCGTGCTCCTTCTCACCTTCCCCCACAGGTCGAGTTCCCAGCTGGCCGACAGGCTCGCCTGGTAGAGGGGGGTTGGGTTGGGGGCGGTGACCGGGAGCCGGGATTGGCCGCGCTCGGTGCTCCTCTCCTTGCCGGCACTGGCGCCGGCGCTCACCTGCGGGAAGAGGGGCGAGCGCACGATGGCGACCCGTCCGCGGAACTCCTCGACTCGTGCCGCGGCGATGCGGAGGTCCTTGTTGTCGCGCAGGGCGATCATGATGAGATCGTCGAGCACCGGGTCGTCGAACTGCCGCCACCAGTCGGTGTCGGCCAGGTCGCGGGCATCTTGCTCGGTGAAGCGCCACTGCTGCGGGGTATCCACCTTCGGGCGGTGGTAGTCGGGACCGACCAGGCAGCCGCCGAGGAGGACGAGGTAAAGCGTGAGGGCGAGGCATTGTGATATTGTCGCCACCCTGTCGGCCATCCTCACCGCTCTTTTTTTCCGATCTCCGCTAGATTCCATGCCAGC
>NZ_DATFBA010000364.1:0-4935 GCF_035254065.1 Geomonas sp.
GGCCGAAAACGCCCCGGGGGTAGCTTCCCCGGGGCGTTTTTTTCTGTTAAAGGGCAACACCATCTGGAGGTGAGCCGCCTTCGTGGTGAGGAGTTTCCGCACGTCCGACAGTCCCCTCTCCCGAAGGGGGAGGGTTAGGGAGGGGGAACCGACGCCCCGCATCACCGGACTACCACTCCTGCCCTCACCCGGACTTCCACCCTCTCCCCTGAAGGGGCGAGGGGATGGGTAGAGGAGAGCGGTTGGAGGAGGGGAAGCAGCTGCTGCGCGAGCAGCTGGCGCTCGATATAGCGAAATGGGAGGAAGCCGGTACACTTTCCGATGGCAAGGATGGGCGTGGATGGCTACTTTACCGGAGGAACTATGCTCTACAGAACTCTTGGCCGGACTAACGAGACAGTCTCTGCAATCGGCGTGGGCGGCTGGCATATCGGGCTTCCCAAGGTGCCCGAGGAGACCGGCATTGCCATCGTGCGGGAGGCGATCGACCGGGGCATCAACTTCTTGGACAACAGCTGGGATTACAACGAAGGTGCCAGCGAGATCAGGATGGGGAAGGCGCTCAAAGGGGGGTACCGTGACAGGGCCTTCCTGATGACCAAGATCGATGGGCGCTCGAAGAAGGAGGCGACCCGGCAGTTGGAGGAGTCACTGCGCAGGCTAGAGGTCGACACCATCGACCTGGTCCAGCACCACGAGATCCTGCGCTTCGAGGATCCTCACCGGATCTTCGACCAGGAGGGGGCCCACGCCGCGCTCCTGGAGGCCAAGGCTACCGGCAAGATCCGCTACATCGGCTTTACCGGTCACAAGGATCCCCACATCCATCTGCACATGCTGGCTGTTGCCGCCGAGTACGGCTTCACCTTCGACACCGTTCAGATGCCGCTCAACGTGATGGACGCCCACTACCGGAGCTTCCAGCACCTGGTGCTACCGGAACTGGTCAAGCACAACATCGGTGTGCTCGGGATGAAGTCGATGGCGAACGGGATCCTGCTGAAGTCGGCGACGGCGACGCCTGTCGAATGCCTGCACTACGCGCTCAACCTGCCGACCTCGGTGGTGATCACCGGAATGGACAGCATGGAGATGCTGGACCAGGCGTGTGAGGCGGTGGAGAGCTTCGTGCCGATGGGGCCGGACGAGGTTGCCTCGCTGTTGGAAAGGACCGCCAAGGCGGCCTCGCGCGGAGAATTCGAGCCCTTCAAGACCTCCTCCATCTTCGACGCCACCGCGCAAAACCCGCAGTGGCTCGGCGAGGAGCCGCAGCGGGTACAGCAGTTGATGCCTTGAGATCGCTGCCAACCCATCCTCACCCCAGCCCTCCCCTTGGAGGGGAGGGAGTGTTTGGTATGGCAGGAGAACGTTGGGGCGGGCGACCCGTGGCGCTCCTTTGATGGATCCCCTCTCGCCTGACGGCCGTTGAGTTCGGGAAATGTCTCTATTTGCAGTGACCTCGGCCCGGCGTTCCCTCCCCTTCAAGGGGAGGGTCAGGGTGAGGATGGGGCTCTTTTAGAAGGTAATGCTATGAACTGTTTTGATGAAACGGAGTGGCTATGACCAAGCTTTCCCTGTATCTCGCATTCCTGCTTGTGCTGCTGACGCCCCCCCTCTCTCTGGCCGAAGAGGGGAGGGGATATGTCGGTGGACAGGTCGGCATGTTCCTTCCCATCAAAAGCTCGGTGACAGGCGATTTCCCCACCGGGAGCGGCACCCTGACCTATGATCCTGGCCTCGTCCTGATGGCCACCGGCGGCTATCGGTTTGCCAACGGACTGCGCGGGGAAGGGGAGCTCAACTTCCGTCGCGTTACCACCGACAAGCTTAGCACCGCGATCGGCAGCGCCGGGGTGGATGGTGACGTCACCTGTTACGGCTTCATGACTAACCTCTACTACGATATCCCTACTCCCACTGTGCTGACCCTCTACCTAGGCGCGGGGGCGGGCGTGGTGGCGACCAGGTTCAGCCAGGGGACCTCCAAAGGTGCCGTGGTATGGACAGAAGGGCACGATGTCGACTTCGCCTACCAGGGGATCGCCGGCTTCGCCATCCGTTTGAATGACAGCACTTCGCTCGATCTCGTTTATCATCATTACGCCGTGCCCAGGCTGCACTTCCAGCCATTGTCGGTGGAGTTTCGAGGCCTCAACCTCGCCGCTGGCATCCGGCACTGGTTCTGACCGGGGAACCATTGCAGAAATTGGGGCTTTTATCCGGCCCTAAAAATCTGTATAGTCCCTGCGAAATATGTGATGGGGGTCACACACCTTTTGACTTTCTTGCTATATCCTACAACGAACTCGAGGAGGGCTTGCTTGTACAAGGATCAGTAGAAAGTCCGCCGGATTTGGCCGGCTCAGGCAGCCCGTGGCCCCGTCTTGCTCACTGTCAATGAAGGTGTATCGTGCGTTTCGTCACCCTTTTTTTGCTGTCCGCGTTATCCGTCCCGACTTTGCTGTTTGCCGAGGTGCAACCCCAGTCGTCACAGCCTCTTTCCCCTCTGACATCTCCTGCGGCTCCTCCCGTGACCTCTCCTGCGGCAACTCCTGCTGTGTCTCCAGCGGCAACTCCTGCGGTGTCTCCAGCGGCAGCCTGCGCCTCTTCCATCGATGGCATCCTTGACCGGGCCATCGCCCAAAACCTCATCGCAGGCGGCGTTGCGCTGATCGGCAACCGGGACGGCATCATCGCCACCGCCGCCCGCGGCCAGCTCAATCCGGCGACAGGTTCCAAAGCGCTCGACGAACGGACCATCTTCGATCTCGCCTCCCTCACCAAGGTCATCGCCACCACCCCCGCCATCATGAAGCTCCTGGATCAGGGGGTGATCAGCCTCTCCGACCCGATCGCGCGCTGGTTCCCCGAATTCGCGGAAGCCGGCCATGGCGACATCACCGTGCTCAGCCTGCTGACCCACACTTCCGGCCTTGACGACTTCAGCATCAGCCCTGAGCAGCCTATCCAGTACGCCGTTCGCAAGGCGGCTGCGGAAAAATGCCGTGCCGGGAGCCGGTTCCATTACGCCGACATCAACTTCATCCTGCTGGGCGAACTGGTGCACCGCGTCTCCGGGCAGACGCTGGACGCCTTCTGCCAGTCGCAGATCTTCGGGCCGCTCGGTGCGCAGGAGACCATGTTCCTGCCGCCCCGGGAACTCGCCGCTTCCATCGCACCGACTTCCGGCTATCAACCCGGCGTGGTGCAGGACCCCAACGCCCGCAAGTTGGGCGGTGTGGCGGGGCATGCAGGTCTTTTCTCCTCGGCCTATGACCTTTCCCTCTACGCCCGCATGATCCTGGGTGGCGGAGCGGTTGGTGACAAGCGGATCCTTTCCCAACAGATCATAGGCCAGATGACCACCCCCTACGGTTGCAGCAATGGCTCGGTGAAAAGGGGACTCGGCTGGGACATCCAGTCGCCGTTCTCCGCGCCCAAAGGGAACTACTTTTCAGAGGCTTCCTTTGGTCACACCGGCTACAGCGGCTCTTCCATCTGGATCGATCCGAAGCAGGACCTGTTCGTGATCCTTCTCACCAGGCGTGTCAACTACCGCGACACCCATGATTTCAATAAATTGCGGAGGGACGTTTCCACCGTTGCCGCCGCTGACCTCAAAGGTGCTGCTGACCTTCGCCCCTTGGCCCCCTCGTCAGCAGTAGCAAGCCTTCCCGCGCAGGTGGACCAGGCAGTGACCAATGACATCAAGGTCTACGAGGAGAATGGCATCCTGGTCGCCACCAACCTCCACAAAGTGAGCGAAGAATCGCAGCCGCGCCCGCAGCACCACCAGCGTCTTGCCAAGCTGGAGAAGCGTTGCTCGAAAGTCAGCGTAAAGCGCGGCGCCCGGGTGATGAGGGTGGCCAGGGCAGATGTCCGCCGGTCCTTGCATCACAAGAAAAAACAGGTTGTAAGAGGCTGAGTATCGACAAGGCCCTGCCGTCATCAGATGTCAGGGCCTTCCTACGTTCCGGCATTGTTCTCTCCAGCAGACCTCCCTCCTGTATACACAGTTAATAATTCCTAGTGATAATTTTTATTGATTCTGACTTTTACCTATGTTAAAAGATTAGCCTCCGTTTATCTCTGTCTGACAGTGTGCGAGGGAGCTGTGCCATGAGCGAGCATGATCTTGGTCCCAATCTCGGAATGCTTTGCCGCTGCTGTAATTTCGATTCCTACCATCTGCCGGAGACCGATGGCCTCTCTGTCAGTGAGCGCAGGCAGATCGAGGAACTTTGCAAGATGTGCATCGAAACCTTCAAACGTACCGCCGTAAATAGCTGATCCCCAATGGGCTTTTTCCGCCACATCCTCTTCGTTTTTCTGCTGGTCCCCGTCCTCGCCACCACCTGCCGCGCCGAACCGCTCTACCAGCGGTCGATGGCACTGTTCCGCGCGAACGAGACGCAGGCGAACCCGCAGGATTACAGCTTCATCGTGCTGGGGGATAGCCGGGACGGGGAGGCCGTCTTCCGTAAGGCCCTCAAGCTCGCCAAGTCGTACCATCCGCTCTTTATCCTCCATGGCGGTGACTATTCGCCGCGGGGGGGCGAGGTGGAGACGGCCGCCTTCCTTTCAGACCTCCGGAAAGAGGTCCCCGATATCCCCGTTTTCGTAGTAATGGGTAACCACGAAAATCGCAACGTCTTCGCCAGGGAGATCGGCCCCGTCGACTTCACGGTGCAGAGCAAGCAGCTGGGGTTTGCCCTGGTCGCAGTGGATGACTCCAACGACGCGTTGAAGCCTGGCGAGATTGACTACCTCCGATCCCATCTGGCCGCTGCTCCTGCCATCCGTTTCGTTGCCATGCACGTCCCCCCCAGGACCGAGAGCTGGAGCTGGCACACCTTCACCGAGGGGGCAGAGGAGCTGAAGGGGATCCTGGCCAAGGAGAAGGTGGGGGTCGCCTTCTTTTCGCATGTCCACCTC
>NZ_DATFBA010000365.1:0-9006 GCF_035254065.1 Geomonas sp.
GGGGGAACGCGATAGCGGAAGCTGGGGGCTAATCTGAATACTTTTGAAGGGGGCTATCGTGGAACTCTTGAACAAGACTCTCGCCAATATCCAGCCGGTCGACGAGGATTTCCTCGCCAAGGCGCAGGAAAAGCTCGACAACAAGACCAAGCCGCCCGGCTCCCTGGGGCGTCTGGAAGAGATGGCCCGCAGGCTGGCCGCCATCAATGAGGACCTGACTCCCAGCACCGAAAAGAAGGTCATCTTCACCTTCGCCGGTGATCACGGCATCGTCGAGGAGGGTGTCTCCCTCTTTCCGAAAGAGGTGACCCCCCAGATGGTGCTGAACTTCCTGCGCGGCGGCGCAGGGGTGAACGTGCTGGCCCGCCACGTTGGCGCGGAGGTGCGCGTGGTGGACATCGGCGTCGACTTCGACTTCGAACCGAGCCCCGGCCTCATTATCCGCAAGATAGCCAAAGGGACCCGTAACTTCGCCAAGGGAAGCGCCATGACCCGCGAGGAAGCGGTTGCCGCACTCGAGGTGGGCATCGCACTGGCCGACCAGGCTAAGCAGGAAGGCGTTTCCATGGTGGGCACCGGCGAGATGGGGATCGGCAATACCAGCCCCTCCTCCGCCATCATCGCCGCCATCGCCCGCTGCAGCGTGCGCGACGTCACCCACCGCGGCACCGGCATCAACGACACGGCGCTGGAGAAAAAGATCGCCGTAATCCAGACAGGCCTTGATCTGAACAGCCCCAACCCCGAGGACCCCATCGACGTGCTCGCGAAAGTGGGTGGACTGGAGATCGCCGGCATCGCGGGCCTTGTGCTGGGCGCTGCTGCCAACCGGATCCCGGTGGTGGTGGATGGCTTCATCTCCACGGCCGGGGCACTCATCGCATCCGAGTTGCACCCGCACGTGAGGGATTACATCTTCGCCGCCCACAGCTCGGTCGAGATCGGGCACCGCTGCATGCTGGAGCGGATCGGGGCCAAGCCGATCCTCGACCTGGAAATGAGGCTGGGCGAAGGGACCGGCGCCGCCCTGGCCATGGGGCTCATCGAAGCCTCCGCCAAGATAATCAAGGAGATGGCGACCTTCGCCGAAGCCGGTGTCTCCGACAGATAATTCTCGCTGTCGATGCCGGTCGTGTTAGCTAGAGAGAGTGCCCCTGGGCTCCCCCCTTGAGAAAGGGGGGACGGGGGGGATTGCTTCTGGCCTTTTTTCACATACAAAAGCAATCCCCCTAAATCCCCCTTTATCAAGGGGGACTTTTGAAGTCCACTCTAGTGCCGGTGAGCTCGGCTGAGCGGAAGGAAACCCCACATGAGACTCTTTCTGATCGCCTTCCAGTTCCTGACCATCGTCCCGCTCCCCTTCGCGGTGCGTTGCGACGAGGAGGACCTCGGACGATCCATGACCTTTTTCCCGCTGGTGGGGCTCTGCCTGGGGGCTCTTCTGGCGGGAGCGGACTTCCTGCTGGCGCCGGTGCTGCCGCGCGGGGTTAGCGACCTGGTCCTTGTCGTAGTGCTGACCTTGGTGACAGGTGCGCTCCACCTCGACGGTCTTTCCGACGTCTGTGACGCGTTGGCAGCACGAGGATCGCGCGAGCGGTTCCTGGAAATCATGAAGGATTCCCGGGTCGGCGCCGTGGGAGCCGTGGGGCTGGTGCTCGCCCTCGGGCTCAAGTACCGGGCGCTGCTCGCCCTGCCGCTCGAGCATAAGCGCGATGCGCTCTTGTTCTTCCCGGCGGCGGCCAGGCTTGCCCAAGTGCAGATGACGGTTGGGGCCACCCGCGCGCGGGCCAACGGCCTCGGCTCCGCATTCATCACCGGTGCAGGGCTTTGGCAATTCGCCCTCGCCTTCCTCTTTACGGTGGCGGCCGGCTATCTCCTGCTGGGCCTAAACGGGATTGCCTGCCTTCTGTTTCTCTACCTGCTGACCTGGGGGATCAAGTCATGGTCCCACCGGAAGCTGGGCGGCATCACCGGTGACGTGATCGGCTGCGCCAGCGAATTGAACGAAATCGGCTGCCTGCTGATACTGCTGATCCTCTTCCACGGCGGATGGCTACCCCAATAGGAGCTGTATGTACACGACAGAAAAGACACGCGTTCACTTGATCCGCCACGGCGAAGTCGAGGGCGGTCCCCGCTACAACGGCCACAACGACGTCGGACTTTCCCCTCGCGGGATAGAACAGTACCACCAGCTGAAACCGCGGCTCGACGCAGACCGGATCAGTGCCTGCTACACAAGCGACCTGACCCGTACCGTGCGCGGCGGGGAGATCCTGGGGCCCTACCTTGGTGTCGAGCCGGTCAAGATGCCGGGACTGCGCGAGATCGGCTGCGGCGTCTGGCAGGGGATGACCGTCCCGGAGATCCAGCGGACCCGTCCTGGCGAATGGGAAGCCCGCATGGCGGACCTCATGGGGTTCAGGGCTCCCGGCGGGGAAACCATCAATGAAGTAGCCGCCAGGGCACTCCCTGCCATGGCCGAGATCGTGGAACGCCATCGCGGGGAGGAAGTCTTGGTTATCGCGCACGGAGGCGTGAACCGGATCATCCTGATGAGCGCTCTTGGCGCCCCGCTCTCTTCCATGTTCAGCATCGAGCAGAGCTATTGCTGTATGAACGTGATCGACTACTACGCCGATGGCAACAGCGTCGTTAAACTCTTGAACGGCTAGCCCTGGCCCCCTCTCCCCACGGGAGAGGGCGGGGGGTGAGGGAAGCTTGCAGCAAGAGATGATCCTCTGCCACCTTAGCATCAAATCGAGGAGCTTGGTCAGCTGTTCCCGTTCGTGCTGAGCCTGTCGAAGCACGTGTCCGATTTGTCCGGGTCTTTAATTGCCGTAGGAGTTTCAAGCGCTTCGACAGGCTCAGGGTGAACGACTGCTGGTTGTGCCGTTTCGTGGGCAGATATGGAGGTCGCTGGCTCCCCTCACCCCGACCCTCTCCCGAAGGGCGAGGGAGAGTTTCTATGAGTGGGATGGGTTCGGATAGGTTGGGAGTGAGTCAGGATGAGCAGGGATGAGTCGGGGAAAAGATGACGAGCTATCCAGCTGACATCAAGCGGATCGTGATCGCGGCACCGCATAGCGGGTCGGGTAAGACAACGGTGACGCTCGGGATCATGGCGGCCCTCCGTCGGCGGGGGCTGACCGTGGCGCCGTTCAAGGTGGGGCCCGATTTCATCGATCCCGGCTATCACGCTCTTGCCACCGGCGCGACCTCGATCAACCTGGACGGCTGGATGTGCGGCGCCGACTTCGTGCGTGCCACCTTCGCCCACCACACGACCTGTGCCGATATCGCTGTGATCGAAGGCGTAATGGGTCTCTTCGATGGCATCGACGGCAGCAGCGACGCCGGGAGCAGTGCTGAGATCGCGAAGCTGCTGGACGCGCCGGTACTCTTGGTGGTCGATGCCCGTAGCCAGGCAAGAAGCGCCGCCGCCCTCGTGCATGGCTTTACCACCTTTGATCCTGAGGTACGGATCGGCGGGGTCGTTTTCAACAACGTGGCAAGCCCCAATCACGAGCGGTTGCTGCGTGAGGCGATGGCGGCGAGCCACCCCGAGATCCCGCTCGTGGGTTGTCTCCCGAAGGACCCGTCGCTGCATATCCCCTCGCGCCACCTGGGGCTTTTGACCGCCGACGAGAACCCGCTCTCCGACTACTTCTTTGGGCACCTCGCAAGCATGGTAGAGAAGTATCTGGATATGGACAGGCTGCTCGCGTTAAGCAGCGCCGACCTTACCGGCGTTAACTTTAGCTCTCCCCCTTCTCCTGTCCGACAGCCCCTCCTCCCGGAGGGGGGAGGCTGGGTGGGGGGAACACTGTCGGCAATTGCAGCGGAGTCCCCCCTCCCTGGCCCTCCCCCTTCGGGAGAGGGGATGTTGGTCGGAGTGGAGGAGTTGGCGGGAGAGGGAACCTGCGCGGGGGAAGCAGAAGTCGGGGATGCGAAGAGTCGGGTCCGGATAGCTGTGGCCCGCGATGCGGCCTTTTGCTTCGTGTACGGGGATAACCTCCGGCTTCTCAGAGCGGAGGGGGCGGAGCTTTGCTTCTTTTCCCCTCTCGCGGATGACGCGATTCCGGATGGCATCTCCGGCATCTACCTCCCCGGCGGCTACCCCGAACTCTTCGCCGAGAGGCTATCCGGCAATGACTCGATGAAGGAGAGCCTGCGCCGGGCCGCGGAGGATGGCATGCCGATCTACGCGGAGTGCGGCGGGTTCATCTACCTCACCCGCGGCGTGGAAGTCGACCAGGCGCTGCACCCCTTCGTCGGCATCTTCCCGGTGCAGACCACCATGCTGCCGCGCCGCAAGGCGCTCGGCTACCGGCAGGTCGAGCTGCTGGAGGATGGCCTGATCGGCGGCAAGGGCACCGTGGCCCGCGGTCACGAGTTTCATTATTCAGAGATGGGGGAGATGCCTCCCCACGTTGAACGGCTCTACGCGGTGACCAGGAAGGGGACCGACATGGGCCATGAAGGATTCTGTTATAAAAATTGCCTCGTTTCCTACATCCACCTTCATTTCGGCAGTTCGCCAGGGATAGCAGAGCGCTTTGTGGGACAGTGCAGGGAATACATGACAAGGAGTCTCACATGAAGACACAGATCGAACTGGCGCGCGAAGGGGTGGTTACCCCGCAGATGGCAACTGTTGCTGCGGACGAGGGGCTTACCGCCGAGTACGTTCGGGAGAAGGTTGCAGAAGGGAAGATCGTCATCCCCTGGAACCGGATCCGGAAGCCGAGGGTGGCCGGCATCGGCGAAGGGCTTAAGACCAAGATCAACGCCTCCATCGGCACCTCCTCCGATATCGTTGACTACGACGCCGAGGTCCGCAAAGGGCTCGCTGCCCAGGAATCCGGCGCCGACACCCTGATGGAATTATCGGTGGGGGGCGACCTGGACCGCGTGCGTCGCGAGGTGATCGCGGCCGTCGATCTGCCGGTCGGCAATGTCCCCCTCTACCAGGCCTTCTGCGAGGCAGCACGCAAGTACGGCGATCCCAACAAGCTGGACGACGAGATGCTCTTCGAGATCATCGAGCGCCAGTGCGCGGACGGCATGTCCTTCATGGCGGTGCACTGCGGCATCAACCTCTATACCCTGGAGCGCCTCAGAAAGCAGGGATACCGCTACGGCGGCCTGGTCTCCAAGGGAGGGGTCAGCATGGCCGCCTGGATGATCGCCAACAACCGCGAGAACCCGCTGTACGAGAAGTTCGACCGGGTGGTCGACATCCTGAAGCGCTATGACACCGTCCTGTCGCTGGGCAACGGCCTGCGCGCCGGGGCGATCCACGACTCCAGCGACCGCGCCCAGATCCAGGAACTCTTGATAAACTGTGAGTTGGCCGAGATCGGGCGGGAGATGGGCTGCCAGATGCTGGTGGAAGGTCCGGGCCACGTGCCGCTGGACGAGGTGGAAGGGAACATCAAGCTGCAGAAGCGGATGAGCGGCGGGGCTCCCTACTACATGCTGGGGCCGATCTCCACCGACGTCGCTCCCGGCTTCGACCACATCACCGCCGCCATCGGGGCCGCCCAGTCCTCGCGCTACGGCGCCGACCTGATCTGCTACATCACCCCCGCCGAACACCTGGCGCTTCCCAACGAGGATGACGTCCGCATGGGGGTGAAGGCCGCCAAGATCGCCGCCTACATCGGCGACATGAACAAGTACCCGGAGAGGGGCCGCGAGCGCGACAAGGAAATGAGCAAGGCGAGAAGGGACCTGAACTGGCAGAAGCAGTTCGACCTTGCCCTCTTCCCCGCCGACGCCGCCGCCATCAGGGCCAGCAGGACCCCGGAAGACGAGAACACCTGCACCATGTGCGGCGATTTCTGCGCCTCCCGCGGTGCCGGCAAGATCTTCGCCGACGACCTGCGGGGAGACAAGATCTAACTGTTACCACCGCCTTTGACCGACCTCCCCTCTCCCGCTTGCGCGCCGGAGCGCTCCAGCGCGCAGGCCCGAAGGGGGAGGGGTAGGGAGGGGGAGCTCAGCCGGAATCGCCGACAGTCTTCCCCCCTCCCAGCCTCCCCCCTTCGGGAGGAAGGGCAGTCCGACGTCGGCTGCGTCTGTTTTTCACGATACCCGGAGTCTCGATTGGGAAGAATCCTTCTCCTCACAACCTTTGGCCTCTTGTTGGCAACACCGGCCTTCGCCATGCATATCTCGGAAGGGATCCTGCCCTTTTCCTGGGCAAGCGCTTGGTATGCGGTGGCCATCCCGTTCGTCGCACTGGGGGTGAAGCGCCTCAACACCATGGCGCGGGAAGACCTTTCCCTGAAGCCGCTGGTGGGGCTGTTGGCTGCCGTGGTATTCATCATCTCCTGCATGCCGATACCGGTCCCCACCGCCGGGACCTGTTCGCATCCCTGCGGCACCGGGCTATCCGCCATTTTGGTCGGGCCGCTGGTCAGTGTGCTGATCGCCTCGGTCGCGCTCCTGATCCAGGCGCTCTTCATGGCGCACGGCGGGCTCTCCACCCTGGGCGCCAACATCGTTTCCATGGGCGTGGTGGGCTCCCTGGTCGGCTGGTTCACTTTTAAGGCGGTTCGCCAACTCGGCGGCAGCCTGGCCGTAGCCGGCTTCATCGCTGGCATCTTTGCCGATTGGGGAACCTACACGGCGACCTCCCTGATCCTTGCCGCCGGTATCCGCGGGAACGCGGAATTCCTACCGCTGTTCATGAAGGTGGTGATCGCCTTCGTACCGACCCAGCTGCCGCTAGGCATCGTGGAAGGCGTGATCACGGCGGGTATGGTGAAGGTGCTGTACGACAAGCGCCCGGACTTGCTGGTGAAGATGCGGGTGATCACGGAAAGGGAGTTGCGGTAGCATGGCTGATCAAAAGGGTAAATCAACGAAGGCGATGACGGTTGCGGTGGTCATGGTGCTCACCATTGTCACCGCCTACTTCTTCACCCACTCCCGGACCTCCTGGACGGGTGTCGACGAGGCTGTGGTGGAGAAGATCGCCAAGGAGCATGGGCGGGAGGCAAGGCCTCCCCTCATCGATCCCGGCAACGGCGACCTGCTCCTCTTCGTCTTCCTGATGGGCGGCGCCGTGGGCGGCTTCGTTGCCGGCTATTACTGGCGTGATCTGACGAAAAAAGGGTAAGGCGGCGACGGGGCAACGATGCACCATTTCATGAGACATACCCATGCCGCCTCCCATCCGCTGACGGGAATGGACCCGAGGCTGAAGCTTTTGAGCGCCCTCGCCCTTCTGGTGATGGTGATCAGCTCCCGGACGACCTCGTTCCCCCTGCTGGTCTCCGTCCTCAGCCTCGGAGTCTGTATCTCTCTGGGGATCTCCGCGAAGACCCTGCTTCTGCGCTTCTCCGAGCCGCTATTTATCGCCCTCACCGTGCTGGCGCTGAAGGTTTTCTTCGCGGGGCACACCCCGCTGTTCTCCCTGCAGATCGCCTCCTTCCAGTTGACCGCACACCGCGAGGGGCTGATGGAAGGGGTCGGCATCGCCAGCCGCATCATGGGAGGCGTCTCCCTGCTTGCCGTGGTCGGCTTTTCCACCCCCTTCACAGAGCTGATGGCGGCCCTCTCCTGGCTCAAGGTGCCGCAGGTCTTGATCGAGATCTCCCTGTTCGCCTGGCGCTACCTTTTCCTGCTGTTGGAGGAGGCACAGGTGGTCTACCAGGCGCAGAAGAATCGGCTCGGCTACGTGGGGTGCCGTCGCGGTCTCAGCTCCTTCGGCACGCTCGCCGGGGTGCTGGTGATCAAGGCGTTCGACAACAGCCAGAGCGTCACCACCGCCATGATGCAGAGGGGGTATGACGGGCAGATGCCGATGCTGCTGCACAAGCCTTTCAAGGGGATGGAAGTGGCAGGCGCCATGCTCATCGTCGCCGCGCTGGCTGTGATTAGGGTCATATAGAGGGATATGTCTCACCATGCTTCATGAGCACTCGCCATCTCCCCCTCTCCCGGAGGGAGAGGGGACTTTCCGACGTAGTGTAAAGAGCTTGAAGAGTTACTAGAAAAGGATTCGCCGTGACCCCCATCCGCATCTCCGTCAACCTGAACAGCTACAAATACCCGGACGGTACCGTCGCGCTCTCCGACATCCGGCTGGAGGTTCCCAGGGGAGAGTTCACCGGCATCCTGGGCTCCAACGGATCAGGCAAGACCACCTTGCTGAAGGTGATGGACGGACTGATCAAGGGGTACCAGGGGCAGGTGCTCTTGGACGGCGACGACGTGCTGCGCCTGCACCCGCGCGACATTTACCGCAAGGTCGGCCTCGTCTTCCAGAACCCGGACGACCAGTTGTTCGCCACCACGGTTTTCGATGACACCGCCTTTGGACCCCGCAACATGGGATGCCCTGAACCGGAGGTGAAGGCCAGGGTGGAAGCGGCGCTCGCCAGCGTCGATATGGCTGAATTCGCCGGTAAGGGAATCCACAACCTGAGCTACGGCCAGAAGAAACGCGTCTGCATAGCGGGGCTCCTCGCCATGGGGCACGAGATCCTGCTTCTCGATGAGCCGACCGCCGGGCTGGACCCCATGGGTGAATACCGCATGATGGAACTGCTGACCCGGCTCAACAGGGAGCAGGGAGTCACCATCGTGATGGCCACCCACAGCGTCGACCTGGTGCCGATCTTCCTGCACCGGCTTTTCATCCTGAGCCGCGGTAAGCTGGTGCGAGGAGGCACACCCGAGGATGTCTTCACCGCCCCGGAAGAGCTGCACAACGTGAAGCTGCGTCTTCCACACATCGCGGAGCTGATCTACAAGCTGAAGCACGAAGAGGGGCTTCCCTTCCAGCGCATACCGCTGACCATTGGGGAGGCGAGGAGGGAAATCGTGGAGGCGATGACCAGGTAACGGGATATCTCCCGGTGCAAGGGACGGCACCGTTGGGGTATCGATGTAACATGCATAGCGGCAGGATAAAGGGGGCTACCAGAAGGTGCCCCCTTTGCCTTTCTGCCCCCCAGCATGTCCGCTCATCCCGAGGGGCATTTTTTGTTT
>NZ_DATFBA010000366.1:0-2016 GCF_035254065.1 Geomonas sp.
ACCCGCCCCCCCAACATCGAGGGGTCAGGCGAGGTGACCCAGCGCGACCTGGTGAGAAATGCCCTGCGTATGCGCCCCAACCGCATCATCCTGGGCGAGGTGCGCGGCGCCGAGGCGCTCGACATGCTGCAGGCCATGAACACCGGCCACGACGGCTCCATCTCCACCATCCACGCCAACACGGTGCGCGACGCCATGAGCCGCCTGGAGACCATGGTGATGATGAGCGGCCTGGACCTCCCCGACCGCGCCATCCGCGAGCAGATCTCCTCCGCCATCAACGTGATCATCCACCTGGTCCGCTTCGCCGACGGCACCCGCAAGGTGGTCAAGGTCGCCGAGATCACCGGCATGGAGGGGAACACCATCGTCATGCAGGACGTCTTCGTATTCGAGCGCCAGGGGATCGATGCCGACGGCCGCATCATCGGGCACTACATGGCGACCGGGGTCCGCCCCCGCTTCGCCGAGCACTTCAAGCTGTGCGGCTTTGATCTGCCACCGGAGGTGTTCGAGGGGAGGGCCAAGTCATGGTAGTCACCATCGCACTGGTATTCAGCGCCGTGTTCCTGGGCTCCTTCGCCCTGGTTCTGGCGGGGGCCAACGCCGGACAGTCACCGGCGGCCCGCGCCAAGATGCGGCTGAAAATGATGGCCGCCAGCTCCCAAAGGAAGCCGGAACGAGATCCACTTCTGCAGGGAAACGACCGGCTGGCAGCCCTGACGCACTGGGTGCCCCTCATGGAGAGGGTCAAACGTGCGGTGGAGCGGGCGGGGTTGAACGTCCCACCTCTGTACTTCGCGCTCTGGATTTCCGCGGCAGCCTTTGTCACCTTCCTGCTCTTCTTCCTGGCCAAGGGGAACTTCATGGTGTCCCTTTTCGCCGCCCTGGCCGTCATTGGTTGCGCCCGCTTCTTCCTTGCCTACAAGAAGAAGGTGCGCGAGGACCGCTTCACCGAGCAGTTGCCTGACGCGCTCACCATGATCGCCCGCTCGCTGAGGGCGGGGCATTCGATGACCGGCGCGGTGGAACTGGTAGCCCAGGAGCTCCCCGACCCGGCCGGCCCCCTCTTCAAGCTGGCCTACGAGCAGCAGAACCTCGGCATGCGGATTGCGGACTCCCTGGCCACCATTCCGGAGCGCATCGACAGCATCGACCTGCGCTTCTTCGTGACCATCATCAGGATCAACACCGAAACCGGCGGTAACCTGAGCGAGATCCTCGACAAGCTGGCCGACACCATCCGCGCCCGCCTGCAGATACGCAGGCAGGTGCAGGTGGTGACCGCGGAGGGGCGCGTTTCGGGCTACGTGCTGATGCTCTTGCCGATCGTGGTCTTCGCCCTGTTCTACATGATTCAGCCCAACTACATCGGCCTGTTCTTCACCAACCACACCCTCGGGATGCTGCTGATCGGGGCGGCGGTGGCGCAGGTCATCGGCTTTATGTTCATTCGGAAGATCGTCAACATCAGGATCTGAAATGGATTCGGGGAGGACGCCATGATCACTTTAATAATGATCCTCACCTTCGCCAGCCTGGCGCTGTTCATCGGCGCGGTCACCTACCGGCTGCTGAACGGCGGCAACGAACTGAAGGCACGGCTCGCGAAGATGAGGCCAAGTGAAGAGAAACAGCAGGTCTCCCTGCTGCATACCAACGCCAAGTGGCAGGTGAAGCTGGCCGATCTGGGCCAGAAGCTGAAAGTGAAGCCCGCGGAGCTGCACAGCTACCGGGAGACCATCATGGCCGCCGGCTTCAGGCCGGAAAGGGTCTACGTCTTCCTGGGGAGCAAGCTGGTCCTGGCGGCGGCGCTGCCGGCGGCCTTCCTGCTGCTGTACGCCATCCCCGGCGGCCACCTGCGCCAAGGCCAGACCCTGTGGTTCGTCATCGCCCTCGCCATCCTCGGCTTCCTGGCCCCCTCCTTCTGGCTGGACCACCGGGCGGCCTGGCGCAAGCAGGAGATCTTCCACTCGCTCCCTGACGTGCTCGACCTCTTGACCGTCTGCGTCGAGG
>NZ_DATFBA010000367.1:0-22676 GCF_035254065.1 Geomonas sp.
ATGGAGTAATTAGACATGCAGCGCATCGCGGAAAGGGTCAGGGTGGCCGCCATCTTCTCGCCCGGCTGCCAAGTGAAGCCGGTCTGGTTCGAATGGCGCAGACGCAAGCATGCGGTAACCGAGCTCGCCTACTTCTGGAAAGACTGCTACGGCGAGGCCACCCGGCTCCATTTCGCGGTCAGCGACGGCAGCAACCTATTCGAGTTGATCTTCAATCTAAAGGACCAGAACTGGACGCTTGAGGGGGTGGAGGAGCCACCCCGTTAAGCGGAGGGTTCGCCTGCAGCGGGACAGACGTGGCACCAGAGCGGATTATCCTCCACATCGACATGAACGCCTTCTTCGCTTCGGTCGAGCAGCAGTCGAACCCGGAACTGAGGGGCAAGCCGATCGCGGTGATCGGTGCGGCCAAAAGGACCGTGATCACCACCTGTTCCTACGAGGCGCGCGCCTTCGGGGTCAAGACCGGCATGAACAGCTGGGAGGCCCGCAAGCTTTGCCCGCAGTTGATCTTCGTAGTCGGCAACAACCGCAAGTACACCTACACCTCCACCAAGATCATCCAGATCATGCGCGAGTACACCCCGATGGTGGAGGTCTTCTCCATCGACGAGGCCTTCCTCGACGTGACCGGCTCCCTCTCCCTGTTCGGCACCCCCGGTGAGATCGCCCGGCTCATCAAGCAGCGCATCAGGGAGGATTTCGGCCTCACCTGCTCGGTCGGCATCGCCCCTAACAAGCTTCTGGCCAAACTCGCCTCGGACATGCAGAAGCCCGACGGGCTCACCGTCATCGAACCCGGCGAGGTCGTCCGGGTGCTGGAGAGGGTCCCGGTCAAGGACCTCTGCGGCATCGGGCCCAAGCTGCAGCAACAGTTGACCAAGTTCGGCATCAAGACCTGCGGGGAATTGGGGAGGTTCCCGGTCGAAGTTCTGAAACGGAGTTTCGGGGTGGTGGGAGAAAAGCTCCACCTGATGGGACTCGGGATCGACGAGGCGCCGGTGGTGCCCGAGGAGGAGTCCGAAGAGGTCAAGAGCGTCGGCCACAGCACCACGCTGGAGCGGGACATCACCGACCGGGAGGAGATCCTGAGGCACCTTCTGCAGCTCTCCGAGATGGTCGGCAGGCGGGCCAGACGGTACCAGGTGGCCGGCAAGACCATCGCCCTCACCATCCGCTACGCCGACTTCACCACCTTCTCCAGGCAGGCAAGCGGAGGCACGGCTACCAACAACAGCGAGGAAATATACCGGGCGGCGGTGAAGCTTCTGAACAGCGTGGAGCTCACCCAGTCGGTCAGGCTGCTGGGGGTCAAAATCGGCAACCTCTCCCACCAGGCCGAACAACTGCCGCTCTTCGGCGCGGACCGCAAGAAGGCGCTGTTGGCGCGCGCCATGGACGACGTCAACGACCGGTTCGGGGAATCCTCAGTCACCTTCGGGACTCTTTTGGGGAGGGAGGGAGGAGCCAAGATAATCTCGCCGGCGTGGCGGCCGGAGGGTGTGCGCAACGTGGATGTAGAGTAAGCTGTGAAACCCGCCTGCTATTAGAAACCAGGCACGCCGGTGGGAACCTGGTCCCAATAGGTGACCGAACCGTTGTGCCACTTCACGATCTGCACGCTTTCATCCTGCGAGATGACGATGGCGATCGCCTCGTGCAGCCGCTGACAGAGCCGGTAGGCGGCACGGTGCCGCGTCCCCACCCCTTCGCTCAACACCACCTCGGTATGCGTCCCCTCGTTGTCGAGAGCGTGGGTTACCATCCCCACCGTATCCAGATCACCCGAGATCACCCCGCCAAAGCCGAGCAGTTCCTGCCGCTTGGTGATCACCACCGCGCCGTCCACCGCCGAGAGCGCAGCGATAAAATGGGCGACGTCGAAGATCGCCTCGTCCAGTAGGGCGATGTTGTCGTCCTTGCAGGAGACGTATTCCCGCCACCCCACCTGCTTGTCGGGATGCCGGGCATCGCCGTGGATGGCGGCCAGGGTGTTCATGATCCTCAGCGTCAGGGTGCGGAAGCGCTGCCGGGACTCCAGTTCCAGGAACTGGTACTTGATGGACAGGAAGCGGTTTTCCTTCATGATCTCTTCGGTCATCTCCGGAGGGAGGTAGACCAGCAGCCCGCCGTGGTGCGAGTTGCGTATCACGCTGATGATGCGCCGGATGGCCTGCTGCCCGATGTACTTGCCGAAGTCGGGATCCAGGTCGGCCCAGGGCCTCTCCGCCCGTGCGCGCGCCGCCATGTGCAGGGCGATGGTCTCCGAATGCACTGCCGCCAGGCTGTGGGTTATCCATTGGGAGTTGAAGACGTCCAGGGTCGGGCAGTTGATCTGCCCTGCGTTCAGGGAGGCGATGATCTCCGAGCCGAGGCAGACCGAGAGCTGACCGGCCCCGGTCACGTAGACCACCAGGGAGTAGGGAAGCGGCGGCGAGGTCTTGCGGCCGCCATAGACGTTGTGCATCCACCGGGTGCCCGAATGGAGCAGCCCCCAGATCTGCGCCCCCTCCACCGGATCGATGGCGATACCGATCAGGGTCCGGTAGAAATCGGCGGCGGGGGCCAGCCGGTGCAGTTCGTATTCGTTGAAGGGTCTGGTTCTGGAGAAGATGAGCCGGTGGATCCCGGTGGGCGGCCCCTCCTCGGCCGGAAAGAGGTGCGATTCCCGGATGATCAGCCGGAACATCACGGGCCGTTCCTCTTCCCGCATCAGGCTCGCCTGGTAGCAGGTGGAAAGGACCTGCTCCAGCACGGCGCGGTCAGGAAGCTCGAACCTCTCCCGCTGCCCGGGGAACAGCCGCGCGAACAGCACTGGGTCCTGCCAGCGCTCGTAGATGAAGCTGACCAGGTCCTTGGGGTAGGAGTGCCCCATCGGACTTAGGCAGCGGTTGAACGGTCTCATTCCCTTCACGGTCTCTCTCCACCAGTGGGTCCCACACCGGACATTCCCATTATCCGCTTTCCGGCCAGATCATGTAAACCCCTCTAAAGATTTAGTATAACCGAACTCGTCGAAATGATAAGGTATGCACCGCCGCCTGCGCGCCCCCACGGTTCGCCCTCGGCCGGTCCGGGCGCTTTACATGCCGGGGCGATTTTGCTAAGATACCGGCCATTTCTCTCCCCCCGAAAAGGTTTCCCAAATGTCCGAAACAACGCCCATGATGCGGCAGTACCTTGAGATAAAAGCTCAGTATCCCGATGCCATCCTCTTCTTCAGATTGGGCGACTTCTACGAGATGTTCCTGGACGACGCGGTCAAGGCCTCGCGCATCCTCGGCATCACCCTCACCTCCCGTAACAAGAACTCGGACGGCGACGACGTTCCCCTCTGCGGGATCCCCTTCCACTCCTGCGCCCCCTACATCGCCAAGCTGGTGGAGGCCGGCGAGAAGGTTGCCATCTGCGAGCAGACCGAGGACCCCAAGCTGGCCAAGGGGATCGTCAAGCGCGAGGTGGTCAAGGTGATCACCCCGGGGCTGGTGGTGGAGGACGCCTCCCTCTCTCCCAAGGAAAACAACTACCTGCTCGCCCTTTGCCCGGACGGCGACCGTTTCGGCCTGGCCTATCTCGACCTCTCCACGGGAGAATTCCGCATCACCGAGCTGGCCGGCGAACAGGCGGCGCTGGCCGAGGTGGCCTGCATCTCGCCGCGCGAGGTCATCCTCCCCTCCCGCCTGCGCGAGGATCCCAAAGGGAAGGGAGTCGCACAGCTCGCCGCCGACCGCACCCTCACCTACTTCGATGAGTGGGTCTACGACTCCGACTACTGCCGGCGCATGATCGCCAACCAGTTCAAGGGTGCCACCCCCGCCTCGCTCGGCTGCGACGGCCTGCCGGTGGCGCTGCTCGCCGCCGGCGCCGTGCTCCACTACCTTTTGGAGACCCAGAAGGGAAGCGCGCCGCACGTGACCGGCATCACCCCCTATTCCGACAGCGAACACCTGCTGCTCGACGAGTCGACCAGGCGCAACCTGGAGCTCACCTCCACCATCTCGGAAGGAAAGCGCCGGGGCTCGCTCCTTGGCCTGATGGACCGCACGGTGACCGCCATGGGGGGCCGCAAGCTAAAGCAGTGGATCAACTATCCGCTGATGGATCTCAAGAAGATCGTGGCCCGCCAGGACGCGGTCGAAGAGCTCCTCCAGGCTCCGGGCGCACGGCTGGAGCTGCGCGAGCTTTTGGACGGCGTCTACGACCTGGAGCGCCTCAACTGCAGGATCAGCCTGGCCTCGGCCGGTGCCAAGGACCTGGCCTCCCTGAGGAGTTCCCTCTCACGCATCCCCCCCTTGAAGGAGAAGATCGCCCCCTTCGGCGCGGCGCTCATCCGCGAGCTGGACGCCGGCATCGATCCCCTCTCCGAGATCTGTGCCCTGATCGAGGCCGCCATCGTGGAGAACCCGCCCTTCGTCCTGCGCGAGGGTGGCATCATCGCGGACGGCTACCACGAAGAACTCGACGAGTTGCGCGCCATCAGCCGGGAGGGGAAGGGTTTCATCGCCCGACTGGAGGCCAAGGAGAAGGGACGCACCGGCATCAGCTCCCTGAAGATCCGCTACAACAAGGTCTTCGGCTACTACATCGAGGTCACCAAGGCCAACGTCTCCGCCATTCCCGAGGACTACATCAGGCGCCAGACGCTCGCCAACGCCGAACGTTACATCACCCCGGAACTCAAGGAGTACGAGGAGAAGGTGCTGGGGGCCGAGGAGCGTATCAGGGAGCTGGAGTTCTCCCTGTTCCAGGAGGTGCGCGAGGCCGCCGCAGCCCAGGGGGAGCGGGTTGCCCGCACCGCGGACCGGCTGGCCACCCTGGACGTCCTGGTCTGCCTGGCCGAGCTTGCCCACGACCGCCGCTTCTGCCGCCCCGAGATGCACGACGGCGGCGAACTCTCCATCACCGAGGGGAGGCACCCCGTCATCGAGGAGATGTACTCCGCCGAGAGATTCGTCCCCAACGACACCCTGCTCGACAACGGGGAAAACCAGCTGATCATCATCACCGGCCCCAACATGGCGGGCAAATCGACCTTCATGCGACAGGTGGCCCTGATCTCCCTGATGGCCCAGATGGGCAGTTTCGTTCCCGCGGAAAAGGCCCGCATCCCGCTGGTGGATCGCATCTTCACCAGGGTGGGGGCCTCCGATAACCTGGCCCGCGGCCACTCCACCTTCATGGTCGAGATGATGGAGAGCGCCGCCATCCTGAGGGGGGCGACCGCGAGGAGCCTGGTCATCCTGGACGAGATCGGGCGCGGCACCTCCACCTTCGACGGCGTTTCCATCGCCTGGGCGGTGGCCGAGTTCCTGCACGACAACAAGATGCACGCGGCGAAGACACTGTTCGCCACCCACTACCACGAGCTGACCGAGCTGGCCGTGACCCGGCCGGGTGTGAAGAACTTCAACATCGCGGTTAGGGAGTGGAACGAGCGGATCATCTTCCTGAGGAAGATCGTCCCCGGCGGGGCCTCCCACTCCTACGGCATCCAGGTGGCGAGGCTGGCCGGATTGCCGCAGACGGTGATCGAGCGGGCCAAGGAGATCCTGCTCAACCTGGAAAAGGGTGAGTACGGGGAGGAAGGGCTCCCGCGCCTGGCACGCGGCAGGAAGGCGCCCGCCCCCTCGCCGCAGCTTTCCCTGTTCGGCTCCGGCGATGAACCGATCAAGGAGAGGCTGAGGAGCGTGGCGGTGGAGACCCTGACCCCGCTGGAAGCGTTGAATCTGTTGGATGAACTGAAAAGGATGGTGTAGGAATGCGGATCACGTCCGGCAATACATATAGAGCCTCCCGCGGAACCTTGGGAGGTCACCACTAATGAACAGAAGGGATTTCCTGAAATATCTCGGCGTGTCGGCGCCCGCCCACCAGTGGCTACTCTACCAGCTCCTGGCCGCCCAGGGCGCGCAGCTGCTGGACCCCTTCGTCTCCTGGGCTGCCGACACCAACGCCGCCGCAGGCCTCGTGCCGGTGACCGAGCTCAAGCACTGGTCCACCCCCGATTACACCCGGGTCTCCATCACCCTGGGAAGCGAGGCGAAGTTCGAGCACCACAAGATCCCGGGCAAGCTATACATCGACATCGACGGCAGCCACCTCAACAGGGGTGTGAAGGACCTCGCCGTCAGCGACGGCCTGTTGAAGAACGTGCGCATCGCCCAGTACCGCCCCTCCATCGTGCGGGTGGTGCTCGACCTGGACAGCATCAAGGAGTACAAGGTCTTCACCTTCTCCGATCCCTACCGCATCATCGTGGACGTCAAAGGGGCCCGGAGGGAGGAGATCTCCTCAACCAAGGAGGTCATCGAGACCGCCAAGCCCGAGCAGCAGCTCGAGCAGCCGAAGAAGCCGGCCGAGCCCTTCAAGCCGGGAAGGATCCGCAGGATCGTGATCGACCCGGGGCACGGAGGGCACGACCCGGGGGCCATGAGCCCGACCGGCACCCGCGAGAAGGACATCGTGCTGCAGATAGGTACCAAGCTCGCCCAGAAGATCGGGGAGCTGGGGATCGATCCGGTGATGACGCGTTCCACGGACGTCTTCATCGAGCTGCAGGAGAGGACCGCCATCGCCAACAAGGTGGGCGCCGACCTCTTCGTCTCCGTGCACGCCAATGCCTCGCTCAACCGCCAGGCCTGCGGCATCGAGACCTACTACCTGAACCTCGCCAAGACCGAGAAGGTGGCCCAGTTGGCCGCCAAAGAGAACGGCACCTCACTGGAGAAGGTGAGCCTCCTGCAGGCCGTACTGTTCGACCTGATGGCCAACTACAAGCTGAACGACTCTGCGCACCTCGCCAACGAGGTGCAGAAGTCGCTCCACAAGAAGGCGCTGACCGGCTATCCCACCGTTAAGAACCTGGGGGTCAAACAGGGGCCCTTCTACGTGCTGGTGGGCGCCACCATGCCGAGCATCCTGGTGGAGACCGCCTTCGTGAGCAACGAGCGCGACGAGCAGAAGCTCAAAGATCCCCAGTACCAGGACCTCACCGCGGACGGCATCCTGACCGGCATCAAGGGCTACATCGCCGCCCTCAAGTGATCCCAGCGTTGCGCCCTCTCCCCCGCCGAACAAAAGCGGTCGGAGCGGGGCTTTCGGTAAGGTCTGGGCACGCCCCTCACCCGCCCTCCGGGCACCCTCTCCCCTGGAGGGCGAGGGACAACAACTGAGAGCACGTTTAACAGCCAATAAAAAAAGGCCGGCGAATCGCCGGCCTTTTTTATTCCATGTCACTAGACCTTTCCCTACTGCCCGGCCACCGTGGAGCCCAGCACTTCGACCCCGAAGTCAGCCGCATCCTTGGGCACGTTGGCGAGAGCCACCACGTAGCCGATCGACTCGCCCGGTTTCACGCCCAAATTGGAGAGCGAGTCACCGAACTGGTTGTTCATGATCTGGTCGATTTTCGCCATGGGCAGGGTCTCCAGCTGATCCTTGGAGAGCTTGTTCCCGCAGTAGGCGGTCTTCTGCATGATCACCGCCCCCTTCTTGTCGAAGATGCTGACCTTCACGTGGATGGATGCACGCGCCTTTTTAAAGTTGTTGACCGCCTGTCCGGTGACCACGAACAGTTCACCGGCCTCCTTGTTCTGATAGAAGGAGGCAACCGGCCTGCCGGCGGTGATCTTCCCCTCGTCGGGCGCCTCGATGCCGAACCACTTCCCGACGAAACCAAGGCCCACCTTGTCGAAGGCCGCCAGCGCGGCAGGCCCGCTCTGCAGCAGGTAGAGCCCGGCACCGGTCACGGCCACGACCACAACCAGCGCGATCCCTGCCAGCGCCATCGAGACAGCGGAGCGACCCTTACGCCGGGAAGTGATGGAAAGAGGCGGTAACTCATCTTCCTCCCCGAACGGCTCGCCACCGACAGCGCCCGGTTTGCCGCCGAAGCTGAAGTCGAGATCGGTGGAGCGCGCAGGCGCTACGGGCTCGTGAACCGGAGAAACGGGCGGCACCGGTTCTGCGCTGGCACCTGGAGCGGCGCCATGGCCCAAGACATCCGCAGCGGTTGCAACCCCGGCGGCTGCCAGAGGTGCGACGGCCGGGGCAGCCTCTTTCTCCTCGTCAAATGAGAACCCCTCCGCGAAGACGTCGTCACTGGGAGCCCCCTTCTGCTTGGACGCTTTGGGAGCAGAGGTGAAGAAGTCGTCGAAATTCTCCTCCGCCGGCGGCTCCTCCTTGATGGGGGGAGGCTCCTCGGAGAAACTGAAGTCGCTGAAGTCGAATTCACCCTTGCCAGCGGAAGTCTCCTCGGTTTTGGCAGGAGAAGCCTCGCTGAAGGAGAAGTCGCCGAAATCTAAATCCCCCTTGGCCGGTCCGGGTTCCTCTGCCTTGGAGGCAGGCTCCTCGGTGACGCTGAAGTCGCCGAAGTCGAAATCTTCCTTGGCGGCAGGAGTCTCCGGTTTCAGAGCCGCCCCCTCGGTGAAGCTGAAATCCTCGAAGTCGAAGTCCTCTTTGGCGGCAGTAGGGACCTCGGCGCTGGCCGCCGGTGACTCGCTGACGGCGAAGTCGGCGAAGTCGAATTCGTCCTTGCCCGCAGCAGGCGCCTCTGCCGGAACAACGGGCTCTTCATTGAAGGAGACGTCCCCGAAGTCGAAATCATCTTTGCCGGCAGCAGCCGGAGCCTCGGGCTGGGCTGCAGGCTCTTCGTTGAAGGCGAATTCCCCGAAGTCGAGGTCCGATGCAGCGGCCTCCTGCCGTTTGACGGGCGGAGCACTGTCGAAATCGAACTCTCCGAAGCCCAGGTCCGATTCAAGCTCGGCAGGCTTCTGCTCGGCAGCTTCAGCGGCCGGCTCGGTGGAGAAATCGAAATCGCCGATATCGAAACCCGCAGATGCAGGCTCCTCCTTCAGAGCAGGGGCCTCGTCATTGAAGCTTAAGTCGCCGAAATCGAGGTCAGTGGAATCTGCCGCAGTCTGAGGCTGATCGGTTTTGGCAGGCTCCGGAGCGGAGAATTCGAAGGAAAAGTCATCTGCCGGCATCGCCGGTGCGGCCGGCGTCTTGGCTGCAGCGGGTTCCGGGGTGAAGTCAAAATCCGGAAAGTCTGAAGATTCAGCGGCAGTCGCCGAAGCAGCAGCAGATGCCGCTGCAGTGGGCGCCGAAGCAGGTGCGGCAGCAGACGCCGGGGCCGGTGCAGCTTCCTCACCCGCCGCAGGCTGCGAGGGAGCGGCAGCCGAGGCACCCAAACCCGACAACAGGGCGTCGAAGTCGGACTCTTCCTGTTTGGACTCGGCACCGGCAACGAAGACGTGGCGGCATTTCGAGCAGCGGACCTTGACCCCGCCCGGCTTCAGTTTCGAGTCATCCAGCCGAAACTTCGTGTTGCATTGGTCACATTGGAGTATCATTCAACCTCTCCGGTGTTATTTTCAACAATCTCGTAGATCGAGGGAAGTTCACGTAGCCGTTCGTTGAAGTCGAGGCCATAACCGACCAGGAAGCCGCCCGGGCAGTCGAAGCCGACGAAATCGGGATCGAACTGGGCCTGCCGGCGCTCCTTCTTGTCTATCAGGGTGCAGACGCTCAGGCTCGCCACCCCACGCTTGTGCAAAAGGTCAACCAGGAAGGAGAGCGTGAGACCGGTATCGATGATATCCTCGACCACCAGCACGTCCCTGCCGGCCACCTCCGTATCGAGGTCCTTGGTGAGTTGTACGTGACCGGAGGACATCATCCCATCATAGCTGGAAAGCTTGACGAAATCCACCCGGACCGGTATACGCAAACCGCGCAGCAGATCGGCGGCAAAAAAGAGCGCCCCCTTGAGGACGACGATGACCAGCAGTTCCCTGCCCGAATATGCTTTATTTATCTCTTCGGCAAGCCTGGCGACTTCGGAAGCGATCTGTTGATGAGAATAAACGACCCGCAGCAGGTGTTCCTGGCCCAACCGAGATGTCTGATCCATTAGTTTTCTCCAGCAATTTTCTATAACAGAAGCGATTTCCAGTGTCAAATCATTCTGGCCTGCCCTCGGGCTTTATGATATAAATGACAAGCTGATTGAAATCTATTGAGGGGTAAATCATCATGAACATGCGTTTACTGGCTCTGACGGCAATGGCATCCTTACTGACAGCAGTAACCGCCTGGGCGGCTCCCGAACTGAGCGTGGAGCACGGCAGCTATGACTTCGGGACCATCACCCAAGGCAAGAAAGTCCAGCACAACTTCACCATCCGTAACAGCGGCGATGCCCCCCTGCAGATAAAGCAGCTGAACGCCTCTTGCGGATGCACCGCAGCGCGCCCCTCCACCGCCCTGATCCTTCCCGGCAGAAGCGCCGAGATCGAAGTGGTCTTCGATTCCGCCAACTTCTCCGGCCGAGTGGAGAAAACGGTCGCCATGACCACCAACGCAGGCAAGGCGCCGACCTACACCTTCAAGCTGGAGGGAAATATCCAGGACCAGGTGCAGGTGAAACCCCGCCCCCTGGACGTGGGAGCGCTTACGGCTGGAGTCGCCAAGCAGGCGACGGTCTCCATTGAGAACAAGGGAGACACCCCGATCAAGATCGTGAGCGTGAAGGTGGCCTCCAATGCACTGCAGATCAAACCGACCGTCAAGAAGAAGGAGCTCAAGGGCGGGGAGTCGACCGCCATCGAGCTCGCCATCACCGCCCGCCCAGAGGCCAAGGTATTGAGTGGCTACCTCCACATCATGATAAGCCTCCCGCAGAGCAAAGAGATCATCGTACCTATCTACGCTACAGCGAGCAAATGATCATTCGGGCAAAAGCCCGACGGAGCAGGAAGTTACCGATCGTCGGGCAGCGCAGGAGAGGCAGAAGCGGTAATTTTTTAATTTTTCGCCTTGAGTTAGGGGGCGGAATAGTGTAAAAGTTAATTCTTTCCCGGGCGGGTAGCTCAGTTGGATAGAGTACTGGCCTCCGAAGCCAGGGGTCATGGGTTCGAATCCCATCTCGCCCACCATCAACACCACAGGTTCTTATCAGGATGAAGCTCCTGGCTAGATCGACTTCAACAAGATGTTGAGTCACTGCCAGGAGCTTTTTCCTTTTTCGGCTGCTATCACTCCTACAAAAGAAAAGCCCCCGTAACCGGGGGCTTTCTTAGTGATGGCAGGGAACCAAGTCGTTTACAGGCGATTTCCTACCTACCGCCGGCCTTCTCAAGACTGGCGAGGGTTTGCTGGGCCTCTTCGAGGTTGCGCTTAAGTTGGTTCAGCTGGTCGCGGTTGTAGCTGTCCCCATGGCTGTTGATGGCTGTCTGCAACCTCTGGATGCGCTGCTGGATGCTGTCGACCTCGGCGCGGCAGTTTTTGACGAGCATGTCGCACTCTTTCTGGCAGCGTTCATCGTGTCGCTGCATTCCCATCGTGCTCTGGTCCATGACCATATCTCCATGTTCGGCTGCCATGGCCGGCACGGATGCGATGAACAGTGCTGTTGCAAGCATAATTACGATAGACTTTCCCATTTTAAAAACCTCCACTCAAGATATTACCGCTTGTTTCAACGAACTAGCAGACTCTATGCCAACGAACTATCCGATTGATTTTGATGCTGAACCCCTATTTAAGTTCATCATTACAACCGCAAACTGATGATTATTCGACAACAACACTGTCATATATCCTACGTGTCATAAATTTCTCGCCGTTACTCTTGTTTCGCGAGTTTTGTATAAAATATGAAATAGTAAGAGAGTAGGACTGGGAGGCTGGTATATGATTTCCCATCCCCGGCACCTATCCGGAAAACCAGGAACTTACAGGAGCGCTTAAGGAGACTTTATGTCGTACTTGGCGATTCGATAGATAAGGGTATGGCGGGGAATTTTCAGGAAGCGCGCGGCGGCAGTCTGATTCCATCGATTGCGCTTTAATGCCGTCACCACGGCTTCCCGTTCCAGCTGTTCCAAAGAATAGCCGTCAGGTGGAAACTGTAAGACCGAGGCCATCCTGCCGTTCGACCTCCTTCCTACACGCATCTTCTCCGGCAGATCGTCGATCAGGATGGTATCGCCGTTGCGCATGATCATCAGCCGCTCAACCGTGTTTTCCAACTCCCGTACGTTCCCGGGCCATGGGTACAGTTCCATCGCCTCCAGCGCCTTCTTGTCGAACTCCACCCTACCCCCGCCGTGCTTTTTGCAGAAGAACTCGATTAGCTGCGGGATGTCGGTACTACGCTCCCGCAGCGCTGGGAGGTGAACCGGAATCACGGCGAGACGGTAATAGAGGTCCTCGCGAAAAGTCCCCTCTCGTGTCGCTTTCTCCATGTCGATATTGGTTGCCGCTACCACCCGCACATCAATCTTCTGCGCCCCCCACCCCGCTTCTTCCTACCATAACCACATGCTCCACCGCCACCGTCATCCCTCCTATTGCTTCATGCCCCACCGCCTTACCGTGCGCCCTTCGATGGTTGGAAGATCATGTTTTCGACTGCCAGGCCGATCAGTACGACGCTGAGCAGGTGGTAGCGTGCAGCTCGGGATCCAGCGCGGAGAGAGCCGCTTGTGTGTAATGGACTCCACGTCGCTGCACATCCGTTTTCAGGATCACCAGCGGCGGAAGTTGTGGGTACTTGGCTACCACATCGGCACGACTGAGTTGCGGGGACTCCTTCCTTGCCAGGTTATCTGCGGTCATGTTTGCCTCCAGTCTGCATCTGCCTGATTCACTGTCGAAAAAGAAAAGGCCAAGCATGACCGTGTGGAACGGTCGATGCCTGGCCTCCAGTGTTTCTGGTCAGCACACGGTTCGCCTGTCAGATGCTACGTGTCGGTGTTATTGGATCCGGATCTTCTCGTTCCTGTCGATCTGGATGACCCTGCCATCCTGGATCACCAGGGTGACGGTTCCGAAGCGGATCTCCTCCAGGGCCGAGCGGATCTTCACTTCCAGCTCCTTGCTCCATTTGTCCGGCTGTTCCGCAGTAGTGGTCGCGGCCATAACTTCCCTCCCATGGTGGATCCGCGTGGTCCCGTCGGGTTAGCGACCTCCGTAGATCTGGTCGAAGACGCCGCCGTCGGCGAAGTGGGTCTTCTGGGCCTTCCTCCAGCCACCGAAGGTGTCGTCGATGGTAACCAGCTTCACCTTCGGGAAGACTTTGGCGTACTTCGCCGCCACCTTCTTGTCGCGGGGACGGTAGTAGTTCTTGGCCGCGATCTCCTGCCCTTCCGCCGAGTACAGGTATTTCAGGTACCCTTCGGCCAGCTTGCGGGTTCCCTTCTTGTCCACCACCTGGTCGACCACGGCGACCGGCGGTTCTGCCAGAATGCTGATCGACGGCACCACTATCTCGAACTTGTCTTTTCCCAGTTCGTTGACCGCCAGGAAGGCCTCGTTCTCCCAGGCAAGCAGGACATCGCCCTGGCCGCGCTGCACGAAGGTGGTGGTCGACCCGCGGGCGCCTGAATCCAGTACCGGCACGTGCTTGTAGAGTTCCTTGACGAATCCCTTTGCGCCAGCCTCATTACCACCTTGCTGCTTCAGCGCATAGGCCCAGGCCGCGAGATAGTTCCAGCGGGCTCCGCCAGAGGTCTTCGGGTTAGGGGTGATCACCGCCACGCCCGGCTTCACCAGGTCGTTCCAGTCCTTGATGTGCTTGGGGTTCCCCTTGCGGACCAGGAAGACGATGGTCGAGGTGTAAGGGGAGCTGTTGTGCGGCAGGCGCTTCTGCCAGTTTTCCGGGATAAGCTTCGCCTTATCGTGGATTTCGTCGATGTCGTAGGCGAGGGCCAGAGTGACCACGTCGGCATCCAGCCCGTCTATCACAGCCCTGGCCTGTTTCCCGGAACCGCCGTGCGACTGTTTGAAGGTAAGCTCCTGCCCTGCTTCTTTTTTCCACTTCTTGGCGAACGCCTTGTTGAAGTCCTGATACAGTTCCCGGGTTGGATCGTACGATACGTTGAGAAACTCTTTGGCCAGGGCATTCAAGGGGATAGTGGCGGCGATCAAGGTGACCAGTGCGGCGGTTACCAAACGTCTCTTCATGGGCTGAGCCCTCCTTTGGATTTTTGTCTACAGATTTAGTAGACTTTTACGATAAAAA
This sequence comes from Geomonas sp., assembly GCF_035254065.1. Lineage (GTDB taxonomy): Bacteria > Desulfobacterota > Desulfuromonadia > Geobacterales > Geobacteraceae > Geomonas. The sequence goes on from NZ_DATFBA010000367.1 coordinate 14,024, forward strand.
ACTGGAGCTTGGTGAGCTCATCATAGTAGGGGCAACATCTGTATATTTACTCCATCAATTTGATAGGGTGTTGCGAATCTTACCTTCGGCTTCTCGTGGTGTCAACACTTTTCCGCATTTTTCTTTCCCCCCTCCCCTACTCCCGACGCAAATGCCGTGGAGTCACGGCAGTTTGGAGCAAAAAAAAGAGCCGGGCAGCATGGCCCCGGCTCTTCTGCATTCCCACTGCTAGTTCGCCATCAAAGGATGTAGTCGGTGGTGAGGAAATGAGATTTTCTTTCCCTGACGATGTCGGTGATGATCTCGCGGTTGACGTCGTTCTCCCGGGCGGCCACCACGATGCGGATGGAGAAGATCCTCAAGGCGTCGGCCACCGACTGGGTCCCTTCGGCGGAGTTCTTGCGCCCGTTGAAGGGGAAACTGTCGGGGCTTCTCTGGCACTGGCTGTTGATGTTGATACGGCAGACCTGGTTGACCAGGGCATCCACCAGCAGGGCCAACTGATCGCTGTCCCGCCCGAAGATGCTCGCCTGCTGGCCGTAGGGGGAGGCCACCACGTAGTCGATGGTCTCGTTCAGATCGTCGAAGGGGACCACGGCAACCAGCGGGCCGAACTGTTCTTCGTGGTAGACCCGCATCTCGTGGGTCACCGGGTACAGCAGGGCCGGGTGGAGGAAGGTCGCGCAGCATGCGCCACCGCCGGGATTGACGACTTCGGCCCCCTTGGCTACTGCGTCAGCGATCAGTTCAGCGAGATAGGCAGGCTTTTCGGGCTCAGGGACCGGCGTGATGCTCACCCCCTCTTCCCAGGGCATCCCGCATTTGAGGGAGGCGATGCCGGCCGACATCCGTTCCAGGAACGTATCGGCGATGGAGCGATGCACGAAGATGATCTTCAAGGCGGTGCAGCGCTGACCGTTGTTGGTCAGGCTCCCGCGGATGCACTCCGGGACGGTGAGGTCGAGATCGGCGTCGGGCAGGATGATGGCCGGGTTCTTAGCGTCCAGGCCGAGCACGCAGCGAAGGCGATGCGGCCGGGGGTGGACCGAGCGCAGGTGGTCGGCGACCTTGTGGGTGCCGATGAAGCCGAGCACGTCCACCTTCCCCGAGGCCAGAAGCGGCGGCACCACGACCTCGCCGTCACCGTAGACCGTGTTGACCACGCCCGGCGGGAAGGAATCCCGGAAAGCCTCCAGGAGCGGCTGGAAAAGCAAGATTCCGAAGCGGGGGGGCTTGAGCACGATGGTGTTGCCCATCACCAGCGCCGGGATCAGGGTGGTGAAGGTCTCGTAGAGGGGGAAGTTGAAGGGGCCCATGCAGAGCACCACGCCAAGCGGCGCGCGCCGTATCTGCCCGATGATCCCCTGCTGGATGACGAAGCGCGAGGAGCTGCGGTCGAGTTCCTTGAGGGCATCCAGGGTGTCGCGGATGTACGCTGCGGCGCGGTCGAACTCCCGCTCGGCCTCCTGGTGCGACTTGCCGATCTCCCACATGATCAGCCTGACCACGTCCTGTCGCTTGCCGGCGATGGCGGACGCGAAGCGCTGGACGCAGCGGATGCGCTCGCCCACCGACATGGTGGGCCAGGTGCCGCGGCCGTTGGCGTAGGCCTCCACCGCAACGTCAAGCGTTTCCAGGGCGGCCTCTTCCGACAATAGCGGGGCCTCGCCGATAAGATGCGGCGCCAATCCCGCGAAAGTTTTGACCTGGATGGGAGAGAAAACGGGTTGCAGCGGTCCGTCCCAGGGGCGAAGCTCGCCACCGACCAGGTAGACGTTTTGCTTGATGGGTTCATTCAGGCGGTGCCGGGACGGGATACTCTCTTCGTCGGGGAAATACGAGGCGATCTTCTTAATCAAGGTACAACTCCCAAAGCGGAAATCCGAGCTGCGACATCCGGTTTACATGCGCCGTGTGAGGGGGAAAGTCAAGAAAAACATTAACAAGGAGCGACTCGCACGGGGAGTCTACTGAGGAAAAGTGCCGGCTTCGCAGGAGACTGGTAGCTTCCCTCACCCCTGCCCTCTCCCGGAGGGAGAGGGGGAGTTCGAAAAGGGTGGGAGGGGCAGAGGGATCAGGCGTTGTGCCTTTGGTAGAGAACGGCTACGGCGTGCTTGCGGTAGTAGTGGCAGACCCGCTTGAATCCGTAGGGGACCAGCATCTGATCGAGTTCCTGGTGGGAATACGTCTTGATGCAGCTTTCGCACTTGTGCCCCTCCGGACAGACACCACCGCAGTGATTGGACTGAACGCGGCATCGAGCTTCGATCAGGAGGTATCCTTCTGGTCGCAGGTTCAGGACGATGTTCTTCAGGTATTGGCTTTTTTGGGTTCCGTCGGGGATGATGTTGAGGACGTAGTTGGAAACAACGAGGTCGACAGCGAGGTTGCTTTCCTTAAGCTGATCGTCGGCCAGCACGCCGGCCAACCGATGGGACTCGGCCATGCCCAGGATACGCTCCACCTGCGAAGGGATGTCCGCCGCATAAACCTGGAAGCCTTCCCTGGCCAGGTAAGCCGAATTCCGCAAGGTGCCCGCTCCATAATCGAGGACGGAGCGAAGGTGCATTTCACGGAAGAACCTCAAGTACTTGGTGAGACTTACCGCTGCGGCAGCCATGATTGCCTCCCCACCGGCGCGATGGTTTGTAATGAGCTGCTTGCCATTAAGTATACCGCCAACGGGAAAGGAGGCATGCGCGCGGGGGGACCGGCTTGGGGCTAGGGCTGTCGACTGGGGGCTAGAGGCTAGGGAGAGGGGGACTGGCACCTGCGGAGCCAGTCCCCTTGGCGGCGTGGGACAGAGGACCGGTCGACTTGGAGGAGGGTCAGTAGCGGTAGGTAAGCTCGACTCGGGCCACCTGGTTGGTCCGGTCTACGCCGGGCTGCAGGTTGTAGTTATCGACCCACTCTATGCCGTAGGAAAGCAGCGCGTTCCATTGACCGTAGACCGGCAGCGTCCACATGGCACGGAGCGCGTTTTTCCGCTCCACCGCTTGCATCACACCAAAGGGATCGAAGTTACCTGCTGCATCGACCGGGAGGCGGCCATGGGTGCCACGGCTGGTGTGGAACCATTCGAGGGCAAGGTTGTTCCTGGGGGAAAACCAGTGGCTGTAGCGAAGAAAGAAGTCCTCGGTGCCGCCGCCTTGTGAATGGCCGATCGGAAGACCTTCGCGGTTGTACCCTTCCACATATTGATAGTGGGTGTAGAGGATGTTGTTGCCAAAGAAATACTCGAAGCGGAGGTCGTCGCTGCCGCTCTCTGTCAAATTCGGGATATAGAAACCGGCGAGGTAGCTTTCGACGATAGGCCAGAAGGAGGCGGCGTCTTCGCCGGAGTACTCGCCGAATATTTCCGTGTTGCGCAGGAACGGGAGCCGAATTCGGAGTTCGAAACCCGCTAGCGTGTTGGAGTCGTCGTTGTTGAACCCGCCGACCAGGCCGCGCATCACTTGAATCGTTCCGTTATCCACCCCCGGCCCGCCGACCTGGCGCCCCAGGTTGATGCCGAACTCGCTGTTCTGGGTCGGCTTGAAGGAGACCTTGGCGGCGAGGAAGTAGGGCTGGCGGACTTTGCCGTCCGTGACGCTCTCTTCGAAGCGGGAAAAGATAAGGGAGTACTTCAGGTCCCACAGGTAACGGGTCAGCACCGGCTCCGGACTGGAGAGCTTGATGAAGTCGAAGTTGCGGGCGTTGTTGGAGAGGGTGATGGCGCCGCGGTAGCCGAGGCCGAACCAGTTTTCGTCGCGTCCCACCTCCAGTTCCAGCCCCCCTCCCCCGAGTTTCAGGTACACCTTGTCTACGCGCAGGTCGGCATCGTCGGTGGCCGCCGACCACAGGAACATCGGCTCGACCAGGAACGCGCTCCAGCAGCCGGCGTACGCCTCGCCGCTCAACCGCAGGTCGACGTTATTGCCGGAGTGGTAGATCACCCCTTCGTTGTTCTCCATCAATGGCGTCCCTTCGCTGCCGCGTTGCTGGGCCACCGTCGGGTAAGGATTGGGTGGCCTGAGGCCGTGGCCGATACCGAAGACGCCGTCGTTGCCGGGGTCGTTGAGAACGCGCTGGTAGTTCCTGGGGGCACCGTCGAGGTAGAAGTAGCGGAGGCGGGCGTTGGCGACGGGGGTGAAATCGAAGGCGGGGGCGGCACTGGGATTGTCGTACAGGGAGGCTTCCCGTGGGATCAGTTCCCGCAGGCGAGCAGCGAACTCCGTGGCCAGCGGCGGGTAGCTTCCGGAGTCGAGGCGTCTTTCCGCCTCCAGCAGGAGCCGGGCAGCTTCGCTTTTCGAGTAGGGACGGATTCCCTTGATGTCCGAGGTGATCAGGCCGAAGCCGGCAAGCTTGTCGAGATAGAGATAGATGGGACTATCAAGGGGAATATTTACAGAAGACAAGGCAAACGCAGGCTCTGCGAGCAAAAAAAAACAATAATAGACATAACACATTTCATTGCAGTCATGAGAACCTTCAAGACAAAGGCTTATTTAACAGGGATGAACAGGATGAAAGGGATAAAACAAATTAGCCTTGGATCTTGATTTTAAGCCGCCGACCCTTCGTTCTGACTGGCGACCCGCAGCGTTCTGATGATGCTCGCTTTCTGGGGCGGGAAGAGGTCGGGTCGTACACGTTGAAATACCGGTGACGGATCGCTGCCATCGAAGTTGTAGCGCGGCACGAATTCCGGCACTACTTCCTGCAGGGCCCTGATCACTCCCGCCAAATCCCCGCTTTGCGCCAGCCCGAACAGCTCTTCCAGGCTCGCGTTGGCCCGCCGCAGGTCGGTCTCAACGGGGGCCACCACCCGGATCTTCTTGTGGGTGGTAGGCTTCACCCCCTCGCCGTCCAAAAGCAGCTCCTCGAACAGCTTCTCCCCCGGTTTTAAACCGGTGAAGACGATGTCGATGTCCCGGTACGGCACCAGCCCCGACAGCCGGATGAGTTCCTCTGCCAGGGTGAGGATGCGAACCGGCTCGCCCATGTCCAGGGGGTGTTGTAAATGTGTTTTTGTTAATTTTAAGAAAATTTTTTTGTGTCTTTTAATGAGCAATAGTGGGTTGTTTTGGCGGGGGGGCAGGACCGGGTGCGCTCATTGACAAGGGAGCGCTGGTTCGGCCAGCGGCTGGTGGCAGGCGATCAAAGGAAAGGATAGCGGGGGACCCGCAGGGGGGGGCCTCGTCGGCAAAAATAGAAAGGGCGGCCACATGGGCCGCCCGATGAACGAGGACGAGGTAGAGCAGAAGCCCCTGCTGAGAGGGGCGGAGCGGAACTAGAGGTAGTAACGGGAGGTGGCGGAATCCCAGGACCCCTGGGCCTTGAGCAGCAGGTCACAGACCTCGCGCACAGCCCCCCACCCGCCGTTATTTTTGGCGACGAAGTGGGCAAAGGGGAGCACCTCCGCGATGGCGTCGGCCGGCGCTGCGGCAAAGCCGACCCGGCGCATGACCGGGATATCGATCACGTCGTCACCCATGTAGGCCACCTCGTCCTCGTGGAGCCCGGTGGCGTCCAGTACCTTGCGGAAGGGCCCCAGCTTGTCCAGGGATTTCTGGTAGACGTGGTGGATGCCCAGCTCCATGGCGCGGTTGGTTACCACCATCGACTCACGACCGGAGATGATGGCGACCTCGATCCCCGAGCGCTGCAGCATCTTGATGCCGTGGCCGTCCTTCACGTTGAAGAACTTGCTCTCCACGCCATTGGAGTCGAAGATGATCCTGCCGTCGGTCAACACGCCGTCCACGTCTAGAATCAGCAGCTTGATCTTCTTGAGCCTCTCTTCCATAAAACTCCTCTAGTGGCTGAGTGTCGTGCTAGGCGATCCCGGCCTTGAGCAGGTCGTGCAGGTGGACGATACCGACCGGGACAGTGGAGCTGTCGTCGGCAAAGACGAAGAGCGAGGTGATGGAGTACTGTTCCATCTGTTGCAGGGCCCGGGCGGCCAGTTCGTTGCGCCCGATCCTCTTCGGGTTGGGGCACATCAGGTCGGAGGCGGGAAGGTTGATGATGTCGAGCCCCTTCCCCAGCGCCCGGCGCAGGTCGCCGTCGGTGATCACGCCGAAAAGCGAGCCGTCCTCCCCGGTGACCCCGGTGATGCCCAGCCCCTTGGAGGTGATGATGAAGAGCGCCTCGCGCATGAGCGTGCTGCCGGAGACCAGGGGAAGCGCCTCCCCTGAGTGCATGATGTCTTCCACCTTGAGGAGGAGCCTTCTGCCCAGGGCGCCGCCGGGGTGGAAAAGGGCGAAGTCCTCGGCCTTGAAGCCGCGGCTGACCAGGAGCGCCACCGCGATGGCGTCACCCATGGCCAAGGTCACCGTGGTCGAGGCGGTGGGGGCCAGGCCGAGCGGGCAGGCCTCCTCCTTGACCGAGATGTCCAGGAAGATGTCGCCGCTTTTGGCGAGGGTGGAGTTGGGGTTACCGGCCATGGCGATCAGGGAGGCGCCCAGCCGCTTGATGATCGGGAGGATGCGCACCACCTCGTCGGTCTCGCCGCTGTTGGAGATGGCGATCACCACGTCGCCGCGCATGATCATGCCGAGGTCGCCGTGGATACCTTCCGCGGGATGCAGGAAGAAAGCGGGGGTACCGGTGGAGGCCATGGTGGAAGCGATCTTCTGGCCGATCAGCCCCGACTTGCCCATGCCGGTGACCACCACCCGCCCCGACGCGTTGAGGATCATCTCCACGGCCCGTTCGAAAGCACTGTCAATGGTGGAGGCGAGGTTCAAAAGCGCCTCAGCCTCGACCTGTATCACCCTTTTCGCTTCAGCTAAAATCAAAGGAACTCCCAGAAAGCAAAACAAAAACCATATTCAACAAGGATGGACAGGATAAAAGGGATAAAACCTAAACGTTTAAGGCTTACATCCCTTTCATCCTGTTCATCCCTGTTAAATTAAGCTTTTGATTGGTGTCTTTACTTCACGATGGCGTCGATCGCCTTCAGCTTTTTCAGCAGCGCGGGCAGGTCTTCCAGCCGCACCGAGTTCGGCCCGTCGCATAGCGCCTGCTCGGGCTCCTCGTGAACTTCCATGAAGACGCCGTCCACGCCGGCGGCGACCGCAGCACGGGAGAGGTACTCCACGTACTCGCGCTGCCCGCCCGATGAGGTCCCCTCGCCTCCCGGCAGCTGCACGCTGTGGGTGGCGTCGAAGATCACCGGGCAGCCGGTCGCGCGCATGATCGGGAAACTGCGCATGTCGACCACCAGGTTGTTGTAGCCGAAGCTCGCCCCGCGCTCGGTGAGGGTGATGTTCTCGTTATCGCAGGAAAGGAGCTTCCCCACCACGTTCTTCATGTCCCAGGGGGCCAGGAACTGCCCCTTCTTGACGTTGATCGCCCTCCCCGTCCTGGCGGCGGCGATCAGAAGGTCGGTCTGCCGGCAGAGGAAGGCGGGGATCTGCAGCACGTCCAGCACATCGGCCGCCGGGGCCACCTGCTCGATGGAGTGGATGTCGGAAAGCACCGGAACCCCCAGCGAATCCTTGACCTTGGCCAGGATGCGGAGTCCTTCCTTCAGTCCGGGGCCGCGGTAGGCGGTCACCGAGGTGCGGTTCGCCTTGTCGTAGGATGCCTTGAAGATGAGAGACATGCCGACGCCGTTGCAGATGGTCATCAGCTTCTCAGCGCAGCGCAGGGTGGCGTTCTCGTTCTCGATCACGCACGGGCCCGCGACCAGCACCAGCGGCCTCCCCCCACCAATCTTCACCCCACCAATGGATACTTCCCTTGCCATTATTACTCCTATGTAACTCTATCCACGTATCCAGCACCCCCCTCTCCCTCCGGGAGAGGGGCGGGGGTGAGGGAAGCCGCATAAACCATCACAGCTTCATCCCAGGCAAACGACGAAAGCAATCCCCCCTGTCCCCCCTTTATCAAGGGGGGAACCCCATTCCGGAAGTCCCTCCCATTCACGGGAAGCGCCTCCCACGCGCGTCCCCTCCCCTTCAAGGGGAGGGACAGGAGCTTGCCCGCCGTGGCCTTGGCGAAGGCGGGTGAGGATGGGGTTACGGTCTACTTCCTCTTCTCCCTCGCCGCCCCCACGAACGCCTTGAAAAGCGGGTGCGGGTTGAGCGGCTTGGACTTGAATTCCGGATGGAACTGGCAGCCCAGGAACCAGGGATGATCGTGCAACTCGATGATCTCCACCAGGTCCCCTTCCTTGTAGACGCCGGAAATCACCAGCCCCTTCTCGGAGAGGGCCGTGCGGAAGTGGTTGTTGAACTCATAGCGGTGGCGATGGCGCTCGGAGATCTCGGTGGCGCCGTAGGCCTTCTGGGCGAAGGTCCCCTTGGTGAGCGAGCAGGGATAGGCGCCGAGCCGCATGGTGCCCCCCTTCCTCTCCACCCCTTTCTGCTCCTCCATCAGGTGGATGATGGGGTTTTCGCACTCCGGCTTGAACTCGCTGGAGTAGGCCTCGGGGAGCTTGCAGACGTTGCGGGCGTATTCGACGGCAGCCATCTGCATGCCGAGGCAGATGCCGAAGAACGGCACCTTGTTGACCCTGGCGTACTCGATCGCCTTGATCTTCCCTTCGGTGCCGCGCTCGCCGAAACCGCCCGGAACCAGGATGCCGTCCACGCCGTCGGCCAGGAACTTCTCGGTCCCCTCCTCCTCGATCTTCTCGGAGTCGAGGTAAAGGAGATTG
>NZ_DATFBA010000368.1:0-8481 GCF_035254065.1 Geomonas sp.
GACGGTATCAGTCGCAGGTGGGACGGTATCAGTCGCGGGTGGGACGGTATCAGTCGCGGGTGGGACGGTATCAGTCGCGGGTGGGACGGTATCGGATGAACCGAGAAAAGGGGGGTACCACACCGATACCCCCCAGGCTTGCTCTCGCTAATTCCGGATAGGACATACTCCTTGACCTCTCTCCGGCTTACGATCCTTCTTGGTGCTCGCCAACTGATGCTTCAGAAACGGTAATGGGCGCTTTGACCCTCGGACGGCTCCTCCGTTCCTTTGCCAGCTCGAATCCGGAATGGAGAAGGATCTCGGGATTGCGAATAGCCGCAGCCTCCAAGACCAAGGCAATCTCGTCCAGGAGCTGGATCAACTGCGCCTGGAGAACCTCGCGTTCCGCTATGTCCAACCTACTGCCATGGCGAGCCCTGAGGTATACCTCGTTCTGCTTCTTTGATGTCGCCAGATAGGTCGGCAACAGTGTCGGGTTCGCCCCCCAGGTTGACTCCGGGAACTTGTCGTTGTCCGTCAAGGACGCGCTGACCCTTTGGTTTACCTCATGGAACTTACTCGGCGTCCCATACCGATAGCTCCGCATTATCCTTACCATCTGTTGTCCCACGTGTCACCTCCCCCACTTCGCTGTACGTAAGCGGCTCGGTTTTATTTGTTAACTTGTTATAATTAGCGAGAGCATCTCGTTAAAGGTACTGCGAACGGAAGGTAATGCAAGTGGAGTGTTTCAACCGCACAGTTGACACTGCTAAGATGGCGGAATCACTAAAAAACAGCAGTAAGTGGGGGATCAGTAATCACGGTGGGATCTGAGGTAGAGAAGATAGGAGAAGCACGGGAGGGAACCTGCCATGCTCGACGAAAATATCGCCTACATCAAGACGGAGCCGATGCCAGCCGACACCCGTTGCCAACACGTCAACACCCCCCATTTCAGGTGCACCATCGAGCTGATCGACGGGTCCACCATCATGAGATGCGGCGAAACGGAGCTGCACGCGCTGGCCAACGCCATGGCCTGCTACAAGACCTCGCCGAGATTCAAAGAGGCCCCCTCCTCCTCAAGTCAGTAGAGTGTGACCGCGGAGAGGTCCGACGGATAATGTGTGGGGGGAGCCGGCTTAAAAGTGCAGGCTTCAGCCAATGCCGGGGTCTGGGCTTCGGGAGAGGGGATATTCGGACCGGACAACTCTGTACGAGCGCTCCTCCCGAAGGGGGGAGGCTGGGAGGGGGGGGAGCGCTGCCGCGAGACACGACCTCCTTTTTTTCTTCAAGAAAGTCACAAATGCTGGTAGCCTGACCGCCCTATGGAAAACTTCGTCCTCATCGGCGTCTTCGTCCTGCTCGGCATGCTGTTCCAGCGCCTGAAAGCCTTCCCCAAGGATACCCCGCAGGTCCTCAACATGTTCGCGCTCTACGTCTCGCTGCCGGCCCTGGTGCTGCTCAAGGCGCCGCAGATCGCCTTCTCCCGGCAGGCCGTCATCCCGCTGCTGGTACCTTGGGGGATGCTCCTGCTCTCGGTGGGGCTTCTTTTGGTGGCGGGGCGCATCTTTCACTGGCCGCGCCGCGTGCTGGGCGTCTTGCTGCTGATCGTCCCGGTCGGCAACACCTCGTTTCTCGGCATCCCGATGGTGACCGCCTTCTTCGGTCAGGCGGGCCTCCCGCCCCTGATCGTGTACGACCAGCTCGGCACCATGCTGATCTTTTCTACCTACGGCTCGTTCATCCTCGCCCTCTACGGGGAGGGGGGGAACAAGTTCAACCTCCCCGCGGTGGCCCGCAAGATGATCCTGTTCCCACCCACCATTGCACTGGTCACCGGCCTCGCCCTGCGCCAGTGGCCCTACCCCGAGAAAATCGCCCAAGGGCTGCAGAACGTCTCCCTCTCCCTGGTGCCGCTGGTGATGACGGCCATCGGCTTTCAGCTCAGGTTCCGGATGAAACGGCAGGTGCTGGGGCCGCTTTGCTTCGGGCTGGCGGTCAAGCAGCTCGTCGGCCCGCTGGTCGCACTGGGGATCTGTTGGAGTTTGGGAGCCTCCGGCCTACCGATGGAGGTCTCGGTCATCGAGGCGGGCATGCCCCCCATGGTGACGGCGGCCGCCCTTGCCGTGGTGGCGGGGATGGACGCGGAACTCTCCACGGCCCTGATCGGCGTCGGCATCGTCCTCTGCTTCGGGACGCTGCCGTTTCTGTATGGAATTCTGCAGCTAACCCACTGAGGCTGACATCTCCTCGAATCGCCCTCACCCCTGCCCCTCTCCCCTAAAGGGGCGAGGGGGAGTTGGCTCATACATCACTACCTTAGGGGGAGAGGCGAACTAGGCTGTACCCTCGCCCCTTTAGGGGAGAGAGGGAGTTGGCTGGTACATCACTACCTTAGGAGAGAGGGAACTAGACTGTACCCTCGCCCCTTTAGGGGAGAGGGTGGCCGAAGGCCGGGTGAGGGAGGTGTTAGAAGTGGGGATTAGCGCCCCACCTCCGACACCCTCTTTTTCCAGCGCGCCGACAATAGATAGAAGACGGCCAGCATCTCCAGCAGGGGAACTATCAGCAGGAAGGGGGAGCGGTCCGGCCGCGGCCAGAACAGTACGGTGAGTTCACCCTGATGCATGGCCTGCAGTATCCCCGGGATGATGCCGTAGAGCAGGAACAGGTAAAGAACGGCCAACAGGTCCGCCCGCTTGTTAGCGTGCGCCAGGTTGCAAAAGAGGAGGATGCCGAGGTCCCTCGCCTGGAAGAAGATCACCGCCGCCACGAAGGCCGCCACGTCGGGACCTCCCTTAAAGCCTGCACCCGCGGTTGCCGCCACCCCCAGCGCCATCAGTAGCCCCAGCGGAAAAGTCAACAGCCAGCGGGGAGCACGTTGCAGCAACTTCAGCCACTCCCTCCCCTCCGCCAACCGGACCACCCTCTGCAGGGTCAGCAGATCCTTTCTCTCGATGAAGGCCATCAGGTAGCTGGCGGCCACGGCAAGATAGAACGCCACCAGGACCGGACGGTTTACCCCCTGGAAGGGATCGTTGGCAGGCACCTTTTGGCCCGCGACCAGCCCGCCGCAGTAGACCATCAGGAAGATCAGGAAGGCCAGCCAGGCCGCCGGGCTGTTGACCATCTGCAGCTCGCGGCGCATCAGCTGGTACACCCCCAGCAGCGCCCAGAGCGTGATAGCGGTCACGCTTACCAGCATGAAGTCACGCAGCTGCCAGCCGGCACCGAACCAGGTGAGGGTCCCGCCTCCTTTTCCGAAGTAGCTGGCGAGCAGGATGCTGGCGGTCATGATACCCAGCAGCAGGATGCCCGTAGATTGGCTCCTGACAAACTTCCGTTCCTTCTGGATGCTGAGCAGGCTTCCCAGCATGGTCACCGCGTGGGCGAAGATGCCGGTCAGCACCAGCACCACCACGGTCTCCAACGATGCCACCGGGTCCGGGTCAGGGCCCGCCATCCAGTAGGCGGCGAGCAGCATGGCCGAGCCGTACCAGGTGTAGGCCGTGCTGCCGAACAGCTTCCCCCACACCAGTTGCCACGGGGTGAGCGACGACATCCGCTGCCCGTCCCAGGTGTGCTCGCGAATCTCGTTGACGATGGTTTCCGACGCCTGCTTGGTCCCCCACACCACCGTGATCAGGAAATAGAAGGTGATGGCGGCCGAGGCTACGTCGTGGGCCAGGCGGCTGCCGCCGGTCAGGTAGGCCAGATAGAGGATGGAGAGAATGACCAGCGGCATGCCGACCAGACGGTACGGGGTCATCTCCAGCCAGAGGTTCTTGCGGAATTCCGGATTGGTCATCACGCGCGCCCTCCCCGCTCACCTTTGACGGCCTTGAGGTAGACGTCCTGCATGTTCTGCTTCAGCTCGGTGAAGGAGCATACCTTGAGGCCGCCGGTTATCAGCTCCCGCAGGAGGTCGTGCTGTCGGGCGGGCGATGCGCTCAAGGAGATCAGAGCCCTGTCCTCATGCAGTTGCACCAGTACGACCCCTTCCAGGGCCTTCAGCACCGTCCCCAGCCCCTCGAACGGCTCAGCGAGCCGCAGCTCGAACAGGGAGCTCTCCTCCTTCACTTCCAGCGCCGCGTGGTCAACGATCCGGCCCCCGCGCAGCACCAGCATGTCGGTGGAGTACTCCTCCAACTCGGCAAGGATGTGAGAGGAGACCAGCAGCGTCATCCCCGCCTGCTGCAACCTTTTAAACAACAGCGCCAGCGAGTGGCGCGATTCCGGGTCCAGACCGGAGGCCGGCTCGTCGAGAAGGAGCAGGCGCGGCTTGTGGATGATAGCCTGCGCTATCGCCAGCCGCTGCCTTTGCCCGCGCGAAAGCGATCCCGCCTTCATGTCGAGCCGCCCATCCATCTCCAGCTGCGCGGCGCACTTCTCGATCAGCTCCTCCTGGCTCTGCGCCGGCACGCCGTGGGACATGGCGGCGTAGAGCAGGCACTGCCGCGCGCTCAGCTCCTCGTAGAGCCCGAAGAAGTCGGAGAGGTAGCCGATCTGGCGGTGGGTCCCGCGCGGGTCGTCCAGGATCTCCTTCCCCTCCAGCCGGATGGAGCCGGCCGTCGGCTCTTCCAGCGCCGCCAGGCAGCGAAGCAGCGTGGTCTTGCCGGCCCCGTTGGGACCGACCAGCGCGGTGATGCTGCCGGGGGAGAGGGAGAAAGAGACGTTGTCCAAGGCGCGCTTGCCCGGATAATCAAAGGTCAGGTTGTTAACTTCCATCAGCGAGCTTGCCATTAAACCTCCTCCCTCACCCGCCCTTCGGGCACCCTCTCCCCTGAACGGGCGGGGGGAACTTCCCAGAGCGGAGAGGGAATTCATTTCTTCCAGATCCAGCCTTTACGCTTGAAGTAGACCAGCATGCCGACCGCGATCCCCGCCATGATTAGGAGCACCGTGGGGTAGCTGTAGCGCCAGTCGTATTCGGGCATGTTCTTGAAGTTCATGCCGTACCAACCGACGATGAAGGAGAGTGGCATGAATATGGTGGCGATGATGGTCAGCACCTTCATGACCTCGTTCAGCCGGTTGCTGACGCTGGAGAGGTAGATGTCGACCATGCCGGAGAGGGCGTCGCGCAGGGTTTCCAGGGTGTCCAGCACCTGCACGGCATGACCGTACAAGTCCCGCAGGTAGACCAGGCTCTGCTCGTTCACCAGCGACGAGTCCCGGCGCTGCAGGCGGCCGATCGCCTCCCTGAGCGGCCAGACCACCTTGTGCAGGAAGAGCATGTCCCGCTTCATCTCGTAGATCGCGTGCAGCGTGCCGCCCTCGGGATGCTCGATCAGTTCGTCCTCGATCTCCTCGATCCGTTCGGCCAGCTTCTCCAGCACCAGAAAGTAGTTGTCCACGATCACGTCGAGCAGGGCGTGCAGCAGCATGTCTGGCCCCGAGGTTCGCAGCCGGGACTTCTCGTTCTTCAGCCGGACGCGCACCGGTTCGAAGACGTCTCCGGCCAGCCCCTCCTGGAAGGAAAGGACATAGTGGGACCCCAGCACCAGGCTTACCTGTTCGGAGGTGATGGCGCCAGATGTCTCGTCGAAGCCTATCATCTTGAGGACCACGTACAGGTAGTCGTCGTAGTCCTCCACCTTGGAACGCTGGTCGGTGGCGAGGATGTCCTCCAGGACCAGGGGGTGGATGCCGTAGCAGCTGCCGAACTGCCGCAGTATCTCTACGTTGGAGACGCCGTCGACGTTGATCCAGGTGACCGTTGGCGACGACTTGATGGGCTGGCATTGGGCGAGAGAGGTGACGTGATGCTTGCTGAGGGAAGTGGCGTCGTACTCGATGACGTCGATCTTGGTGGCGCCGGCCTTTTCCCTGCCGAGGTGGACCAGGGTGCCCGGGGCGGCTCCTGCCTTCTTGGATCTGTTCCTGACGTGCCGTGACATGATCTCTCCGAGGAATGGCTAACGATCTTCCGCGGCGAGAACGTAGCATGACTCGTCGTTCATATCACCAATTTTTTCACCCCCGCCAGGCGCAGGATGGTCGTCCACTCCTCCTCCCGCACCGGTTGGACGGAAAGGCGGCTTCTGTTCAAAAGGATCATGGCGGAGAGCTCGGGGATGTTCTTTAACTCAGAGAGGGTGACCGGCCGCGGCAGCTCGCGCAGGAAGCGGACGTCGACCATGTACCAGATCGGCTTGTCGGGCGTGCTTTTGGGGTCGAAGTGATCACCGTGGGGATCGAAGGCCGTGGAATCGGGATACCCCTCCCTCACCACCTCGACGATGCCGACAATGGCCGGCTCGGCGATGTTGCTGTGATAGAAGAAGCCGAGATCGCCGACCTTTATCTCGTCCCGAAGCAGGTTGCGGGCCTGGAAGTTGCGGACCCCGTCCCAGTGCTCCGTCTGCTTGGGGCGTTGTTGCAGGTCCTGTAGGGAAAAGCAGGAGGGTTCCGTCTTGAAGAGCCAGTAGTTGCGGTTGGACATGCGTGCACCTTTCTTTCGATTCGACACTGTAATTAAAAGTCAAAGAATGTAGAAGCCGTTCGTGCTGAGCCTGTCGAAGCACCTTCTATTGAACTCTCTTCCTCTTTTCCCTCAGCCGCTTCAATAGCTCCTGCGGCTCCAGGGTGTTCAGCACGTCCCCTTTTTCCAGCCAGCCGCGCTGGGCAACCGAAATTCCGTAGGAAAGGGTGGCGAACTGGGTCTTCACGTGGCTGTCGCTGTTGATCGCCAGCAGAACTCCCAGCTCCTTCGCCCGCCTCACGTACTTGTCGGCCAGATCCAGCCGCAGTGGGTAGCTGTTGATCTCCAGGGCGGTAGCGGTCTCGCGGGCGACTTGCAGCAGCTCTTCCATGTCCACCTCGTACCCGTTGCGCTCTCCCAGCAGCCGTCCGGTAGGGTGGGCGATGATGGAGACGTAGGGATTACGCATGGCGGCGGCGATGCGCGCGGTCATCCTCTCCTTGGGAAATCCGAAACCGGAGTGGATGGAAGCGACCACCACGTCCAGCTTCTTGAGGACGCTATCTGGAAAATCGAGGGTTCCATCCGGATGGATGTCCATCTCGGTGCCGTGCAAGAGGGTGAAGTCGGTGCATCCCCTGTTGAAGGCCCTGATCTCCTCCCCCTGCTCCATGAGCCGCTCAACGGTCAGCCCCCTGGCGATGCCCAGGCTCTGGGAATGATCGGTGATGGCGAGGTAGCTGAGCCCGGCGGCTTTGGCCGCCTGCGCGAGATCGGCGAAGGTATGGGCTCCGTCGCTCCACTTGCTGTGGACGTGCAGGTCGCCGCGCAGGTCGCCAAGGGTGATGAGCTTGGGCAGCCTGCCTGCCAGCGCGGCCTCCACCTCGCCCAGGTCCTCGCGCAGCTCCGGCGGGATGAAGGGAAGCTCGAGCAGTCGGTAGACGTCCTCTTCGTTCTCTCCGCCCAGCCGCCGGTTCTCCTCGTCAAAGATGCCGTACTCGTTGATCTTCAGCCCCCGCTTGACCGCCATCTCCCTGAGCCTGACGTTATGCGGCTTGCTCCCGGTGAGATAGGCCAGGGCGGCACCGAAGGACTCCGGCTCCACCACCCGCAAATCCACCTGCACGCCGTCCCGGATGATGACGCTGGCGCGGGTCGGCCCTTTCATGGAGACATCGTAAATCTGGGGCAGCGCGAGGAAGGCATCCATCACCCGTGACGGGTCGGGCGAGGTAGCCACCAGGTCGATGTCCTTGATGCTCTCCCGGCGGCGCCGGATGCTCCCGGCGATCTCCAGGCGGTCGACCGGCGCCGTTTCCCTGAGCGCCCGGACCAGATCCTCGGCCGCCGGCAGCATGCGTCCCAATGGGAGCCGCTCCCGCCCCCTCCTGACCGCCGCTATCCCCTTCAGGATGTTTTCTTCCGTCTTCTGCGCGATGCCGCGCACCCCCACCAGCCGGTGGTCGCGGGCGGCCTGCTCCAGTTCTTCGATGCTGGCGATGCCCAAGGCGTCGTAGATGCTCTTGGCCGTCTTGGGCCCCAAATCGGGGATGGCCAGCAGGGCGAAGACCCCGGCCGGGACCTCCTCCTTCAGCTTGTCGTGCATGGCGATGGTGCCGGTTTGCAGGTACTCCTCGATCTTGGCCGCCAAGTCGGCGCCGATCCCCGGGATCTCCAGCAGTTCCTTGTGCGTCATATCGTCCAGGTCGCGGGTCAGCCCCTCCAGGTTCAGGGAGGCCTTGCGATAGGCCCTGATCTTGAAGGGATTTCCCTCCTGGATCTCCATGATGTCGGCGATATCGGAAAAGATGCGGGCGATTTCCCTGTTCTTCATATTGAGCCCCCCGCGCCCTCCTCGGCTACCCACCTTTTCATGCTCTCCCCTCGCCCCTTTAGGGGAGAGGGGCTGGGGGTGAGGGCCACAGCGAACCTCCCTCACCCGCCCTTCGGGCACCCTCTCCCCTGAAGGGGAGAATCCCGCGGGCTACTTCATTTTATACATGTCCGGCGGCGGCACCCCAGAGTTCCTTCAGCCTGTCGTCCCTGCCGCAGCGACTCCTGTAGTAGTG
>NZ_DATFBA010000369.1:0-12961 GCF_035254065.1 Geomonas sp.
CCGCTTCTAGATTACCATATCTCCAGCCTGTCATACGAAACGGAAGGCGGGTGGCGGGAGCGCCCCTCTCCCTGGAGGGGGTATGGATGAAGACAAAAAAAAGGGCAATCCGTCGATTGCCCCAACTAAACGGCCGGCAGAAAGGGCCGATCACAACTGCTGTATCGTCAGATGATCACCAGGTCATCAGGGAGGTCGGTGATCTTCTCCCCTCCCTGCCCGGTCACGGCGAAGGTGTTTTCGATGCCGATGACCCCTTCGCCGGGGATCACGAACTTCGGCTCGATGGCGATGGTCTGCCCGGCCTTAAGCGGCACCTTGAAGCCTTGGGCGATGACCGGGAATTCGTCGAGCTCGAGTCCCACGCCGTGCCCCACGAAGCGGGCATTCTCCCCCGGCGCCCCCATGAAGTAGTTCCCCAGCCCCGCCTCCTCTGCCATCCGGGCCGCGCTCAGGAAAAGCTCCTCGCAGATGGCGCCCGGCTTCAGGTTCTCGGCCAGGTAGGCCTGGATCTCCAGCGAGGTCCGGAAGGCCTTGCGGAGTGGTTCGGAGAGCCCGCCGATGGCGAACACGCGGGTCATGTCGACGATGTAGCCGCCGAACACGCCGGTGTAGTCGACCAGCACCGGGGTATTGGGCGCGATGGTGGAAAGCGAGGCCCCGTGCGGCGAGGCGACCGACAGGCCGCGGCCGGTGACTGCTCCGTCGAAGAAACCGGGGAGTTCCGCGCTTGCCCCCGATACGGCCAGTCCCATGAAAAGCTCCTGGTTGAAGGCCCGCATCCGCACGTACCCTTCACAGCCGGCCTTGCGCAGGCGGCACTCGATCTCGGCAGCCAGGTCGATTTCGCGCATTCCCTCCTTCAGAAAGGAAGGGATCTCCCGGAAGACGGCGCTGGTCTTCTGGCCGCTTTCGCGCATCCGGGCCAGTTCGAAGGGGCTCTTCACCGAGCGGATCTCGCGGTTGATGGCGGAGATGTCCACGAACTCGCAGCCCGGCAGGAGCTTGGCGTAGAAGTTATATTGTTGGACCGGGATGACGTCGAAGGTGATGCCGATCTTCTGCACCCCTGGCCCCAGCAGCTGGGGCAGTTCCTTGCTGGAGGGGAAGGGCCTCACCACCTCCACTGCCGACTCCGCCTGCGCGCGGGAAAGGCTCTTGCGTACCAGAAGCGACGGCTCACCCGAGGCAGGGACGTAGAGCAGCGAGTTCTGCCTGGTGCCGGCGAAGTAGTAGATATCGATGGGAAAGAGCAGGAAAGCGGCGTCGATCCCCTTGGCGGTTAACTCTTCCTGCAGGCGTGCGATCCGCCTGGCCGACTCAGCCTTGTCTGGCATGCGCCCCCCATTGCTCGTAAAAGGCGATCTCGGAGAGGTCCTTGCGCGGCCGGGGTTTGGGTTCCTGGTCAGGATACCCCAGGGGGGTCACCCCCACCACCCGGATCCCGTCCGGGATTCCCAGTGCCCCCTTGATCTTCTGCTCATCGTACCACCCCATCCAGCAGCTCCCCAGGCCGAGCCCGTGGGCGGCCAGACAGATGTGCTCGAAGGCGATGGCGGTGTCGCCGATGTAGTACTCGATGCCGTTCTCGATCCCGGACTCGGCGGGGTCGGCACAGACCACGATTATGCAGGGGGCCATGGCGATGGCCTTTTTGCCGGGGTTGTCCTCGGGAAAGGCTGCCAGCAGGCTCTCCCTCCGGTCGGACTCGGTGAGCACCAGGAAGCGCCAGCACTGCATGTTCTTCCAGGAAGGCGCCAGCCTGGCAGCATTGAGAATCTGTTCTATTTTTTCCCGTTCTACGGGGATATCCTTGTACTTCCTGATGGAGCGCCGGTCGCTGATGACCTTGAAGATGTCCATGTTTCAGCCTCCCGAATGGTAGTGGCTACCATACATACACCAATAACACTGTTTTGTAAACGACCAAGATGGGCACAATTTATTTTCAGCGACGGCACGCCCCGGCAGGCGGGAGATCCGGCAGCGTTCCGCGGGGGGCCGGCGCGCGTATACCATTGTCATAGCTACTTAATTCGGTTGACACAATGGGCGTCATGCTCTACATTAAACCCACATTTTACTCGGGAATGTCAGTGGGAAGGAAGGCAATGGACGAAACCATACGCGGTGAAGAGTTGACCCCGATCGGAGACCTGGCGATTTCGCTCGGCCTCACCACCAGGACCATCCGCTACTGGGAAGAAGTCGGCATCCTGGAGAGCGTGCAGAGAAGCGACGGCGCCACCCGCGGGTTCACCCCGTACATGGTGCGGCGCATCAAGTTCATCATCAAGCTGAAGGAACTGGGGCTCACCATCAAGGAGATGCAGGACCTCTACGTTGCCTACGGCGAGGCGAAGCAGACCGAGAGGATGATCCCGCGCCTGCTGGAGATCCTCGACGAGCACCTGGAGAAGATCGACGAGAAGATGGCAAAACTCGCCTCCCTCAGAAGCGACATCGACTCCTACCGCCACAAGATGGCGGAAAAGTTCGGGGCATCCGAACGAGACCACCAGCAATAAATGACCCGCCACGCCTCCTTGCCGGCGTCACCGCCGGCATGACCTTCATCGCAGACCTCCACATCCACTCCCGCTACTCGCGCGCCACCAGCCCCGATCTGACCCCGGAAACCCTCTGGCGTTGGGGGCAGCTGAAAGGGATCGGCGTGCTGGGGACGGGAGACTGCACCCACCCCGGCTGGCTCAAGGAACTGGAAGAGAAGCTTGCCCCCGGCGACAACGGCCTCCTCACCCTGCGCGAGCAGCCCCACCACTCGGCGGTCCCCGGCAGCTGCCGCTCCCAGCTCTCCTTCCTCCTCTCCGGAGAGATAAGCTGCATTTACCGAAAAGGCGGCAAGACCAGGAAGGTGCACTGCCTGGTGCTGCTCCCCGATTTCGCCTCGGCGCACCGGCTGAACGACTCCCTCGCCAAGGTGGGGAACCTCGCCTCGGACGGCAGGCCCATCCTGAAGCTGGACGCCAAGGAACTCCTGAAGATGGTGCTGGACGCCTCGCCCCGGGCGATGCTGATCCCTGCCCACGCCTGGACCCCGCACTTCTCCGTGTTCGGCATGGCCTCCGGCTTCGATTCGCTCGCCGACTGCTTCGAGGAACTCGCGCCGCAGATTCGCGCCATCGAGACCGGCCTCTCCTCCGACCCAGCCATGAACTGGCGGGTCTCGGCCCTGGACGGCATCACCCTCATCTCCAACTCCGACGCGCACTCCCCCTCCAAGCTGGGACGCGAGGCGACCGTCTTCGACTGCGAGCGCTCCTACCAGGGGATCTTCTCCGCCATCGCCAGCGGGCGGGGTGTCGCCTCCACCATCGAGTTCTACCCCGAGCAGGGGAAATACCACGCCGACGGGCACCGCGGCTGCGGGGTGAGGCTCTCCCCTGCGGAGACCGTTGCCCACGGCTTCCGCTGTCCGGCCTGCGGAGGCAAGATAACGGTGGGAGTGCTGCACCGCGTGGAGCAGCTGGCGGACCGGCCGGCAGGCAGCACGCCCGCTGCCGCCCCACCCTTCCATTCGGTCATCCCGCTCCCGGAAGTGATCGGTGCCGCACTGCGTGTTGGAGCGGAGAGCAAGCGGGCGCAGGCTGTCTATTTCGACCTCCTGCAGCGGATAGGTAGCGAGTTCGAAGTCTTGCTGGAGGCGCCGCTGGAGACGGTGGCGGAGGCATCCTGCGCGGCGGTTGCCAGCGGGATCGGCGAGATGCGGAGCGGCGAGGTGGAGATCGAGGCGGGCTACGACGGCTTGTTCGGCAGCATCATGGTTCGGTCGGGTTGACAGCCCTGGTGGGCGATGCCACCTGTCGGCAGACGACAAAGGCGGATGACGTGGTGCCCCAGAGGCCCGTTCCATCCGCCTTTTTTATCCGCAATGTGCAGGTGATCTTATTTCAGCAGTTCGTCGAACTTCGCGGTATCGGCCCCCACAACCTGCTGGCCGTTGATGTAGAAGGTCGGTGTCCCCTGGATACCGACCTTCTTGGCGAGTGCCATGTGCTCCTGGGCGAGGGCCTTGTCGGCATCGCTGGGAGCGGGTGCGGTAGCGGGGATCGGCTGTCCCAGCATCATGGAGTCATAGGCGGCCCCTTTGTTCTTCGCCCCCAGGATGTACTCGACCTTGGTGATCGCCTGCGGGTGGGCCAGCGGTGCGAAGAAGACGTACTGGGTCACGTCGGTTCGCTTGGTGAAGTACTCGTAGGCCTTTCTGCAGTAAGGACAATCGGGATCGGTGAACTCAACCACCACCTTCTTGCCGTCGCCGATCTTCACCGCCTTGTCCAGCGGCAGGTCCTTCACGACGTTCGCCGCCAGCGCTCCACGGCGCTCGGCAGTCTTGCTCTTCAGATCCTTTCCCACCATCTCGCCGATGATGACAATTTCCTTGTCCGGGTTGTAATAGAATATGTTGGTTCCGGAGTCCACCTCGTAGAGCCCCGGAATCTCGGTGGGGAGTACTTTGTCGAACTTCACCTGGGGAAAGCTGCTGCGCAGGGACGCCTCAGCCTTGCTGACGTCCGAGGCGGCGAACGAGACGGCTGTCATTCCCAGCAGCATTCCTCCTGTCAACAGAGCGGCTACCGATTTGCTCGAAAGCGACATATCAACCTCCAGAGTTTGTTTTCATTTCACCGCAAGCCAAGCGACAGCTAACTATACCACATCTTTGGGGAAATCACTCCCTCTCTTTGAGGTATTTTGCGCAGGCAGCCTGCCCCCTTCCCACTCGGCAAGCGACCGTAAATCGCGGTAGGCCCGGAAGTGCGAGTGAGACAGCAGCAACGCAGAGGGAGCTTGTGCGATGCGTAGCGGGGCAGGAACGGGTCAGTCAGGCTGGCGCCTGGGCGAAAAAGGGGAGCAGCCGATCGTAGGTGGCCATCAGCGCTTCCGGCAGCACCCGCGTGTCGGCGACCACGGACATGAAGTTGCTGTCGCCGCTCCAGCGGGGAACGACGTGCACGTGGAGATGAGCGGGCACACCGGCGCCAGCGGCCTTGCCCAGATTGATGCCGATGTTGAAGCCGTCGGGTCCGCTGGCCTTGGTGAGCGCTGTCCGGCAGAGGGCGACCGTCCTTAAAAGCTCGAGGACCTCGGCGTCGGTGAGATCCTCCAACTGGGCGACGTGACGGACCGGGGTCACCATCAGGTGGCCGTTCACGTAGGGGTAACGGTTCAGCATCACCTGAGTAAGCGCGGTGCGCCGCAGGATGAGCTGTTCCCGCTGGTCGCCTGACCCGCAGAAGATACAGGCATCGCCCTTTTCCTTGGTGATGAACTCGATTCTCCATGGCGCCCACAATCTTTCCATTGCACTCTCCACCTTACGTCAACCGGAAGTAAAACAGCTTTTGCGAGGTCAAGGGTCGCCTCTCATCACTTAAAATCTCGTTTTTACTGGCTGCCGTCAGCAGCACGGGACAAAAAGATCGTTTTATTACGGGACAAACATCTTGACACCGCTATAGGTTAGGTTTATCTATCCGTATACGAGTTCCCCTTGCCCCGCACGTAGACCCACTATTAATTTTACCGACTTTTTTAAAAGCCGCCCGTTTCCCACGGATTTCCCGCGTCCAGGAGCCCTCTCCCCCGACGATCGGATATGCACATCTACAACCAGGAGGTCGCAATGACGAAAAAGATTGATGCACTTGAATACCACTCCACAGGCCGCAAGGGTAAGATCGAGGTGGTTCCCACCAAGCCCTGCCTTACCTCCCGCGACCTGTCGCTCGCCTACACGCCGGGGGTGGCGGAGCCCTGCCTCGAAATCGAGAAAAACCCCGAGGAGGCCTATAAATACACTGCCAAAGGGAACCTGGTTGCCGTGGTCTCCAACGGCACCGCGGTACTCGGCCTCGGCAACATCGGCGCCATCGCCGGCAAGCCGGTCATGGAAGGGAAAGGGATCCTCTTCAAGCGTTTCGCCGACGTGGACGTCTTCGACCTGGAGGTGAAATCGGAGAATCCCGACGACGTCATCAAGGTCGTGCAACTCCTGGAGCCGACCTTTGGCGGCATCAACCTGGAGGACATCAAGGCCCCCGAGTGCTTCTACATCGAGGAAGAGCTCAAGAAGACCATGAACATCCCAGTCTTCCACGACGACCAGCACGGCACCGCCATCATCTCCTCGGCTGCCCTGATCAACGCGCTGATGCTGGTCAACAAGAAGATCGAGGACATCAGGATCGTGGTGAACGGCGCCGGCGCGGCAGGCGTCGCCTGCGCCAACCTGGCCATCTCGCTGGGGGCCAGGCAGCAGAACGTCATGATGTGCGACACCAAGGGGGTCATTTTCAAGGGGCGCACCGAAGGGATGAACGTCTACAAAGAGCGCCTGGCGGTGGACACCGAGCTCCGCTCGCTGGAGGACGCGATGAAGGGGGCCGACATCTTCATCGGCGTCTCGGCCAAAGGCGCGGTAACCCCGCAGATGGTGCGAGACATGGCCAAGGACCCCATCATCATGGCCATGGCCAACCCCGACCCGGAGATCACTCCCGAGGAGGCGCTGGCGGTGAGAAGCGACGTCATTATGGCCACCGGCCGCTCCGACTACCCGAACCAGGTGAACAACGTGCTCGGCTTCCCCTTCATCTTCCGCGGGGCCCTGGACGTACGCGCCAGCACCATCAACGAGGAGATGAAAGTGGCCGCCGTCATGGCGCTGGCCGAACTCGCCCGCGAAGACTGCCCCGACTCCGTCTGCCGCGCCTACGGCAACGAGAAGTTCTCCTTCGGCCGCAACTACATCATCCCTAAACCGTTCGACCCCAGGGCGCTGCTCCGGGTGGCCCCGGCGGTTGCCAAGGCCGCAATGGATTCCGGCGTGGCACGCCAGCCGATCGAGGATATGGACCGCTACGTGGAGTCGCTGGAGGCGCTGCAGGGCAAGGCCAAGGAGACCCTCCGCTTCGTGATCAACAAGGCCAAGTGCGATCCCAAGAAGATCGTCTTCCCGGAAGGCGACAACGAGAAGATCCTCAAGGCGGCCTACAACCTGATCGAGGAGGGGATCGCCCAGCCGATCCTGATCGGCAACCGCAAGAAGGTGCAGGACAAGATCGCCGAGTTGGGCCTCGACCTAAACGCCACCATCATCGATCCCGAGGATTCCGAGCTCACCGAAGGGTACGCCCAGGAGCTCTACCGTCTGCGCCAGCGCAGGGGGGTCACCCTCTCCGAGGCCCGCCGCATCGTGCGCAGGAAGTCGCGCAACCACTTCGGCTCCCTGATGGTGCGCATGGGCGACGCCGACGCGCTCATGTCCGGCATCGACTCCCACTACCCGGATACCATACGCCCCGCCCTGGAGGTGATCGGCAGGCAGCCCCAGCTGACCGGCGTGCACGGCATGTACATGATGATCTTCAAGAAGGGGATCTACTTCCTGGCCGACACCACGGTGGAGATCGACCCCACCGCCGAGGAGCTGGCCGAGACCGCGCTTCTGGCGGCGGAAAAGGTACGGCTTCTGGACATCGTCCCCAAAATCGCCATGCTCTCCTTCTCAAACTTCGGCTCGGTCAACCACGAGCTGACCCTCAAGGTGAAGAAGGCGGTCGAGCTGGTCAAGCAGAAGGCGCCCGAGCTCGAGGTGGACGGCGAGATGCAGGCCGACACGGCAACCACGCCGGAACTGCTGGCGAACTACCCCTTCTCCACGCTGACCGGGCCCGCCAACATCTTGATCTTCCCGGACCTGAACTCCGGCAACATCTGCTATAAGCTCCTGCACCGTCTGGGTGGCGCCGAGGCGATCGGTCCCATCCTGATGGGGATGAAGAAGCCGGTCCACGTGCTGCAGCGGGGAGACGACGTGGCCGACATCGTCAACATGGCTGCCATCGCCGTGGTCGACGCCCAGAGCGTCGAATAGGTTTTTTCGCTGGGACACTACGCGAAAAAGGGACCCCTCAGGGGGTCCCTTTTTTGTGCAATCTTAGCGCGGCAGCGAAAGAAGGGGCGGATCGGCAGTGCAGCCACGGGTGGCGATGCCACAGCTCACTGTTTTCACAGGGTTTTCAGCAAAAGTTCTCGTGACTGTCTATCCGTCACCTCCACCCTCTCTTGCCTCTTCCCCTTCGGCAGGCTATTTGCTACACTACAGCGTCAGGCCCCAGCCGATCTCTTAGCAAAGGAAAGACAAGCGATGGAAGAAGCACTCCAATTACCTCTCACCGAACAGCCCATAAAGCGTAACAACTACCTGGTGGCGGGGATTGCCACCTCGCTGCTCCTGCATGCCGCCTGCACCGTCTTCCTGCTCGCCATGCCCTCCGGTTCCCATGGAAATCGCTCGATAACCTATATCGACCTCACCCTCCCGCAGGGTGCGTCGCCCGCCATGACCGCCCCGGCCGCCCGCCCGGCGGTAAAGACCCCTGCGGTGCTGCAGACGCCCCAGCCGGTGGAGAAGGCCCTCCCCGTGCCGGAGGCGCAGCCTGCGCCGGCCGAGCAGGCGAAAAGCGCACCGGCACCGGCCGCCAACACAACGGAACAGCCGGTGGCCGGCACGCCGGAACAGCCGGTGGCCAGCACCTTCGGCCTTGGCCTGAGCAGGGGATTCTTCAGGAGCATCCATGACGGAGAAACTCTGCGCACGGACGTGAAAGAGTACTACATGGCGATGCTGGATGGGATCAACAACAAGTGGTGGATGGACAAGCAGTTCGACAAGGTCCGCATCGAACCGATCGAGGTGTGGATCACCATCGCGCGCAGCGGCCAGGTGCTGAACGCCCAGCTGACCAGGTCCTCCGGCAACCCCCGTTACGACAAGATGGTGCTGGCTGCGCTCAGCACAGCGGGGCCGCTGCCGCCACTGCCGGCGACCTACGAAGACGAGACCTTCCAGGCGCCGCTGCGCCTCTCCCCGCCCCTGAACCTGTTGGGTTTCTAGTTACTGAAGCTCGGCCTCTTCCAGGTCGATGAAATCAAGCGACTCTTCGCCGGTGAGGGCCGAAAGCCTCTCGGCGACGTCATGGAAGGTGGGATCGGAGAGGTGGACCTCGCGGTAAAGCTCGATGGCCTCCCGGGGAGCGCCTTGGCTTTCGTAGAGGTAGCCGAGCTCGTAGCAGATAGTGGCCCGCTCCTCGCTGGAAAGGACATCCAGCTCACGCCCCCGTTGCAAGAGATCCTGGGCCTTCTCCGGCTCCCCTTTCTCGCGGAAGCAGACGGCCTGCAGGGTCAGGCAGTCGAGCCTGCGCTGGGGGTTGCCGGCGGCCAGCTCGAACTCCTGGATCGCCTTGCTGTACATCCCCATCTCCTTGTAACCTACTCCCAGGTCGTAATGGGACTCCAGCTCGCCGAGATCGACGACCTCTCCCGCCGCGTTCTGCGGGAAAATCTCCTCCCAGCCGCGTAACGGCTCCTCAGGCGGCACCGGCTGCAGTTGGGCCTCCTCGGGCAGCTCTGCCGGTTCCTCTGCCAAGCCAAGCTCTTCGAGCGCGTTCGACAGATCGGCGAGATCATCGTGGAGTTCAACCTCCTCGACCTCCTCGATCTCCTCGGCATGCTCGAGCCCGTCGGGATGTCCCGCCCCGGCCATCACAGCATCATCAGCTACCTCCCCAGACTCTACAGCCGTTTCCAGGGGAGCACCTTGCTGCCACCCGAAGTCTGGGATCGAGGAATCCTCGGCAAGATCCAGCTCCAGGGGGATCTCTCCGGCTCCCTCCACCAGCGTGTCGCCAGCCTGCAGCGCAGAGCTTGGCGGAGCGACAGCCGACGCCGGAGACGGCTCCGGCCCGAAGGGCGAAGCGAGTTCTTCAGAGGCGGCGGCCTCCCCGAACGGTGAAGAAAGTTCTTCAGAAGCGGCCGCTCCCCCAAAGGGAGACGGCGCCTCCTCAGGCGGAGAACCTGCCTCGGCAAAGCTGGAAAGGTCCTCGTCGAGGGAAATCTCCATCTCGAAGGGAGACGCTGCTGCTTGAGGTGCAGCGGGCTCGGCGGAGGGAGCGGAAGCGACCGGCGAGGGTGCCTCCTCGAAGAAGGAGAGGTCGCCGAAGGAGGAAGGAACCTGTTCGCTGGCAACTGGCGCCCCGAAAGGAGAGCTCTCTTCGGCCGGCAGGGAAGACGGCTCTTCCTCGAGGTCGAGGTCGAGGGAGAAGTCGACCGGTAGCTCTACCTCGCCAGCCGCGGCGACTGCACTGCCTCCATCGTCATCGAGATCGAGATCGATCTCCTCCTCCCAGGGAGCCGCGGCGGCTTTGGGAGCTCCGGCGGCGCCGGGAGCTGCAACTGCGGCGCTGGCCGGATTTTCTGCTTCCCAGGGGGACGGGGGTTCCGCACCGCTTCCCGCCGAGGGATCGGAGGGAGCCGGAGCGCCAAAGGCGCTCAGCAGCTCGGCATCGGCGCCCTGCGACGGCTGCGACGAGAAGAGACTCTGCTCCGGCCTGAACTGTGACTCCCCTTCCTGAGTGAGGGCGTCCAGCTTGTCGACGGCACCTGCGGCCTGGTAAACGCGCTTCAGGGCCTCGACCGCTTTGGCCTCCCGCGCCACGTCCGCCGATAGCGACAGCAGCAGTGATTCGGCCGCCTGGGTCCTTCCCTTCTCGAGAAAACGCGGCAGATGCCGCTCGATGAGCGACAAAGCGCCGCGGGAATCGGCGGAGTCGATATGGAACCGGATCCCCGCCTCGATCACGTCGAGCTGGTCGGGAAAAAGGTTCAGCATCTGGGCGTAGGCCTGCCTAAGCGCGGTGGAGTTCCCGCTCCGGCGCTCGGCATCGCAAAGAAGCTGCCAGGCCCGTAGATCGCCGCGGTCCCCCTTCAACCTCTCGTGCAGCAGGTTGATGGCACCTTCGCATTCCCCTGCCTCGATGCGGGCCTCAATGGCATCCAGGTCGTCCTCCTGGCGGGAGGCGAACAACTGCCCCATCCGTTCGGCGACCTGCTGGGCAGCAGCCGCGTCGCCGCGGGTCTTGAGGGACCTTGCCAGGCTGCTGAAGGCCTCGTAGGATGCGTCCTCGGCGCCGGAGGCGTAGAGGATCTCAGCATGCTTGAGACGGGTGGCCGCCTGGTCGCCGTCGATCACCAGCATCTGCTCGATGACCTTGATCGCCTCCTTGAGGAGCCCCTCCTTTTCATACTGGGCCACCACCTGCCCGTACTCGGCGAGGGCGTTGCCGATCAGTCCCTGCTTGTGATTGAGGGAGGCGATGGTGAGGACGATCTCGGTATTGTTGGGAGAGAGGCGCTGGATCTGCTTGTAGACGGCGATCGCCTTCAGGAAGTAGGAGTTCTCCGCGTAATGCTTGGCGATCCCCTCGTACTGGGCTATCGCCTCTTCCTTGCGGCTGTCCCGAACCAGGAGCTCCGCCAGCTTCTGCCGATAACGGATCTCCTTGGGCTCCAGGGCGACCACCTGCTGGTAGTCCTTGATCGCCTTGTCAAGCTGCCCCTTCAGCATGAAACGCTGGGCGCTCTCCAGATATTTTTCTTTTTTAGAAGCCAAATCGTCGCCTCATATCTCGCTGAAATACCACGGCTAAATTAAAGCAAACGGGCACCCGTGTCAAGCCGGATGCTGACCTATGCTGCGAATGATGTCGTTGAGGCGGGCGGTCTCGGCGGGAAGCAGCGCACGATCATGGTAAACCGCATTGCCGTAGATGGCGGCGAACTCCTTGACCTGCGGGTCGTCAAGCTCCTCCGCCAGCTCAAAAAGTCCCCGCGACTCCCACGCCGTCCCGGGGTAACGGGTGGCGAGCGCCCGCAGAAAACGCTTGAGCACCCTCTCCTCGGCGCTCCTCCCCGCCGTCATCAGCAGGGGGACCAGCGCGGCCAGCAGGAAGGCCGCGGCCGCCACCCCCGCAAGAGGCTTCCAGAAACCACCCGGCAGCCTGATGTTGCGGGCCTTGCTGCCCGCAGCGGTGAACAGCGCGATCTGCTTCTGCAGGTCGTAGGTGATGACGGCCTTGTTCCAGTAAAAGCCGAGGGCGTCGGCGTACATCCTGAGCTGCCGCCCCATGCCGCCATTTCTGCCGAAACCGGTGGACCAGGTGCTGGGGTCCACGGTCACCCAGCCGCGGCCGGGATCGTAGGCTTCCACCCAGACGTGCGCCATGTCCTCGGTGACCAGGTAGTAGCCACCCATGGCGTTGTAGGTGCCCCCGTGGTAGCCCCCCACCAGGCGGGTCGGCACCCCGGCCAGCCGCAACAGCGTGGCGCAGGCGGAAGCGAAGAGCTCGCAGTGGCCCCGCTTTTTCACAAACAGGAAGGAGTCCAGAGCATCCGGGCCCACCGGCAGCCCACTGGTCGCGTAGGAAAGCCGCTGGTCGCGGAAAAACCGCTCGACCAGGCGGAGCTTCTCCGGCACGTCCAGCCCCGGCCGGGACAGTTCGCGCCCCTCTGCCCGCATCCGGTCTGAGACCGCGGGAGGAAGCGAAAGATAGAAGTCGGGGTCGATCCCCCCCTTCACCGCCAGTGCGTCGGAGAGCACCGATTCCGCCTCGTACTTGATCCTCTTCTCAGGGGGGCGCTCAAGGGTGAGCACGTCGTCGCCGGAGCTGTTGTAACGCAGTCCGGAAAGCCCGCGCGGGATGTTGAGGGCCAGCAGATAGGGGGTACGCGACGGCTCGGGGTAGATCTCCTGATGGATGAAGGTCCCCTTCCCTACCCCGGCCATCCGCTCCTCCACCGGGAGCCTCACCCAGTCGTTCCCCTGCAGGGCGTTCAGCACGATGCCGCGCCAGTAGAGCCTCTCCTCCGGGACCTGGCGGCAGATCGCCCGCAGCACGACCCCCTTCACCTCGTTCACCGCTGGTGCGCTCCCCGGTTTCACCGTGTCGCTGAAGCCGGTGACCTTGGCGCCTGACTGGTTCATGAAATCCCACAGCGGATACTGGGTCCTCGGCAGAAGCACGAACAGAAGGAGCAGGATGGGGAGCGAGGCGACCGGCATCAGAGAGGAAACGGTCAGCACCTTCTTCGCCTCACG
>NZ_DATFBA010000370.1:0-13044 GCF_035254065.1 Geomonas sp.
CTGGCACAACTGGGTCACGTCGGCGCGCACGGTAGGGAGTTCCCCCTGCAGGACGACTGCCTGGCTCTCCTGGAGGAGGGCGCCAAGGTTGCCGAGCGCGTCGGCCAGCGCCACCCGTGCCTCCACCGGCTCCAGGGCGGCGCCGCGCCTGCTGACCCGGGAGTATTCCAGCAGGTCGTTGATCAGGCGCTGCATGCGGACGGCGCCGTCCACCGCGTAGCCGATGAACTTCTTCGCCTTGTCGTCCAGCCGGTCGCCGTAGCGCTGGTCGAGGAGCTGGGTGTAGCTGGCGATCATCCTGAGCGGCTCCTGCAGGTCGTGCGAGGCGATGTAGGCGAACTGCTCGAGCTCCTCGTTGGAGCGCTTGAGGTCGGCAAGGGTCGCCTCCAGCCGTTCGTTCGCCTCCCGGCGCTCCGCGCTTTCCCTGGCCAGGATCTCCAGCGAGCGCTCGAGCTCCCGCTCGCGGACCTGGATCAGGTCGGAGGCCTGCCTGAGGGCGCTGGCCACCACCCCGATCTCGCTCACCGCGAAGCTGCCAAAGGGGGCCACCGGCTCGCCCCGGCCGATCGCCGCGGCAGGCTCGGCCAGGGAGTGGATGTCGCCGGCGATGCGGCGCGCGAAGCTCAAGGCGAGGCCGATGCCGAACAGCGAGATGAGACCGGCAGCGGCGATCGCCCAGCCGGTCCAGAGGTAGATGTCGGAGAGGATGACGGCCTTGGGGACGCCGACCACCGCCCGCCAGGGGGAAAGGGATGAGCGGCAGAAGGCGACCAGCACCCGCTCCCCCTCCACGTTCTCGTACTCCGCGCTCCCCTCGGCAAGCGCCGCCTGTTTCAGGTGGGCCGGGTTGGCCTGTTTACCGACGAAGCGCTCGGGGTAGCGGGACCTGGCGACCACCACCGTCTTGCCGTCCACGATCACCGAGTACCACCCCGCCGACAGCCGCTGCTGTCTCAAGAGGGCCCCCATCCGATCGGAAGGGAAGGTCATCGCCAGGTCGTAGAGCACCTTCCCCTCCCTGGCGACCGGGACGTCGATGCTGATCAGCGGGCGCTTGGTGAGGGCACCGAAGAAGAGGTTGCTCACCACCGGCTTCCCCTCGGTGAAGATGCGCCTCACCGTCTCGGGATTGTTGCGCCGCGGCAGGGGAGTCCCCAGGGGACGGGCGGAATTGACCAGCTGCTGTCCGCTCTGGTCGGCGACGATGATGTCGGCGCCGGGGTACGACTTCAGAAGCTCCATCACCTGCCCGTGCACGGCAGTGAAGTCCCCCGCCAGGAAGGCGGGCGAGGTGGCCAGCGCCTGCAGCGCCGCCTGCACGCTGGCGAGGTCGCGGTCCACCACCATGGCCAGCGAGCGCGCCGACTCCTGCATGGTGGCGCTGACCTGGTCCCTCTTGGCCGAGTAGGCGTGGAAGACCAGCCAGCCCGACACCAGCCAGACCGGCAGCACCGCAGCCAGCATCAACCCGGCCAGCTGATGGCGGATGGTGGAGGGGTTCGTGACTCTCATGAGGGTTTACGCTACTAAATAGTTGGACTGTTTACAACTGAAATATCGAGAGATATCGGGGAACTGCGGGGAGCACGGTCCCGGGCCGGCCGGCGGCCAGGGTCGGATGAGCCCTAGCGGTCGCAGGTCATCTCGATCCTGAAGCAGGCCCCCTGCTCCACGTTGCAGACGGTGAGGCGCCCCCCCATGTTCTTCTCGATGATGTTCTTGGACATGAAGAGCCCCACCCCGGTGCCGGCCTGGGGGCCCTTGGTGGTGAAGTACGGCTCGAAGACCTTGCCGATGATCTCGTCGGGGATGCCGCCGGCGTTGTCGGTGATGGCCACCACGGCCCGCTCGTCCTCCGAGGTCACGGCCACCAGCACCCTCGGCCGGGGGACCTTCCGCTCCGCCAGGGCATCCCTGGCGTTTAACAGGATGTTCAAGAGGGCCTGCGAGAATTCGTTGGGATAACCGTGGATGACGGGATCGGCGCCCCCCTGCACCTCGATCTTGATGTGCTTCGCCTTGAAGCCCGCCTCGATGAGCGACAGGGTCTTGGAGAGTTCCTCACGCACCCGGAAGGAGACCTTCTCCTTGTCGGAGCGGAAGAAGTTGCGGAAATCGTCGATGGTGCTCGACATGTGCTTGATGAGCACCATCGCCTTGTCCGTGCTCTCCTCCAATAGCTCCGGGCTCAACTGTCCCGCCTCGTAGAGGAGCGGCGCCTCCTGGATCAAAAGCCCGAGCGCGTTCAAGGGCTGGCGCCACTGGTGGGCGATGTTGCCGATCATCTCCCCCAGGGCCGCCAGCCTGCTCTGGTGGATGAGCAGCTGCTCGTTTTGCCGAAGCTCCTCCACCGCCCGGATCCGCTCGGCGGTCTCGCTCTTCAGCATCTCGATATGGTCGGCGAGCTCCGCGGTCCTCAGGGCGACCCGGATCTCCAGCTCCTCGTTGAGCTCCTTGAGGGCTGCCTCGGCGTTGATGCGGGAGGTGATGTCGATCATGGTGGAGAGGATCACCTCCTCCCCGCGCACGGTCAGCACCTGGGCGGAAAGCTCGGCCACGAACTGCTCGCCGTCTTTGTTGAGGAAGGCCTGTTCCCGCCCGGCCACCCACCCCTTCTCCTTGAGCTCCTGCACGAAGCGCAGCGGTTCGGTGAGGTTGGGCCAGATGGGGAGCTTCCAGACCGACTGCCCCAGCACCTCGTCCCGCCGGTAGCCGTGCAGCCCCAGCCAGGTCTCGTTCATCTCCAAAAGGACGCCGTCCTCCAGGCGGGTGAGCGCGATGCCGGCCGGGTTTCTGGCGAAGGCGAGCGAGAACTTCTCCTCGGAGAGCCGCAGCGCCTCCTCCGCCTGCTCCCGCTCCCGTGCCAGCTGCGCCTCCAGCTGCGCCTCCCTGACCCGCGCCTCCAGGAGGAGGTGGTCGAGCGCGAAGGAGATGTCCTCCCCCATCTGCTGCAACAGTTCCACGTGCTGCAGGTCGAAGGCATCCTTTTCCCCGGCGTAGAGCGACATGGCGCCCACCACCTCCCGGTTCTGGCAGATGGCGATGCTGGCCGAGGACTTGAGGCCGTACTCGCGCGCCTTCTGCCACCAGGGGTAGGTGTAGAGCGCGTTTTGGAAGTCGTTGCAGACGTGGTAGCTCTGCTGCCGCACCGAGATGCCGGTGGGGCACTGGCCGTTCGGCTGATCGTAGATAGAGACCTCCAGCCCCTCCAAAAAGCCGGTCTCGCCGAAGGCGACCACCGGCCGGATCAGGCCGTTCTCCCTGTCCAGCAGTCCCACCCAGGCCAGGCGGTAGCCCCCCAGCTCGACCGCCACCCGGCAGAACTCGCGGAAGATGGCATCGCGGTCCATCCCCTGCACGATGGCCTGGTCCAGGGCGCGGGCCACGGCGTAGAGCCCGCTCAGCCGGCGGATATGCTCCTCGGCCTCGTGGTGGGCCTGGCGAAGCTCCGCGATCTCGGCCAGCAGCTCTTCCCGGGTTTTGGTCTCCTCTGCCATAGTAACCTCGTCTCTCATCCGGAGACCATAGTAGGCGCGGGGGTGCAAAATGACAGCGGTGGTGTCCGGAAACTACCTCAA
Source organism: Geomonas sp. (assembly GCF_035254065.1). Classification (GTDB taxonomy): domain Bacteria; phylum Desulfobacterota; class Desulfuromonadia; order Geobacterales; family Geobacteraceae; genus Geomonas. Next base: position 3,579 of record NZ_DATFBA010000370.1, read on the forward strand.
GGCTGGCAAAGATTCAAGGTAATTTCGTTGGCACCGACCAATAGTGAAGAGGCTCCGCGAGCGCCTGCGCCCTGTCGGGCTCGGCCGCGAGCGGCGCTGATCCCGGGGAACTCCGCTCCGTCTGCACGTGGAGCTGCCGAAAAAAAAGCCCCGGAGGATCCGGGGCTTTTTTTGGGCTGGTGAGCCTTTGGTTTTCTGCTAGAGCTTGATCACGTTGGCTGCCTGCAGACCCTTGGGACCCTTGACGATGTCGAAGGTCACGTTGTCGCCCTCGGCAAGGGACTTGAAGCCCTGGCCGGAGATGGCGGAGAAGTGGCAGAAAACGTCCTCGCCGTTTTCCTGCTGCAGAAAGCCGAAACCCTTCGCGTCGTTGAACCATTTTACGGTACCGTTAACCATTACGTACACCCTCCTGTATCTGTCCATTAGAGATTTTTCGAGGAAGCGCCCCCGGAGCAGTGGAAATGTTAGCAGGATTTATCTGGGGTGCAAGCGGGGGAGCAGAAAAAAAAGCACCCACAGTTTCCCGTAGGTGCTTTCTTTTTGTATGGCGCGCCCGAAGAGATTCGAACTCCTGACCCCCAGATTCGTAGTCTGGTGCTCTATCCAGCTGAGCTACGGGCGCAACTTGTATCAACTGGCCGGTACGTAATCGACCAGGGTGAAACCGTACTGCGGGTGCTGGAAGGCATGGGTGGTCGGGTACAGGCTGAACAGCCACCCCTTGAAGATCTCCTTCCCACCTTCCCTGACGCTCAACTGCGCCGCCGGGTTCTTCAGCTCGTTGGATTCCGAGGTGAGGGTGGTGCCTTCCATCACGAAGGCCGGCAGGAAGTTTTCCACCGTGATGCTCAGCTTGGAACCTGGAAGCTTGAACTCGCTGCCGATGGGGACCGTGTAGATCTCCTGCCGTCCGCCGGTCTTTTCGGCGACCTGGATCTTCACCGCTTTCCACTTCCCTTTCACGCTCTCGGGGACCACGACTACCGAGGCGCTTCTGGGGGGCTGCCCTTTGGCGTGGGGTATCGGCTTAGCTACTGCGGGCGGCTTGCTGTTCTGTTCGTTACAACCTGCTGCGATACCCAACGCGAAAACTGCCAAAACCAGCAGCTTCATCGATCGCTTCACCAGAACCTCCGCTGCCGCTGAAACCTTTACCCCATGCTGCTAAAAAAGTGGCGGAGAGAAAGGGATTCGAACCCTTGATACCGGTTTACCCAGTATACTCGCTTAGCAGGCGAGCGCCTTCGACCTACTCGGCCATCTCTCCGTGTGATACCGTTACTGCCTTTTGCTGCTGAAACCAAATAGTTGGCGGAGGAAGTAGGATTCGAACCCACGGAACTTTCGTTCAACGGTTTTCAAGACCGCCGCCTTCAACCACTCGGCCATTCCTCCGAATCCTAGCTGATCCTCTCCACCCCGCCCATGTAGGGTCTGAGGGCTTCCGGTATCAGCACCGAACCGTCGGCCTGCTGGTAGTTCTCCAGCACCGCCACCACGGTCCTGCCGACGGCGAGGCCTGAGCCGTTCAGCGTGTGGACGAATTCGGGCTTCGCCTTCTCGTCCCGCCGGAAACGGATACCGGCCCGACGCGCCTGGAAATCTTCAAAACAGCTGCAGGAAGAGATCTCGCGGTAGCAGTTCTGCCCGGGGAGCCAGACCTCGATGTCGAAGGTCTTGGCCGCCGAGAAGCCGATGTCGCCGGTGCAGAGCTCCACCACCCGGTAGGGTATGTTGAGCCTTCTCAGCACCTCTTCGGCGTTGCCGAGCAGCTTGTCCAGCTCCTCGTAGGAGGTGGCCGGGTCGGTGAACTTGACCAGCTCCACCTTGTTGAACTGGTGCTGCCGGATCAGCCCCCGGGTGTCCTTACCGTAGGAGCCGGCTTCCTTCCTGAAGCAGGGGGTGTACGCAACGTAGTTGATCGGCAGCTCGCTCCCCTTGAGGATCTCGCTGCGATGGATGTTGGTTACGGGGACTTCAGCCGTGGGGATGAGAAAAAAATCGACCCCTTCCAGGTGGAAGAGATCTTCCTCGAACTTCGGCAACTGACCCGTCCCGGTCATGCTTTCCCTGTTTACCATAAAGGGAGGGAGCATTTCAATATATTTGTGCTCTTCGGTGTGGAGGTCGAGCATGAAGTTAATGAGAGCCCGTTCCAGCCGTGCGCCCGCGCCCCGGTACAGGGTGAACCTGGCCCCGGTCAGCTTGGCGCCCCGCTCGAAGTCGAGAATGCCCAGCTCCTCGCCCACTTCCCAGTGCGGCTTGGCGGCGAAGGAGAGCTCCGGGATCTCCCCCCAGGTCCTCACTACCACGTTGTCCTCCTCGGACTTGCCGAGCGGGGTGGTGGCGTGCGGGATGTTGGGGACGGTCAAGAGGAAATTCTGCAGCTCCTCCTCGACCACCTTGAGCGACTCGTCGATCCCCTTGATCTGCTGGGAGACCTCGCGCATCTCGACCTTGAGCCCTTCAGCCTGGCTCTTGTCCTTGAGGCGGGCGATCTCTTCGCTGGCCTTGTTGCGGGTCGCTTTGAGATTCTCGCTCTGCTGGAGCAGTTCGCGGCGGCGGCCGTCGAGTTCCTTGAAGAGGGCGAGGTTGATCCCTTCCCCCCTGGTCTTCAGCCGGGCCTCTACTGTCTCAAGATTTTCGCGTATGTATCTCGCGTCGAGCATCTATGGCACCTTTACTTCGCACTTACCAAAGCTATACTTTCTAGCATCGTAACCCCCCTTCGTCAACCATTTTTTGCGCTCGCTCCCAGCCAGAGCGGCTTTTTTGTTTCAGGAGCACGCCTTGACTAACACCTCCCCCCCACAACTGATCAGGCTGTTCGTGGCGATCGACCTCCCCGACCCGGTGAAGGCCCCCCTGCACGGGCTCTCCAGGGAACTCCCCCACGCCTCCTGGGTGAAACTCGAACAGTTGCACCTCACCCTGCGCTTCATCGGCGAGGTCAGCAAGCAGACCCTGTCCGCAATAGCAGACGCTCTCCAGCGGGTCCGCTTCGCCCGTTTCCCGCTCACCCTGTGCGGGGTCGGCCACTTCCCTCCCCGCAGCCATCCGCGGGTGCTCTGGGTGGGCATGGAGGGGTGCGGGCCGCTGATTGCCCTCCAGCAGGAGGTCGAGCTCGCTCTGATCGACGCCGGCATTCCGCCGGAGGAGCGCCCCTTCTCCCCGCACATCACCCTGGCCCGCCTCAAGGAGACCGCCCCCTCCGCCGTGCTGCAGTTCGAGAAAAGCCACGCAGCCCTTTCCTGCCCCACCTTCGAGGTCGGCGAATTCATCCTCTACTCGAGCGTGCTCACCCGCCAGGGCGCCATCCACACCAGGGAAGCCGTCTACCCCTGCACCGGCTGACTCCGCTTCATACTGCTTCCCCGCAAATGCTGCCCCACTGCAACCAGTTGGGGGATAATGGCGCCGCCTGCAGCGGGCCGGGCTGACCACGGTGATCCTGCCAGTCCTGGTCACCATCTAGCACCGCCACCTTTTCTTAGCCCTAGTGGGAAGCATCAACTTGTGGCATAGTGTGCCGCACCAGGGACGGCAGGCAGGGATTGCCCACTCGCAGCCGCGCCCAATCAACAATGCCGAGGTGAGTGACAGCATGCCATCCGAACACGGCAGGGAAAACCTCCCCAGGATTCTGGTGATCGACGACGAGGCGGCCATCCAGCGCTTCCTGAAAACAGCCCTCGACAGCATGGAATTTTCCGTGCACCAGGCAACCAACGCCCACGCGGGCCTGGCCGCCGCGGTCGCCACCCGGCCGGACGTGATCCTGCTCGACCTGGGGCTTCCCGACCTGGACGGGGTGGAGGTGATCAGCAGGATTCGCGAATGGTCGCAGGTTCCCATCATCGTGCTGTCGGTGCGGGAGCGTGAGGACGACAAGGTGAAGGCGCTGGATGCCGGCGCCGACGACTACCTGACCAAGCCCTTCGGCATCGGGGAGCTGCTCGCCCGCATCAAGGTCGCGCTCCGCCGCTCCCTGCAGGAAGCGCCCGAGCCGGTGTTCCTGATCGACGAACTGCAGGTCGACCTGCCGCACCGCCGGGTCACCATCAGGGGGGAGGAAGTCTCGCTCACCCCGACCGAATACGAGCTGCTCCGGATGCTCGTCATGCACGCCGGCAAGGTACTGACCCACAGCCAGATCCTGAAGCGGATCTGGGGGGTCGCCTACCTGGAGCAGCCGCACGTGCTCAGGGTGAACATCAGCAACCTCAGGAGAAAGATCGAGCTGGACGCCTCGCGCCCTCGCTACATCGTGACGGAGCCCGGCGTGGGGTACCGGATGAAGGGGACGGATTGAGGGAGAGATCGAGATCGAGATCAAGATTAAGAAAATGCCGTTCACCGCGGCGGTTCGCGAGCTTTGGCTTGTCTTAGGTTGATAGATGGAGCTTGGGCTAGCAGCAGAAAAAATGGGGCCGGTCGACGGGGTCAAAATTCCGCCACCGGCTCTTCTCTTTGGGGGGGGGAACGGGGCCGAGCCAGTGGGGGGCAAAGGCAAATCCCCCCTCTCCCCCCTTTATCAAGAAGGGGGACGTGATAGGCGGAATCCGTTACCAATTAGTGTTCTTTTTAGGAGGGTGGAGGTGTAAATGCGCCGCCTGGAGGGGAGGGCCCCTCCAGGACGACGGTTGGGGTTAGAACAGCTTGAGTACTGCCTGCGCCGCCTGCGAGGACATCTGCAGGGAGGTGGTGCCCAGGGACTGACGGGTCTGCAACATCAGCATGTTGGCACCTTCCTGGTTCATGTCCGCCAGCGTCAGGTTGTCCGCACCGGTCTGCAGCGTGTTGATCATGCCATCGGTGAAGGTCTGACGGGTGGTGATGATGTTCATGTTGGCGGCGAGCGTCTGGGTGTTGCTCCTCAGGGTGGTGATCGCCGAGTCCATCTTGGCGGAGTCGGCGGAGATGTCCGAGGTGGTCTGCCAGTTGTTGGACGCCCCGGTCAGGCTGAGGCCCGAGGAGCTGGCGAGGAAGCCGACCACGTCAAGCTTTGAGGAGGCGTTCTCGTTGAAGTTGACGGTCAGGGTGTTGGTCGAGCTGAGCAGGTTGAGCCCCTGGTAACCCGAGTCGGACGACAGGTTGTCGATCTGGCTGCGGATGGTGTCGTACTGGGCTGCCAGCTTCGACTGCACGTTGGTGTCGCTGGTGGAAAGGGCGGACTGGGCGACACCCTTTGCTGCGCTGATCAGGCCGGTGATGGCGGAGATGCCGGCGTTCGCCGCGTTCACCGTCTGCACCGCCTCGGACATGCCGTCCTTGCGGGAGGAGAGGTCCTCGGCGCGCTGGTTGGCGTTCTGGGCGGAGAAGTAGTTGGTCGGGTTGTCGAGGGCGCTGTTGACAGATTTGCCCGAGGACAACCGCTCCTGCGTTCTGTTCAGGAGTTGGCTGGTGTTCTGCAGGTTCATGAGGTTGGTCCGCATGCCTGCGGTGAGAGAGATATCGCTTACTGACATGGTGGTGCTCCTTTCTTGGGAATTGGTTGTTCCGGCTTCTTGCCGGAGTTACTACGCGGCCGATGCCTCCCCCGGTACACCGAGCGTGCCACCTTCATGTAACTTCCCCAATCTTTCAGGCAGTTGGCATCTCCAAGCGTCACCTCACCCTTCCCCTGAAATAGTGCGGCCTCTCCTGTTTCGTAATCATTGCGTCTGCTTACCGATCTATTTTCCCCGCAGCCTGTTCTCCTTTGCCTGCTTCTAAAAATTTTTCCGCCGCTGCCGGCAAAATTAATGATGCCGCTGAAGCTTCCTCCCATTCCTAACGGAGAGGTCAAGCTCTACCGACTGGATTTCCGACACTTGTCAAAATTCCGTCTCACGCTGTCGGAGAAATCCGTGGTGCGCCCGTAAAAAAAGCCCGGCCTTCTCGAAAAAAGGCGGGCTTTTCTTAGAACGCTCAGGGAGTGCGGGGACGGCTACTCGACCTTCATCGGCCCTTTCTGCAGCCTCTTGTAGTAGAAGTTCTGTCCGTAGAGAACGGCGGCCGGGTTGTGGCCGGTGACCCGGTCCTTGACCACCAAGGTGGTGACCGGTGCCTTGGAGTGCTTGTTGAACAGCATGTCGTGGCCGACGCAGAGGCCGACGATGATGTTCATGTCGGTCTCCAGCGCGTTGCAGATCTCGGCCTGGGCGATGGGGTTGCAGGCTGGCTCGAAGGTTCCCGGCCGCACCTTGTCCTCTTCGCTGAGGCCGAGTTCCTTCTTGTCGATGCTTCCCGCCTTGCAGCAGACGCTCAAGGGGGTGAGCCCCTGCGCGTTGAGGATCGCCACCAGCCGGTCGGTTTCCTCCAAGAGCCCGATGCAGGTGGCGATGCCGATCTTCTGGTATCCCATCAGTTTGGCGAGGGCGATGGTGTCCTCGACCCGGGTCCAGCGCGCGTTGATGGTGTCGGTGCCGGGGATGGGCTGGTAACAGAGCCCCTCCACCCGGGCGGCGACATAGGCGAGCTTCGCGTCCTCCCCCTCCCCTTTCAGCTGGCTGACCGCCTCCTCGATGATGGCAGCGTGGGCGCCGGTCGGGCAGTTGCCGGGTTTGGGGGGCGCCGTCTGGGGGTCGCCGCTCCAGCAGTTGGTGGTGCCGTTCTTTTGCCATACCGCGCTGCAGCGCGAGCAGGAGACCTCGAGTGTCTTCTCGTTTTCCATGGAACCCTCCCTGTCACCCGCTCTCGGGCAACTTTTCCTGAACCAGCACGAATGGGGAGACGATGAGGCAGAGGAACTGCTTCCCCTTCTCGGCGTCCCATTTCTCTATCTGTTGCGCGGTCGGCTTGCCGATCTGCCCCGCGGTTATCCACCCTTCTATGGCCTTGCTGTCATCGTTGGCCACCTTCAGCGCCACCTCGACGAGGTCGAGCAGATTGTCGATCACGATCACCCCGCCTCTTTCCAGATGCGCCCGCAGCGAGAACCAATCGGTGACATCGACCTTGGTTGCCATCTCTTCCCTGGTTACGGTCATCAAAGCTTCTCCATTTATTCGAATGATTTCTTGAACTCCGCCAGGAGCTCCCTCAAGGCGGACAGTTCTTCCTTAAGGCCCGTGACCTCCTCTTCCAGCTTGGCGATCCTTTCCTCGTCAGCACCGCCGCGAGGGCGGGAGGGCTCGGCCGCAGCCGCCTCCAAAGCGGCCAGATCCGGCTCGCCGGCGAAAAGCTGGCAGTAGCGCGGCTCCTTGCGCCCGGCCTGGCGCGGAAGCTTGACCACCACCGGAGGAGTCCGCTCCATCAGATCCTCCAGCACCGTCTCGACATCGGAGAGATCCGGGAAGCTGTACATCCTCTCACCCCTGGTCCTCAGTTCGCCGACCGTCTGCGGTCCCCTGACCAGGAGCTCGCAGATCAGCGCCAGCTCGGCGGGGGTGAAGCGGAATTTCTCCACCAGGGCGTGGCGGTACTTGGCGACGCGGCCGCCGCTCCCGGAGACCAGGGCCAGCTGCTTGAAGCGCAGCGCGTCCAGCGCCTTGCTGACCTCCCCCTCGTCCAGGGTCATCACCGGGTCCCGGTTGGACTTCTGGTTACAGGCGTTCACCAGGGCATTCAGGGAAAGCGGATAGTATTCGGGGGTGGTCAGCTCCTTTTCGATCAGGGAGCCCAGCACCCGCACCTCGACCTCGTTCAGCGTGATGTCCATGTCCACTCCTTTCAGGGTCTGGAAAATCTACTTTATTCCACCGGCGGGATCAATGCAAAAAGAGGCCTGACCTTCAATCGCCGCGAGCGCTGCCAAGCTGGAACATGAGAACGATAGGTACGAGCGCAAAGGGGGGCGGACCTGTCGAAAATCTGGTCTGTTCTTCTCTTCTTGTAAAACAGCATTTTATTTGTTATGGTTTGTATACGGCCGCCGACGCGAGGGCCGAAACCCCTGCGAGGAGTCAAACCTTATGACAAATGCCTTGGATTTCCGGAAGCTCAACAAGACCATCAAGATTTTCGGGGTCGTACAGTTCGGACTGGTGGCCCTGCTCGTGTACATGGCGGTTAATTTTCAGGCGAAGCTTCGGGCGATCAATTTAGAGTACCGGTTCATGCACGGCGTGCTGGCGGCGGTTGCCTTCCAGGCCCTGATGTTCTACCCGATCTACAAGTTCGCGGGGAAGGAGGCCGAGCGCGACCTGGCCCTGACGGCACCCAAACTGAGCAAAGCGGAGACGGACGCTTTGGCCAAGCAAAAGAAGTGGAGCGACATCATCAAGATCGCCACGCTTGGCTTCTTCGTCGTTTTCGTCATGGCCGCCCCCAGCGCCCCCTTTATCCTCAGCATCATCTACTACAGCTTCATCCTGACCATCCTCACCTACCTGCAGTGCTACAACTTCGCTGCACGAAAGCTGAAAGACAAGGCTAACGCCTGACAAGGTGACGCCCCAAGACGGCGAAATCCCCCCTCGGCCTTAATCATTCTTGGGCCAAGGGGGGATTTCTTTTTCTGCGCTCCCGACTCCGGCAGGCGGTCTATTTATAGAAATCGGCTCTGCCGCAAGTGGTCCGGAAGAGCGCCCCTCTCACTTCTTCGCTTCCGTCGATTTGGCACGCACCTGCGCGATCCGCTCCTCCGGCAGGCCGAGCCACTCCAGAAAGCTCTGGTGCCCCGACGGGTTCTCGCGCTCGAACAGCGTGTGCCAGTGCCCCATCATCTCGTCGTCCAGACCAAGGGCGCGGAAGCGGCTGGTCCATTCCTCCACCGTCACCTTTCTCTCTTTTTTTTCCATCGGCTGCACCTCCTTCAGGACTTCTTTTTATTGTTTCAAATCCCGCAGTGACTGTAAAGCCCACCGGCGTAAATTCCAGCCATTGTCGATTTTACTGGACTCCGGTGCTGAGCGCACGTACCATTCAAGAAAACTTTTAGAAAAGCCGCCCTGGGCGGAACTCAACACAGAAAGGAAATTTTGAAAATGGCAACTGCGAAGAAAGGTGATAAGGTCCTCATCCATTACACCGGCACCCTGGAAGACGGCTCGGTTTTTGATACCTCGCTGGCGGAAGACGACTGCTGCAACGATTCCGATTGCGACTGCGACGACGAGGGTTGCGGCTGCGAGACCGGACCGTTGGAAATCACCATCGGCAATGAGGACTTTTTCCCGCAAGTCGAGGAAGCCCTGATCGGCATGGCCCCGGGCGAAAAGAAGACCATCGTGATTCCCGCCGAAGATGCCTTCGGGGAATACGACGAGGAAGAGGTATTCTCGATCAGCCGCGAGCAGTTCCCGAGCGACATCGATCCTCACGTCGGGATGGAACTGGAATTCACCGGCGATGACGACGAGCCGATCGGGGTGACCATCGTCGAGGTCTCCGACGAGGCCGTCACTGTCGACGCCAACCACCCGCTGGCCGGTGAAGATATCACCTACGAGGTCGAGCTGCTGGAAATCCGCTAATTCTCGTCAGGAAAATCGGAAAGAGGTTCACGGGAGGGCGGTCAATGGCCGCCCTTTCCAATTTT
>NZ_DATFBA010000371.1:0-11501 GCF_035254065.1 Geomonas sp.
AATTGGTGTGTTCGAACTCCCTGCGCAGCGCCTCCTTCACCGCCGCGGTGGGGTTGCTGAAAGAAGAGATGCGCCGGCTGGATTCCCTCTTCATGGAGGGGGCCGAGGCGACCAAGGTCCCCGCCGGCGGCGCGCTGGCCGTTGACCGGGAGCTCTTCTCCCAGTACATCACCGATAAGATCCAGAGCCACCCGCTGATCGAGGTGATCCGGGAAGAGGTGACCGAGATCCCGGTGGAAGGGATCGTGGTGCTCGCCTCCGGCCCGCTCACCAGCGGTCCGCTGGCCGAAAAGATCGGTGAGTTGGTCGGCGAGTACCTCTACTTCTACGACGCCATCGCCCCCATCGTCTCCGCCGACTCCATCGACCTCTCCAAGGCCTTCCGCGCCTCGCGCTACGGGAAAGGTGAGGGGGACGACTACCTGAACTGCCCGCTGGACAAGGAGCAGTACCAGAACTTCGTGGAAGAACTGCTCAAGGCCGAGAAGGTGGAACCCAAGAGCTTTGAGAAGGTGGTCCACTTCGAGGGGTGCATGCCGATCGAGGAGATGGCGAGCCGCGGCCCCGAGACCCTGCGCTTCGGCCCGATGAAGCCGGTCGGCCTGGTGGACCCGCGGGTAGGGGTGGAGGCCTACGCGGTGATCCAGTTGCGCCAGGAGAACCGGGAGGCGACCATGTACAACCTGGTCGGCTTCCAGACCAAGCTGACCTATCCCGAGCAGAAGAGGATCTTCAGCATGATCCCCGGGCTGGAAAACGCCCAGTTCCTGCGGCTTGGCTCCATGCACCGCAACACCTTCATCAACGCACCCCGGTTGCTGCTCGCCACCTGCCAGCTGAAGAGCGATCCCAGGATCCTGTTCGCCGGCCAGATCACCGGCGTCGAAGGGTACGTCGAATCGGCTTCCAGCGGTTTTGTGGCCGGCGTCAATGCCGCCCGCCTCGCCAAGGACGAGGAACTGACCGTGCCGCCCCCCGAGACGGCCATCGGCGCACTGGCCCAGCACATCACCAATGCAGAGGCGGCGCATTTCCAGCCGATGAACGTGAACTACGGACTCTTCCCGGCCATCCCCGGCAAGATTAAGAAGAAAGAGAAGCGTGGACTTCTGGCCCAGCGGGGCCTGAAGGAACTTGAGGGGTGGCTGGAGAAACTCCGGGTCTGATATGGATAAGCAGGTTGTGATTGCAGCCTGCTCTGTCATAGAGCTCCACTGGTCTCGTTGTTAAGAGTGCCAATCTAGGATATAAAACATACTGTGTGGTGTCGTTGACTGCATTATTACCTCGGTAAGAAGTGGAGGCTGCCATGCAGGGAGACAAAGAAAAACTGGAGATTTCGGTTCTGGGACGGCTGGCTTCACTGGAGGCGCTGGTTTTCTTGATGGGCGTCGCCTCCCTGGTTTTCGGGCTGGTCACCGGGAGCTTGATCAACATCCTGATCGGCGTGATCATCGTGACCGCCGGAGTCATGCTGGCCTGGAAATGGAAGCGGGTCCACTCCAAATAGCGCCACCACAAAGGGAGTTTCCTACATGAAAAACACCATCGTGCTCGCCTCGGCGTCGCCCCGGCGCAGCGAGCTTCTTGATTCTGCAGGCGTCATGTTCCGGGTCGCGCCCGCCGATATCTGCGAGGATGCCCTGCCCAACGAGGAACCGGTGGATCACGTCCTGCGTCTGGCGGAGGAAAAGGCCAAGGCGTCGGCGGCTTCGGGCGTGGACGGCAGGTTTTTCCTGGGTGCCGACACTATCGTCCTTTGCGACGGCGAGATCATGGGAAAACCCAAGGACGCGGCCGACGCCGAGCGGATGCTCAGGAAACTCTCGGGCGTGCCGCACGAGGTGGTGACCGGGTTCGCCATCTACGACAAGGAGCGTGACGGCGCGCTGCGCGAGGCGGTGCGGACCAAGGTCTATTTCAAGCATCTGCGCGACGAGGAGATCTCCAGCTACATCGCGACCGGCTGCCCCTTCGACAAGGCGGGAGCCTACGCCATCCAGGGTGGCGCGGCGCACATGGTACAGAAGATCGAAGGTTCCTACACCAACGTGGTGGGCCTGCCGCTCTGCGAAGTGCTCGAGAAGCTCAGGGTGATGGGGGCGCTGCAGTGATGCGCGAGGTGCCGTCATGTCGATAGCCGCCAACCTGCAGGCAATCCACCAGCGGATGGCGCAGGCCGCGGAGAGGGGAGGGCGCCACCCCGGCGACGTGCGGCTGGTGGCGGTCACCAAGACCAAGCCGGCCGCGGCCATTGCCGAAGCCTTCGCGTGCGGCCAGCTGATCTTCGGCGAGAACTACGTCCAGGAACTGGTGGCCAAGGCGGCGGAGCTTCCCAAGGAGATCTGCTGGCACTTCATCGGCCATCTGCAAAGCAACAAGGTGCGCCAGATCGCCGGGCTGGTCCAGATGATCCACTCGGTGGACCGCATCTCGCTGGCCCGCGAGATCGACCGCCAGTGGGGCGAACTAGGCAAGAGCTGCGATATCCTGGTACAGGTGAACATCTCGCGCGAGACGACCAAGAGCGGGACCAGCAGCGAAGAGGTTTTCGGCCTGGTACGGGAGATCGCCACCTTGCCTCACGTTCGGGTCAAGGGGCTGATGACCATGCCTCCCTTCTTCGACGACCCGGAGGCGGCCCGCCCCTACTTCAAGGCTCTCAGGGAACTGGCCAGAGAGATCGAGGCTGCGCGCATTCCGGGCGTGGAGATGAATGAGCTTTCCATGGGGATGTCCGGCGATTTCGAGGCGGCCATAGCCGAGGGGGCCACCCTGGTGAGAGTGGGGTCGGCACTGTTCGGAGAACGGGTCTACACAACTCCATGAACCAGCCCAAGAAGAAAATCTCAAAGCTCAGGCGTCCCTTTGTCATAGCGGGAGCGGTAATCGGTGCCGGAGTGTCGGCCTGGTATCTCTATGACAACTTCGGCACCGTCTCAGTCATACCCGATCCCGTCTGGCTCAAGTTCGTCAAGGTCTCCCTCCTGATGTTCTGCTCCATCTACCTGGCCAACCTGCTGCGAAACATCGTTGAGTTCGTCATCGGAAAACGGTAGACGTACGCCTGCTTGCTGTCTCCCGCCCGTGGCACCCTTAGTGCTCAACCCGATGCAATCTCCCGTTCAACAGATCGGCTCTGATGAGCAACCATCTCCCTCAATCACGTCCCCCCCTTGATAAAGGGGGGACAGGGGGGATTGCAGCTGGCTTTTTGACTGAACTTTGCTGTGGAAAAATTAAGTTGTCTTTGAAACACCCTTCATGCTAACGCTAATAGGCTGCTTTTTCACGATTCAGGAGACTTTGCATAATGATTCATCTGTCCAACATCACCAAACAGCACGGCTCACAGGTCCTCTTCCGCGACGCGAGCTTCCAGATCCTCCCCGGCTCCAGGACCGGCCTGGTCGGCCCCAACGGCGCCGGCAAGACCACCATCTTCAGGATCATCACCGGCGAGGAGGAGGTCGACGCGGGCGAGATCACCGTCGCCAAGAAGACCACCATCGGCTACTTCTCCCAGAACATCGGCGACATGCGGGGCCGCTCGGCCCTGGAAGAGGTGATGGCTGTTTCCGCCGAGACGGTGAGGCTAGCGGGTGAGTTGAAACAGATGGAGGAGCAGATGTGCCTCCCGATGTCGGACTCCGACATGGAGGCGCTCCTGGCGCGCTACGGGGTGGCGATGGAAGAATTCGAGCACCGCGGCGGCTATGACCTCGACTCGCGCGCGCAGGAGGTCCTGACCGGCCTCGGCATCGGTCCCGACCGTTTCCACAACCCCGTCGAATCCTTCAGCGGCGGCTGGCGCATGCGTATCGCCCTGGCCGGCATCCTCACCCTTTGCCCCGACATCCTGCTTCTGGACGAGCCGACCAACCACCTGGACGTCGAATCCATCATCTGGCTGGAGGAATGGATCGCCAGCGAGTACAAGGGCGCGCTCTTGATGACCAGCCACGACCGCGACTTCATGAACCGCGTGGTGAGCCGGGTGGTGGAGGTGGCCAACAAGACCGTGACCACCTACGGCGGCAACTATGATTTCTACGAGAGGGAGCGCGAGATCCGCCGCGAGCAGCTTCTGGCGAGCTACAAGCGCCAGCAGGAGATGCTCGCCAAGGAGGAGGAATTCATCGCCCGCTTCGCCGCCCGCGCCTCGCACGCCGCACAGGTGCAGTCGCGGGTGAAGAAGATCGATAAGATCGAGCGGATCGAGATCCCGCCCGAGGATAAAGTGGTCCGCTTCCAGTTTGCCGAGCCGCCGCGTAGCGGCGACGACGTGGTGGTGATGGATAGCCTCGGGAAAACCTGGACCAATCACGATGGCAGCCCCCATCCCATCTTCTCCGGCGTCACCGGGACCATCAAGCGCCTCAGCAAGATCGCGGTGGTCGGGGTGAACGGTGCGGGCAAATCGACGTTGCTGAAGACCATCGCCGGCGAGACCGAGCCCACGGCGGGAACGGTTTCGCTGGGCGCCAACGTGGAGTTGGGCTACTTCAGCCAGCACGCCATGGAGATCCTCGATCCCAAGAAGACTATCTTCGAGACCGTCCAGGACGTCATTCCGCTGGCGACCATCGGTGTGATCCGGAACCTTTTGGGCGCCTTCCTTTTCCAGGGAGATGACGTAGACAAGCGGGTCGAGAACCTGTCAGGGGGAGAGAAGAGCCGGGTCGTGCTGGCGACCCTTTTGGCGCGTCCCATCAACTTCCTGGTGCTGGACGAGCCGACCAACCATCTGGACATCAAGTCGCGCGAGGTCCTGCTGGACGCCCTCACCAACTTCACCGGCACCGTCATGCTGGTGAGCCATGACCGTCACTTCCTGCGCAAGCTGGTAGACCGGGTGATCGAAGTCGATCACGGCGAGATGCGCCTTTACGAGGGGAACTACGACTACTACCTCTCCAAGACCCAGCACGTAGTCCACTGATCGGGCACATCTCTCCCGAAAGCTCCCCCACTCCCTACTATCAAACCAGTCCCACCAACGTTCCCTCCCCTTCAAGGGGAGGGCCAGGGGGAGGATGGGGTTCGACGTCGCCCCCAGAGCAAATTCACCTGACCTCAAAGTAAATTCATCTGACCCCAGAGCAAATTCACCTGACCTCAGAGTAAATTTATCTGAAGTCAAATTAATTTCATCTGGGCCAAAGGCACACTGTATTGAGGGCCAAGCCCGGACCGACAGCGTCCAACCCGCGACTGGAGGAGCAATGGGGTCGAGTTTGATAACTGGATAACCATAAGCTGACATCCTCACGACCCATTAGAAGAAACCAAAAGTTTTTGACATCCTTCAGGAAGCCGGAGTATAGTCACCGCGCGTGCAGGGGGCCGTCGACACCAATATCGGAATAACGGAATGCCTCTTAGCAGAGAGAAACGCATGCAACGCATGGGCGTCCCGGAAGGGTGCCCGTGAGAGCTGATTGAGTCGATGGAAGCTGGTGAAAGGCCGAGAGAAACCAAGATAGTTGAGGAACGGCTATCGCCAACCACGAGAGGCAGGAGCACACTCCGCAGCTGGCGGAAGTTGATGAAAGCAGACGGGAGCTGGATTTGCTCCGGTGCTCAGGCAGGCGTTAGCTGGCTCAAGGCACACTTCCAGAGGAGAGATCCCTTGAAGAGAAACCTTCTTGCTGCACTCGCTCTCGGCTTCGTCCTGGCATTCAGAGGTCTGGCGACAGCTCAGGCCCCTGACCCCCTTCCATCTTGGAACGATGGAAAAGCAAAACAGTCCATTGTGGCATTCGTGGCGAAGGTGACGAAGAAAGGCTCGCCCGACTTCGTTTCGCCTGCCGAGCGCATCGCAACGTTCGATAACGACGGCACGCTCTGGGCCGAGCAGCCGATGTACTTCCAACTGCTTTTTGCACTCGACCGCGTGAAGGCACTCGCGCCGCAGCATCCTGAGTGGAAGGACAAGGAACCGTTCGCATCGCTTCTCAAGGGCGACGTGACGAACGCACTGGCAGGCGGCGAGCATGCAATGGTTGAAATCGTCATGGCCACTCATGCCGGCATGACCACGGAGGACTTCGAGCAGGTCGTGAAGGATTGGATCGCCACCGCCAGGCATCCCGTCACAAAGCGCCCCTATACCGAGATGGTGTATCAGCCGATGCTCGAGGTACTCACGTTCTTGCGAGCGAACGGATTCAAGACCTTCATCGTCTCCGGCGGCGGCGTCGAGTTCATGCGTCCGTGGACAGAGAGGGTCTATGGCATCCCACCCGAGCAGGTGGTCGGCAGTAGCGTCAAGATGAGGTTCGAGATGCGCGACGGTGCGCCGCTGCTGGTCCGATTGCCGGAAGTGCACTTCGTCGATGACAAGGAGGGCAAGCCCGTGGGCATCCAGGAGCACATTGGCCGCCGGCCGATTGCCGTATTTGGCAACTCTGATGGTGACCTCCAGATGCTTCAATGGGCTACTGCTGGACGGCGACTTCGATTCGCGCTGTACGTGCACCACACCGATGCCACACGCGAATGGGCCTACGACCGCAACTCCAACATCGGCCGCCTCCACAAGGGCCTCGACGAAGCGCAGGCGAAGGGCTGGACAGTTGTGGACATGAAGCAGGATTGGAAGGTCATCTTCCCGATCGAGAAGAGGTAGGAGATTCGGTAATCTGGAGTGAGCCAGCCAACAACCGGTTGCAGCGGACGGTCCGCTGCGCGGTCTGCCGCTGAACCGGGGGGTTAGATGAATGAGGGGATAGAGGGTCAGGCACTCGTAATTCACTCAATGTACTTTGAGCGACTGCCCCCTACAGCTTCCCTCCCTATTGAAGATCGAGCTCCTGCTCGGCAAGGACGGATTGGTGATGCAACTTACCAAAGACACGATCAAGCCCGCAAGTGCTACCAGCGCGATCTCTGCGCGTAACGTCTCGTGCTTTATGCTCGCCCTTCATCTGTTGCTGCTTGTATTGACAGTTGCCGACGGGGCATGGGCCACGTCCTCATGCAGCCAGGGGGATGAGACTCGCGTCTGGACCGCGCCGCTTGTGGCGCTCCCGGGCGAGAAGCTGGAGATCCTGTCGGTCTCAACCAGTGGCGACTTGGCGGAGCTGCTGGTCACGGACCCGGCGGGCCGCCAGACCAAGCTGCCCACTGTGAAAGCCGGCGGCCCCCCTTGGAGTCTTCGGGGGGTGCTGCTCGCTCCTGCTCGCGGCCGCTACCGCATCCAGGCGATGCGGGCCGCCCAGGTGGTGGCCTGCGCCGAGGTCCAGGTCGGAGGGGGCGCCGGGAACCGGGGTGACGGGGAGTGGGATCTGGCAATGCAGGCGCTCTATGCGGCCTGGATCGAGCACCTGTTCGATGCCTCGCCCGAGCAATCTCTGAGCTTCCCTTCGCTTGAGCCCGTACTACGCGACTCCCAGCGCAACTTCCTCTACGACTACCTGAAACGAGGTGAGGACAGGCAGCTGCCCGCCAAGCCTGATTGTGCCGACCTGCCTTATTTCCTGCGTGCCTACTTTGCCTGGAAGCTCGGCCTGCCCCTCAGCTATCGCTCCTGCAGCCGGGGCAGTGCCAGCAGCCCGCCGCGCTGCGACCCTCCGGAGATCGACCGTACCTTCGTCCGCACCGCCGCTCCCACCGGCGCCTTCCTGAAGGTAAGCCGCAGAATCATGGACACGGTCAACTCCGGCGGTGGGCGTACGGCGCTGCGCGACGACGCCACCGACTTCTATCCGGTGCCGCTCGAGCGCTCGGCCCTGTGGCCCGGCACCATCTTCGCCGACCCCTATGGACATACCCTGGTCATCGTCAAGTGGGTCCCGCAGACGGAGAATCGCAGCGGACTCCTGCTCGCGGTGGACGCCCAGCCCGACAACTCGGTCGCCCGCAAGCGCTTCTGGGAGGGGAACTTCCTCTTTGCCGCAACCCCGAGCGCCGGCCCCGGCTTCAAGGCCTACCGTCCCCCGGTTTCCGGCGGCTCAAGAGGCGGATGGCGCCCGCTGTCCAACAACTCCCTCAATGGTCGCTTTGGCCTGCCACCCTATTCGACCGAGCAGGCGGGCCTCGCCCCTGTGAACTTTTACGCACGCATGGAGCGGCTCATCAACCCGCGCGGACTGGACCCGGACGCGGCCTACGCGGCCACCCTGGATGCGCTGATGGAGCAACTCGAGACCCGCGTGCGCTCGGTCGACAACGGGGAAGTATACATGCGTGCCCACCCGGCGACAGTCGTTCCCATGCCGCGCGGTCCGGCCATCTTCGAGTCCACCGGTCTCTGGGAAGACTACTCGACCCCGTCCCGGGACATGCGCGTGCTGATCGCCTTGAAGGTGCTGGCCGACCTGCCCGAGCGCATCCGCCGCCATCCTGAGCTCTATGTATTGCGGGACGAGGACGCGGCGGCCGCCGCCGCGCGGATCGAGCGGCTCCATGCACAACGCATCCGGGAGGTCTTCATCACCTACACCCGCAGCGACGGCAGCCCCTGGCGGCTGAGCCTAGCCGAGATCTACGAGCGCCGGCCGGGGCTCGAAATCGCCTACAACCCCAACGACTGCGTCGAGCGGCGCTGGGGTGCGGCCCCCGGCACGCCGGACTACAGCACGTGCCGCCGCCGGTCGCCCGCCGAGCAGCGAGAGCGCATGGAGGAGTACCGTCTCTGGTTCCGCGAGGCCCGCCGGCCCCCGCGCTAGGGAAATTAGAGGGATCAGCCCTTGCATTATTGCCTCATATAGGAGAACAATCCGGGGACGTTGTTAACTTTTTAACATCTAATTGTTTCGTCCTGTTCTTGCCGAGGCGTGCCGACTGCACATTAGAAAGTTAATTTGTTAACAACGTCCCCGAGGTGCGTGCGGGAACGGAGAAGTGAGGTAAGGTGTGCAAGACGTCCTCAATGATCTTGAGAACAGCGAAATTCTGAGCCGGGAGCAGGCGGCGCTACTGCGCCGTATTTATGGCCGGGAGCTCTTTTCGGTGCATTGGGAACTGCGACTGCTCCTCTATGGCGGCATCCTGATCATGACCACCGGCCTCGGTCTTCTTGTCGCCAAACACTTCGCCACCATCGGCCACCTGACCCTGCTTGCAGTCATCTCAACGGGATGCGCGGCCTGTTTTGCATACTGCCTGCGCCACGGTGGAGGTTTCTCACCGGGAAGTCTCGCGACGCCGGATGCGGCCTACGACTACGTCCTCCTGCTCGGCTGCCTCCTCCTCGGGACGCTTCAGGGGTATCTGGAACTCCGCTACCAATTCCTCGCCCAATTCTGGAATTGGTGGCTGCTTGCCTCCGCCCTGATTTATCTACTCTGCGCCCATTACTTCGACAACCGCCTTGTTCTCTCCCTTGCTCTCTCCACCCTGGGCGCCTGGCTCGGCGTGAAAAGCAGCCAACTCGGCACGGGGTTGTGGGATGGCACCTTGCGAGAAAACGCTGTCTTTTTCGGGGCATTGGTCGTGGCGGCAGGGGCGACCCAGACCAAGCTTGGTTGGAAACGCCACTTCCTTCCCGTCCACCTGCACCTCGGCGTCAACGTACTCCTAGCCGCCTTGGTAACCGGCGTCGGCTCCCGCGCCGCCGGCTCGGCCTATTTTGCCGCCCTGCTGCTGACCAGCAGTGGCAGCGCCTTCTACGCCACGCGCCAACGCAGCTTCGCCTTCCTCCTCTACGCCGTCCTTTACGGCTATGTCGGCATCACTATCTTTGTGCTCGATCATGCTCACCGGAGCAGTGAAGGGATCATACTCTATTTCCTCGTCAGCGCGGCGACACTGCTGACGGCTCTGGTGGCCTTGCATCGCCGTTTCCGGAGTGCCGAATGATCGCCCTTTACAAGAAAGGCGAGCGCCGGGTGGCGGTGGTTGAGGAGGCCCGGCGCTGGCAGGAGGCCGGGATCATCACGGCGGAGCAAGCCGCTGCGGTGGAGGAGCGCTATCGTTCGGAACTGGTGCGGGTGAACCCCTTTATTCGCATCCTCCTCGCCGTGTTCACCACGGTCGGAGGGGTGGCGCTGGTGTCTCTTCCGGCCGTGATACTGACATTTGAGGACACGGGATTCGCCCTGTTGTGCCTGATCTTCGCCCCGCTCTTCGCCCGGGTGGCCGATCACGAACTCATTGCCGGCCGCCGCCTCTACCGCTGCGGCGCAGAGGAGGCGTTGCTGCTGCTGGCCGTCGGCATGCTCGCCCTGGCGGTCGCCATCCCCGCCCACGACTGGGGACACGGTGCGGAACGTCTGGCGTGGCTGATGGCTCACTGCATCGTCCTGGCCGGAGCGATCCTACTCACGGTCCGCTACGGCTACGCCGTAGCGGCGTTCGGGTCGATGCTCGCCGTCGCCGGAATTCCCTTCCATTTTGCCGATATTCTTCATTGTCAGATGTCGCACCTGCCTCGGTTCGTCCTCCTGCTTCTGCTCGGCGCAGCGGCACTCTGGGCGCAGCGGCGACTCGTCGGCCGCAACAGCCTGCCCCGGGGATACGTCCGGTCTCTGGAGACCGTACGCCTTGCAGCCTGGGCGGGGATCTACCTCGACGTGAACCTCTTTGCTCACCGAATTCTCTGGCGGGAATGGCTCGGGTGGACGCCGGGAGAATCGCAGCTTCTCTGGAGCGATCACTTCTGCGCCGTGTTTACCGCCATCCAGCCGATTGCAGCCCTGGCGATGGGGATCGGTCGCCGCGATCGGGCGCTGCTCTGGTTTGGCGTTATTTCGGCCATTCTGTCCATCCTCACCCTTAAGTACTACCTACATTTCAGGCATGTTGCCGAGGGGTTGACGGCTGTGGGGCTGTTGGTGGCGGCTCTCACCTTCAGCCTGCTGCGTTGGCTGCGCACGGGTTCGAACCGCTGCCGTGGCGCCTTTACCGCCGAACCGCTCCTCGAACCGCGTCTCTACGGTCTCGATGCCGAGGCGTTGGCGGCGATCCAGCCCCTTGTCCCGGAGTCTAGGGGGCCGCAGGCCAAGGCACTCCATTCCGGGGGCGGCACCTTCGGGGGAGGCGGTGCATCCGGCGGGTATTAGGAAATAATTAAGGACAGTCTCGGGGACGTCGTTAACTTTTTAAGCATGAGGCGTCTCCCTCTCCATTCCGGGAGGGAATCATCGTTTCTTCTCAAAGTACTTCATGGAGCTAATTATGACTCGAATCCTGCTTGCCCCTTCACGATACATACAGGGTCCCGGCGCCCTCCGGGAGACAGGTTGCCATGCCTCCCTGCTCGGCAGGAGCGGTCTCGTGATCGGCGGAAAGACCGCCCTCTCCCTCTGCTACGACACCATCGCGGCAAGCCTGGTAGAGCGGGAAGTCGCCTGTCACGGCGAGCTGTTCGGGGGGACGTCCTCGCGAGGCGAGATTGCACGACTGGCAGACATCGCCAGGACTCATCATGCCGACTTCATCGTGGCGCTGGGCGGCGGGGCATCCATCGATGCGGGAAAGGCCGTCGCTCACGAGATGAATCTTCCTGTTATTGTCGTGCCGACGACGGTCGCCACGGATGCACCCTGCTCCGCGCT
>NZ_DATFBA010000372.1:0-13696 GCF_035254065.1 Geomonas sp.
GGCACAAAAAGGCGGGCACCCCGCACGCCGAGGTGCACGCGCTCAACGAGTCCGGCAAGCTCGCCGAGGGTGCCGACGTCTACGTGACCCTGGAACCCTGCTCACATTTCGGCAAGACCCCTCCCTGCGCGCGGGCGCTGATCGCCGCCGGTGTCGGCCGCGTCTTCGTCGGCATGGTCGATCCTAATCCGCTGGTCTCCGGCGCCGGTATCGAGCTGCTGCGGGGGGCCGGGATCGAGGTGGAGACCGGGCTTCTGGAAGAGGAGTGCCGGGAGCTGAACCGTCCCTTCATCAAGTGGATCCGCACCCGGCTTCCCTACGTGATCCTGAAGAGTGCGCTGACCCTGGACGGCAAGACCGCCACGGTGACCGGCGACTCCAAGTGGATCACCTCCGACAAGGCGAGGCGCGAGGTGCACCGGCTGCGCGGGCGGGTCGATGCCATCATGGTCGGCGCCGGCACCCTGCTGGCGGACGACCCGCAATTGACCTGCCGGGTGCCGGGCGGCAAGGATCCGCTGCGGGTCGTAGTCGATTCCACCCTCAAGATTCCGCTGCACGCGGCGGTGTTGAACGTGAAGTCCACCGCCGGCACCGTGATTGCCACCTGCAGCCGCGACGCCGACAAGATCGAGGGACTACGTGCCGCCGGCGCCGTGGTGTTGAGCTGCCGCGAGGCGGACGGCCGGGTCGATCTCGCCGACCTCTTTGCCAAGCTTGGGGAGATGGGAGTGCAGTCGGTGCTTCTGGAAGGTGGCAGCCACCTGGCCGGTGCTGCGCTGCGCGCCGGTCTGATCGACCGCTGCATGATCTTCCTGGCCCCGAAACTGGTGGGGGGCGCCGGGCTGGGGCTTTTTGCAGGCGAAGGTGTCGCCCTGATGTCCGATGCCATCCAGTTGCAAGAGGTCAGCGTGAGACGGGTAGGGGTGGACCTGCTGGTGGAAGGAACGCCGGTGAAAGCCACGCCCTAAAAGGTGGCAGTAGCTACTGTCCTTTTCCCACTTCCTTCCTCCTGAGCCAACTCTCCCTCGCCCTCCGGGAGAGGGTCGGGGTGAGGGAGCTCGGCGACGAGGAAAGAGTTCTGCTCTGCGTGGCTTCCCTCACCCGCCCTGCGGGCACCCTCTCCCGGAGGGCGAGGGGTAAACGGCGGCGAGAGTAACTATGTAGGAGAAATGATGTTCACAGGCCTCATCGAAAACGTTGGCGAGCTGGTCTCTATCGAGAAAAGGGGCGCCTCCGGGAGCCTCACCGTCAAGACCGCCCTTCCCCTGGAGGAGATCGCCCTGGGTGCCTCGGTCGCCGTGAACGGCGCCTGTCTCACCGTGGTGCGCAAGGGGGGCGGCACGCTCACCTTCGACGTCTCCCCCGAAACCATCGACCGCACCGGTTTCAAGAACCTGAAGGCAGGCTCGCCGGTCAACCTGGAGCGGGCCATGCGGCTCTCCGACCGGCTGGACGGGCACCTGGTCTCCGGCCACGTCGATTGCGTGGCCACCGTGACCGAGCGCCGGGAAGTTGCCGGCAACATAGTTTTCTCCTTCCGCTTCCCCGCCGAGTACGGCAAGTACATCGCCGCCAAGGGGTCGGTCGCCATCGACGGCATCAGCCTGACCGTGAATACGGTGACCGCCGACACCTTCAGCGTGAACATCATCCCCCACACCGCCGCCAAGACCAATCTTGAGGGACGACGGCCGGGGGACCAGGTGAACATCGAGACCGATCTGATCTGCAGGTATCTGGAAAGGTTGCTGGCGGGAAGGGAGGCAAACGGGGGGGGCGTCACGCTGGAACTGCTTGCAAAAAACGGTTTCGTGTGAGATACCTTTTCTTTTGCACACACGCTCATGAGAGGTCTAAAGATGTCTGTTGCAAGCATTGAGGAGTCCATCGAGGAGATCAAGGCCGGCAGGATGGTCATCCTGGTGGACGACGAAGATCGGGAAAACGAAGGTGACTTGACCATGGCGGCGCAGCACGTGACGCCCGAGGCGATCAACTTCATGGCGCGTTTCGGCCGCGGTCTGATCTGTCTGACCATGACCGGCGAGCGCTGCGACCGGCTGGATCTGCCTCCCATGGTGCAGAGCAACACCTCCTCATTCGGCACCGCCTTCACCGTTTCCATCGAAGCGAAGAAAGGGGTCACCACCGGCATCTCCGCAGCCGACCGCGCCCACACCATCCTCACCGCGGTGGCGCCCAAGGCCGTGGCCGACGACCTCGCCAGGCCCGGGCACGTCTTCCCGCTGCGCGCCAGAAATGGCGGCGTCTTGGTGCGTGCCGGCCAGACCGAAGGCTCCGTCGACCTCGCGCGCCTGGCCGGGCTCGAGCCGGCAGGGGTGATCTGCGAGATCATGAACGAAGACGGTTCCATGTCCCGCATGCCGGAACTGAAGAAATTCGCCAAGGAACACGGCATCAAGGTCTGCACCATCGCCGACCTGGTCGCCTACCGGATGAAGCACGAGTCGCTGGTGAAGAGATCGGTCGAAGTGGCGCTTCCCTCCAGCTTCGGGAGCTTCCGCGCGGTAGCCTTCGAAAACGACATCGACAAGCTCGAGCACCTGGCCCTGGTAAAGGGTGACATCAGCGGTGAGAAGCCGGTGCTGGTCAGGGTGCATTCCGAATGCCTGACCGGTGACGTCTTCGGCAGCGTCCGCTGCGACTGCGCCGACCAGCTGCACGCGGCCATGAAGCGGATCGAGGCGGAAGGGGCGGGGGTCATCCTGTACATGCGCCAGGAAGGGCGCGGCATCGGCCTGACCAACAAGCTGAAGGCCTACGCGCTGCAGGACCAGGGGCACGACACCGTGGAGGCGAACCTCGCCCTGGGCTTCAAGGCCGACATGAGAGATTACGGCATCGGCGCCCAGATCCTGGTCAACCTCGGCATCAAGAAGATCAGGCTGATGACCAACAACCCGAAGAAGCTGGTCGGCCTGCAGGGGTACGGCATCGACATCGTCGAGCGCGTCGCCATCGAGATCCCCCCCTCCAAGGCCAACGAGAAGTACCTGAAGACCAAGCGCGAGAAGATGGGGCATCTGCTGGAAAACATTTAGTTTTAATCTTAATCTCGATCATAAGAGGTTCGACATGCCAAAATTCGTAGAGGGAAAGCTGAACGCGGAGGGACTCAGGTTCGGTATCGTGGTAGGCCGTTTCAACAGCTTCATCGGGGAGCGGCTCCTTGAGGGAGCACTGGACGCCCTGATCCGTCACGGCGCCGACGATGCCCAGATCACCGTGGCCCGGGTCCCCGGTGCCTTCGAGATCCCGCTGGCCACCAAGAAGATGGCAGAGACCGGCAACTTCGACGCGCTGATCTGCCTGGGCGCCGTGATCCGCGGCTCCACCCCGCATTTCGACTACGTGGCCTCCGAGGTCTCCAAGGGGGTAGCCCACATCTCGCTGGATACCGGCATCCCCGTTGCCTTCGGGGTGCTGACCACCGACACCATCGAGCAGGCGATCGAGCGCGCCGGTACCAAGGCGGGGAACAAAGGTTTCGATGCCGCGATGACCGCCATCGAGACGGCCAGCCTGTTCAGGGAGATGAAATAAATTGACGACACGCAGAGAAGGACGGGAGCTTGCGCTGCAGGCTCTCTATTCGAAGGACCTGGTACTGCATGATGCGACCGCGGCGCTGAAGCGGATCATCGAGAGCTTCAGCGAGGGCGATGAGCCGATGCTGGAAGTCAATTCCAAGGCGTACGCTTTTGCATCCGAGTTGGTGAACGGGGTGATGGCGCATCTGCCCGAGATTGACGCCCGCATCGCCGAGAAGTCCAAGCACTGGAGCATGGCCCGGATGGCGAGGGTGGATCTGAACATCCTGCGGCTGGCCGTGTTCGAGCTCCTCTACCGTCCCGACATCCCCAAGAACGTCACCATGAACGAGGCGATCGAAGTAGCCAAGAAGTTCGGGGCCGAAGATTCCGCCTCCTTCGTCAACGGCATCCTCGACGAAATCGCCTCCGGTGTGACCGACAAGGAATAAAACCCTTTGCCTGTAGCCTTTGACTCTATAGTTTTTGAATCAAGAGGAACTATGAAACAGATCAAGATCGGCCTTCTCGGGTTCGGCACCATCGGCGCCGGCGTCGTCAAACTCCTCAAAGAGAACTCCTCCCTCATCTCGGAAAAAACCGGGGCCCAGCTCTCCCTCAAGACCATCGCCGACCTCGATATCACCACCGACCGCGGCGTGAGCACCGACGGCATCAAGCTGACCACCAACGCCGACGAGGTCCTTTCCGACCCGGAGATCTCGGTAGTCATCGAGCTGATCGGCGGTTACGAGCCGGCCCGCACCTTCGCCCTCAAGGCGATCGCCAACGGCAAGCACGTGGTCACCGCCAACAAGGCGCTGCTCGCTGTGCACGGTCAGGAGATCTACGCGGCCGCCAAGGCGAGCGGCGTCGAGGTCCTCTTCGAGGCGGCGGTGGGCGGCGGCATACCGGTCCTCTCCGCCATCAAGGGGAACATGGCCGCCAATCGCTTCTCCACCGTGCTCGGCATCGTGAACGGCACCTGCAACTACATCCTGACCCGCATGACCCAGGAGGGGGCCGACTTCACGGAGGTCCTGAAGAGCGCCCAGGAGTTCGGCTACGCGGAAGCCGATCCCACCTTCGACATCGAAGGGGTCGACACCGCACACAAGCTCTGCCTGCTCCTTTCGCTCTGCTTCGGCACCAAGGTCGACCTGAAGGACATCTACTGCGAGGGGATCACCTCGGTCTCCGCCGAGGACGTCGACTTCGCCAAGTCCTTCGGCTACCGGATCAAGCTGTTGGCCATCGGCAAGATGGACGACGGTCAGATCGAGGCGCGCGTGCATCCCACCATGATCCCGAGCGACTACCCGCTGGCCGACGTGCACGGCGTCTTCAACGCCATCAGGCTGACCGGCGACTTCGTGGGGCCGGTGATGTTCTACGGGCGCGGCGCCGGCATGGACGCCACCGCCAGCGCCGTGATCGGCGACGTAGTCGATCTCTGCCGCAACATGGGTGCCGGCATCTCCCGCCGCTGCGCACCGCTTGGCTACGTGGACGAGAAAGTGGGTACCTTGGCCATCAAGCCGATGGGCGAGATCGTCAGCAAGTACTACATCCGCTTCCAGGCCTTCGATCGTCCCGGCGTGCTCGCCAGGATCGCCGGCTCGCTCGGCGCCCACGGCATCAGCATCGCCTCCATGGTCCAGAGCGCAAGAAGCACCGACATAGTCCCGATCGTGATCATGACCCACGAGGCGCGCGAGGAAGACATCCGCACCGCCCTGGGCGAGATCGACGCCTTCGACGTGATCCGCGCCAAGAGCACCTTCATCAGGATCGAGGACAACCTCGAGTAGAAACTTTAGGGATGATGTCCGCTACTACCCCTGAGTAATAACTCCAGGGATGATGTCCGCCACTACGTCCCCCCCTTGATAAAGGGGGGACAGGGGGGATTTGCCTTTCTGAAGGAATCCCTCACCAGGCAGAGCCTCATCGTCGATTGGCCAAAAAGAAAGGGCGAGGGAAATTTCCCCCGCCCTTTCTTTATTACCTTTACAGCCTGTGCCTTACATTCCTTTCATCCCATCCATCCCTGTTAAAAAAGCCTTGTTGCTAGACTTTAAGCCGCCTTCTTCTTCTCGTACCCCTCGACGATGGCGCGGTAATGCTCCTCGAGCCCCTGGGCCGCCTTCTGCTCGGCCGCGTGGTACCCCTCCAGGATGGCGTCCCGCTTCTCCTCGGGGAGGACCCGCTCCGCCAGCGGATAGAGGATGCCGTCTTCCTTCGAGATATGGTCACGCAGCAGTTCCAGGTAGCCCCGGGCGTTGGCGACGATGGCCTCCTCCTGGCCCGCTTCCCCGTTCAGGGCGCGGGTGGCGGCCTCCTCCATCCCCTTCACGAACTCCCTTCCCAGGTCGTGCTCCATCAGCATGGCGGCGACCGGGCTGTTGGCGCGCGGCATGCCGTTGTCGATCAGCGCCTCGAACAGCACGTCCTCCTCCTTGGCGTGGTGGAAGCGGTCCGCGTAGTTCCTGATGAAATCGACGCCGTCCAGGTAGAAGCGGTAGTCGCGGAAGGAACCCTCCTCGGTCAGCCGGGCGTTCTCCTCCAAAAGGGCGAGCATGCGCAGGATCAGCTGGTGCTCGTCTTTGAGCCGCTGCGTGATATCCCGTTTCATGGTTAGCTTCTCCTTTCTCCGTTGATGCCGATCACGGCGGTCGTAAGCTCGATCTCCTTGCCGGAGAGGGTAAGTGCCTGTCTCACCATCATATCAAGACCCCGGCAGCAGGGCACTTCCATAATGGCGATGGTGATGCTCTTAACCTCATTGCTTCTGAAGATGTTGGCCAGCTTCTCAACGTAAGGGGCGGTGTCGTCCAGTTTCGGGCAGGCGATGGCAAGCGCCTTCCCTTTCAACAGGTCGCTGTGGAAGCTCCCCAGCGCGAAGGCTACACAGTCGGCGGCGATCAGGATGTCGCTGTCCTGGAACCAGGGGGCGGTAGGGGGCACCAGGTGCAGCTGCACCGGCCACTGGCGCAGCTCGGAGGCCGCCTTGGCGGTCGGTGCGCTCTCGTTAGTCTCAGTCCTCTCAATAACCCTAGCCATGCTACCCGGGCAACCGCATGCAGAATGTCCCATTTTCCTTCTCCTTTTTTCTATCGAGTTGGTTGTTATCGTGTTTCGTGTCAGAAAATCTATTCGTGAATTTACCGTCTCTAGTTTCTGGTTCTCGTCCCTGCTCTTACCCCTTGCTGTCCAGGTACTCCCCGATCTCTTTCTCGATCGCGGTTTCCTGTTCGGGGGAGAGCCCGTGAATGGCTACCACGTCCTTGAGGAGGCATATCCCGACCTTGCAGGTCACGCAGCCGATCTCGTAGCGGTTGAGGATGTCACCTATCTGCGGGTGATTTTCCATCACGTTCTGAATCGCCATTTCGCCCATGCCATTTTTGAAGTTCATCGTTGCCTCCCGTTGTCTTTCGTTGTACCGACAATAGCGCTTCCCAGGCAAAGAGTTCATGACGTGAGTCAAAAATATCGCATTTCCTGCATGCATTTGACCGCCGTCCGAATCAGCGTACACTGTGACAGAATAAATATGCAGGGGAGGATGGATAGATGGTGCAGGGACTCAGAGCGCAGATTGCAGAACTGGAGCGGGGGTTCCCCCCACTTTCTCCCGAGCAGGCGGAGCTGATCGAGCGGGCGGCACGCGAACTCTCCGACTCGGGGATTGCTGAAAGGGTGTTGAAGCAAGGGGCGCAGGCGCCGGATTTCACCCTTCCCAACGCCGTCGGCCGCCCGGTCACCCTGAGCGTCGCCCTTGCCAAGGGGCCGGCCGTGGTCACCTTCTATCGGGGGATGTGGTGACCGTACTGCAGCCTTCAGTTGAGGGCTTATCAGAAGATTCTTCCCGAGATAGCCAAGGCGGGCGGCTCCTTGATGGCCATCTCCCCGCAGACCCCGGACAAGTCACAGGCCACCCTGCTCAACAACTATCTCGAGTACGAGGTGCTGAGCGATCTCGGCAACGTGGTGGCGCGCCAATTCGGGCTGGTCTTCCAGGTTCCCGAGTGGATCCGCTCCCTGTACATCTCCTTCGGCGGCAACCTCCCCGCCTTCAACGCCGATCACTCCTGGACGCTCCCCGTTCCCGGCACCTTCCTGCTCGCGCAGGATGGTCGCATCCTCCTGTCCCATGCCGACACCGACATCAGGAACCTGCTGGAGCCGCAAGAGATCCTGGACACCCTGCGTCAGGCGCGGGAGGAATCAGCCGGGGAAAAGGGAATAGCCTCCCCGTCCAAAGCCCCGATTAACTGATGGTTTTGACAGTGGCCGTTCGTGCTGAGCTTGTCGAAGCACCCGCATTCCAGCCTTTACAAGCTCCCCTTCGACAGGCTCAGGGCGAACGGTGTGAGGAGCTTGATGATATGTTGGCCAAGTGGATTACCAGATGCCCGCACCTGATTCCCCCCTTCGGAATTACCGGATGAACCTTTAATAAGGGGCGCTTCGCATGCCCCTACCCGCTGGAAACTATTGACTATTTCTCCCCAAACCACTACCCTGCCGTAGCGACGAGTTCTCGGTTGCACCCTTCACTATCGATTTAATCCGTGCAAATCCGTCCAATCCGCGTCATCCGCGTTCTATTGCTTTTAAGATCCAGGTCTTGAACATCAGCGAGGTACTGCATGACCAAGCGAATAGCGATCCTCACCGGTGGCGGTGACTGCCCCGGTCTCAACGCGGTGATCAGGGGCGTGGTGAAGGCCGCCGCCAGCGGGCGCGGCTGGGAAGTGATCGGCATCGAGGACGGCTTCGACGGCTTTCTCCACCCGGAGAAGTGCCGCCTGCTCACCCCCGAAGACGTGCGCGGCATCCTGCCGCGGGGAGGGACCATCCTGGGGACCTCCAACAGGGGAAATCCCTTCTCCTTTCCCATCGTGCGCGAGGGGAGGGTGGAGGTGGTGGACGTTTCCGACGAGGTGGTCTCCCGGATTCAGATGCTGGGGATCTCCGCGCTGGTGGTGGTGGGGGGCGAGGGGTCGCTCAAGATCGCGCGGCAGCTGATGGATCGCGGCGTCCCCATCGTCGGCGTCCCCAAGACCATCGACAACGACCTGTTGGAAACCGACGTCACCTTCGGCTACAACACCGCCGTCCAGACCGCCACCGACGCCCTGGACAAGCTGCATTCCACCGCCGAGAGCCACCACCGGGTCATGGTGCTGGAGGTGATGGGGCGCTACGCCGGCTGGATCGCCCTGGAGTCCGGCATGGCCGGCGGAGCCGACGTCATCCTGATCCCCGAGATCCCCTATGACATCGAGCAGGTTGCCGCCGCCATCGCCCGCCGGGTGAGATGCGGCAGGCGTTTCAGCGTCATCGTGGTGGCCGAGGGAGCCTTTCCGGTCGGCGGTAACCGCGTGGTCCAGGAGGCGGCCGGCGGCCAGTGCGTGGTCGAGCGGCTGGGCGGGGTAGGGGAGCAGATCCGGCGCGAGCTGGGAAGCGTGCTGGAGATGGATGTGCGGGTCACCGTGCTCGGGCATCTGCAGCGCGGAGGCACCCCCTCCAGTTTCGATCGGGTGGTAGGGAGCCGTTTCGGCGTGAAGGCCGTCGAGTTGATCGAGCAAGAGGCCTTCGGCCAGATGGTCTGCCTGAGCGGCCGGGACATCGCTTCCGTCCCCATCGACGACGCCATCCGGAGCCTAAAGCTGATCGACCCCAATGGCGACATGGTGCGTCACGCCGAAGCCCTCGGCATCATGGTGGGCCGGTAAGCGGCAGCAGCGGGGGCTCCACCTCGTCCACCGGTCCCACTTCGTCCACTTCGTCCAAAAAGCCCCCCTTTTTGTCGCTAACCTCGCAACTAATGAAGGATACTGTTGACTTTGGCTAATCTCTGTCTTAGACTGCGGAAAACTTGTGCAGTCTGTGTCCGGCCGGCCCCTACCGGCTACAGAGAGGTAGCTTTCTTATGAAGAAACGCATCGCCCAGGTGAACCGCAGTCACCTGTTCTGTATAATCGGCTTTTTCCTTGGCATCTCGGCTCCCATCGGCTGGACCGCCCTGCGTCTTCTCCTCTTCGCCGACCCCGGCGTCCCCATCTCCTCGCAGATCTTCTCCGACATCACCAAGACCGGCCAGAACCTGGCCCTCTACTTCTACATGGGGGGGGGCACCGCCTGCGTGCTGGCCCTGTTCGGCTATTTCATCGGGAAGGCCGTGGATGAGCTGCACACCAAGGGGGCCGAGCTCGACCAGCTGGTGCAGGAGGTGGAAGCCCAGAAGCAGCTGTTCGAGAACCGCTACAAGGTGCTCGACAACAACATCAAGAACTTCCACAAGATAGGGAGCAAGATTCAGAAGGCGGTGCGCACCGACGACGTGCTCGCGCTCTGCGTGGAGGGGCTGCACGACGTGCTCGGCTACGAGAGGGTCAACGTCCTGATGGCCGATCCGGAGAGAAAGCACCTCTACTTCGCGGCACACGCCGGCAACGAATCGGTGGTGGGTGCCGACGTCACCCTGCCGCTGGACCAGCGCGCCGGTGTCATCTACAAGAGCTTCCGCGAGAAGCAGGTCTACTTCATCGAAAACATCAGCAAGTATCCCAGCGACTACCTGCTGCAGCCCCCTTTCAACGCCATCGAGCCTCTGCGCTCGGCCACCTTCATCCTCTGCCCCATCGTGCTCAAGGGGGAATCGATCGGCGTCTTCGGGCTGGACAACAAGAAGAGCCACCGCGCGCTCAACGACACCGACGTCGACACCATCCGGCTGTTCGCCGACCAGGCCGCCGCCGCGCTCATGCGCATCAGCCTGTTGCAGTCCATCGACCAGCTCACCCTGGAACTGGGCAAGACCTTCTCGGAGCTCCAGAAAAACAGGGAGAGCTACTCCAGGAACCTCTACCGCCTGAAAAGCGCCGCCGAGTCGCTCACCCTCGGCGCCTCCAAGATTGATTCCTCGGCCCAGGGCGTGATGGAGTCGGTGGACGGCGCCAGCGTCTCCGCGGCCGAGATCTCCATCGCCACCGACCAGATCACCCGCAACATGGATGCCCTCGCCGACTCGGTCTACAAGTCCGTTTCCGCCATGGAGCAGATCTCCTCCACCCTCAAGCAGGTGGAGAAGAACACCGTCCTCTCCCACGGGCTCTCCGTCAAGGTCAAGGAGCACGCTGAGCAGGGGAGCGCCGTGGTGCGGGAAACGGTCGATTCGCTGGCCGAGATCCAGCGCTCGGTCGATCTCTCCTACGAAGGGATCAAGCGCCTGAGCGCGAACTCCAGCCGCATCGAAGGTTTCGTGAGCGTGATCAACGACATCACCAAGCGGACCAACCTCTTGGCCCTGAACGCCTCCATCATCGCCGCCCAGGCCGGCGAATACGGCAAGAGCTTCGGAGTGGTGGCCGACGAGATCAGGAACCTCTCCCTGCAGACCGGCCTTTCCACCGGCGAGATCACCGGCATCATCGAGGA
The DNA here is from genome assembly GCF_035254065.1 of Geomonas sp. Lineage (GTDB taxonomy): Bacteria > Desulfobacterota > Desulfuromonadia > Geobacterales > Geobacteraceae > Geomonas. The sequence continues at coordinate 11,004 of NZ_DATFBA010000372.1, forward strand.
GATCACCACCGAGTCCAAAAACGCCGCCGACAACATCACCATGACCAAGGAGCTGGTCAAGAAGGGGGTCAAGCTGGGGAACCAGACCGGCTCCTCCCTCGCCAGCATCCTGGAGAGCTCGCAGACCGCCCTGGACATGACCCAGCAGATCAAGCTGGCCACCGAGGAGCAGGCCGCCTCCGTGCAGATGGTGACCCAGTCCATCGAGGACGTGAGCTCCATGACCAGCCAGATCTTCAAGGCCTCCAAGGAGCAGGCGCAGGCGACCAAGAGCGTGGCGCGGGCCCTGGAAGAGGTGAAGGGGATGAGCCACGACGTGGCCGGTTCCGCCGGGCGGCAGACGGTGGACAGCGAGGAGATCAAGGGGACCGTCGACTCGGTCACCACCATGGCCGAAAGGATCTTCAACGACATGGAGTCGCGCCAGGACGAAAGCGGCCGGGTGGTGAAAGAGCTCGAGCAGATGCGCGCCAGCGCCCAGTAGCTCTTTTTCGACTTTTCCCGCTCCTGGCCACACCCCCCTCGCCCTCCGGGCATGTCCGCCGAAGCCCGTCGGGGCGTAGGAGGGAGAGGGGCCGGGGTGAGGGAAGCCGCACCTGCCAAAGCTGTCGGCAAGACAAAGGGGGACAGGCAGCTACGGAGCCAGTCCCCTCGCTTATTGAGTGAGTTCCCAAAGCCGTTCGCCCTGAGCCTGTCGAAGCCTGTCCTGAACCTGTCGACGGGGGTCAGCGAAAGTCATACGGCACTCGATCTGTCTTACATTTTGTGTCATATTCCCAGAAAAAATTCTGGACTAAGCCCCCCGTCTATGTTAATAACGGTGTTTGTGCCCGCTATAATCTAAGTGGAGCCGCCAAGGACACCGCAGTAACGACAACATACCGCCTGGATTCCGAAGGGAACCGGTACGGGAAGCGATAGCTGAACAAGACCCGCCGCGTGAAGTCGTGCGCGCAGCGTCTTTTTTTACAGCGTCTTCCTTGCCGGAGGGCGTTTTTTTTTGCCGGAAATCTCCGGCAGACCGAAATCGAAGATGCTGCCGGCTGAAGCGCTAACTGGTGCCGCCCATGGGAATCGCGTTCTAGTTAGCCGTATACCTTGTTTTGCCGGCAGGCAACGGAGCAGCCATGCAGAAGAAGAAAACCGTTCTCGACTTCCAGCGCATGAAGGCGGAAGGGGAGCGGATCGCGGTACTGACCTGCTACGACTACCCCACCGCGGCCATCATGGACGGCTGCGGCATAGACATCATCCTGATCGGCGACTCCGCCGGGGTGGTGGTGGCGGGCTACGACAACACCCTGCCGGTCACCATGGATGAGATGATCTACCACACGAAGGCGGTGATGCGCGCGCAGCCCAAGGCCTTCGTGGTCGCCGATCTTCCTTTCCTCTCCTACCAGATCGATCTGGCCGGCGCGCGCCTGAACGCCGGCAGGCTGATCAAGGAGGCCGGTGCGGCCGCGGTCAAGATCGAGGGTGGCGTCAACATCGCCGAAACCATCGCCGCCATCACCGCCATGGACATCCCGGTGATGGGGCACATTGGCCTGACCCCGCAGTCGCTGCATCGCATGGGTGGCTTCAAGGTGCAGGGCAAAAGCGAGCAGCAGGCGGAGAAACTGCTGGAAGACGCACGGGCCGTCGAGCGGGCGGGCGCCTTCGCGGTGGTGCTGGAGGGTATCCCGATGGGGCTGGCCGGTAAAATCACCGCCGAGCTCTCCATCCCCACCATAGGCATCGGTGCGGGGCCCAGCTGCGACGGCCAGGTGCTGGTGCTGCACGACATCCTCGGGCTGTGCAGCAAGTACTCCCCCAAGTTCGTAAAGCGTTACGCCGAGCTGACCCCGGTGATAGCCGAGGCGGTCTCCAGCTACATCGCCGACGTCAAAGGCGGCACCTTCCCGGAAGAGAGGCATTCCTTCAAATGATCGTGATAGAAACCGTGGCGCAGATGCAGCACTACGCCCGCGAGCGGCGAGGCCGGATCGCTTTGGTCCCCACCATGGGGTACCTGCACGAGGGGCACGCGTCCCTGATGGTGGAGGCGCGCAAGCGCGCGGAGATCGTGGTGGTCAGCATCTTCGTCAACCCCACCCAGTTCGGCGTCAACGAGGACCTGGACAGCTACCCGCGCGACCTGGAGCGCGACAAGCGGATAGCGGCCGAGGCGGGAGTCGACGTGATCTTCGCCCCCAAGGCCTCCGACATGTACCCCTTGGGCTACCAGAGCTACGTGAACGTGGAAGGGCTCACCGCCCACCTGTGCGGCGCCAGCCGTCCCGGCCATTTCCGCGGCGTCACCACCGTGGTGGCCAAACTGTTCAACATCGTCACCCCGAAGCTCGCCGTCTTCGGGAAGAAGGATTTCCAGCAGCTGGCCGTGATCAGGCGGATGGTCCAGGATCTCAACATGAACGTCGAGATCGTTGGGATGCCCATCGTCCGCGAGAGCGACGGCCTGGCGCTCAGCTCCCGCAACGTGAAGCTCGATCCCGCCCAGCGCGAGAGCGCCCTCTGCCTCTCCCGCGCCATCGCGGCGGCGAAGGAGAGCTTCCGTAGCGGCACCCACTCGGTGGCCTCCCTCAGGGAGAGCGCACTCACGGTGATCGAGCTGGAGCCGGCCGCGCAGGTGGACTACCTCGAGTTCAGGGATCCCGACACGCTGGAAGAGCTGGAAAAAGCCGATGCCA
>NZ_DATFBA010000373.1:0-18831 GCF_035254065.1 Geomonas sp.
AGCCTGATGCAGGCCTCCCACAAGCTGGCCGAGGCGGTCTACGCCAAGGCCCAGGCAGGCGGCGAGCATGCCGGCCCCGAGCCCCACGCGGAGCAGCAGGAGCAGGGGGGCGCCAAGGGCGAGAAGGTGGTCGACGCCGACTTCGAAGAGGTCAAGGACGACAAGAAGTAACGAAAAAACGGTTGCATAGAAGGCCGTTTTGATGGAAGATGCGGTAAATTAACGACACGCACAACGGGCAGCGGCGAACAGGAGGGTTCCCCCTTCTTACTATCCGCTGCTCTTTGTGTGTTACGAGGGTGCATTTGGCAAACGGTGACAAGCAGGATTATTACGAGCTTCTCGAGGTCAACAGGAACGCCACCGACACCGAGATCAAGAAGGCTTACCGGCGGTTGGCGATCAAGCATCACCCGGACAAGAACCAGGGTGACAAGGCCAGCGAGGACAAGTTCAAGGAGATCTCGGAGGCCTACGAGGTGCTGGCGGACCCTGAGAAGAGGGCACGTTACGACCAGTTCGGCCATGCCGGGGTGGGCGGGGAGGGCTTCTCCTCCGGCGGCTTCGGCGCCGGTTCCCCCTTCGGGGACATCTTCGGCGACATCTTCGGCGACATCTTCGGCGGTGGCGGCAGGCAGCGCGCCTCCCGCGGCAAGCGCGGCGACGACCTCCAGTACAACATGGAGGTGACCTTCGAGGAGGCCGCCTTCGGGGTGGAGAAGAAGATCGACATCCCCTACGCCAAGCGCTGCGACGCCTGCTCGGGTTCGGGCGCCAAGCCCGGCACCTCCCCCAAGACCTGCCCGACCTGCCAGGGGGCAGGCCAGATGCGCTTCCAGCAGGGGTTCTTCAGCGTGAGCAAGACCTGCTCGCACTGCAACGGCGAAGGGCGCGTGGTCGATCACCCCTGCCCGACCTGCCGCGGCGCCGGCACGGTCCGCGACAAGAAGACCATCTCGGTGAAGGTGCCGGCAGGGGTGGAGACCGGCATCAGGCTGAAGCTCTCCGGAGAAGGGGGGCAGGGGACCAAGGGCGGCCCCAACGGCGACCTGTACGTGGCGCTCAGCGTCAAGGATCACCCGATCTTCAAGCGCGAAGACAACGACGTGATCTGCGAGATCCCGATCAGCTTCACCCAGGCGGCGCTCGGCTGCGAGATCGAGGTCCCCACCCTGGACGGCAAGGTGAACATGAAGATCCCGGAGGGGACCCAGTCCGGCGCCATCTTCAGGATGCGCGGCAAAGGGGTCCCGGCGCTGCAGGGGTACGGCCGTGGCGACCACATGGTGGTCGCCAAGGTGGAGACTCCCACCAACCTCAACAAGCAGCAGCGCGAGCTCCTGGAGGAGTTGGCCCGCATCAGCGGCGAGGAGGTCAACCCCATGCGCAAGAACTTCTTCGCCAAGGTGATGGACATCCTCAGCTGACGGGGAGCAGGGCGGAGTACGCTCTGGTTAACCGCTAACGGTATCGGTAACGAAAAAAGGCGCATCTGAACGCGCCTTTTTTCGTTGCATCGAGAGTCGGGAGGTGGCTGGAGGAGCTGCCCCGGCCATTACGGACTTGACCCGCCCCAAGAGACGTTGCACAATGGCGGGGTTATCTTGATTGCAAGCAATACAAGGAGTACATCACCTTGAGGTGCCGATCCTTTCCCCACGGTAAGACTCTCTGGCCGGTCATTTTCTCGCTGCTGCTCATCTGCGGGCTGGTTTCCTCCGCCTGCGCCTACGAGAGGGTAATCCCCTCCTACCCGATCGCCCCCACCGGCTACAGTTCCATCAAGGTGTTCGACAACCAGGGACGCTTCGTCGGGCGCATCCTCTCCACCCAGCGCTACTGGACCCCCATCGAGCGGATCCCGGTCTTCCTCAGGAACGCCCTGGTGGCCATCGAGGACTCCCGCTTCTACGAGCACAACGGCATCGACGTGAAGGGGATCGCCCGCGCCCTGATGAAGGACGTGGTCAAGGGGCGGATGGCGGAGGGTGGCTCCACCATCACCCAGCAGCTCATCAAGAACAAGTACCTGACCGGCGAGAAGACCTTGGACCGCAAGCTCAAGGAAGCCCAGCTGGCCATGGAGTTCGAGAAGAAGTACAGCAAGGACCAGATCCTGGAGATGTACTTCAACACCATCTACTTCGGCAACGGTGCCTGGGGGGTCGCGCAGGCGGCACGGCTCTACTTCGACAAGAACCCGGAGGAGATGACCGATGCCGAGTGCTCCCTCTTGGCCGGCATACCTAAGTCGCCGGGGCGCTACAACCCGCTGGGCAAACCTGCCGACGTCAACAACCGACGGATGCTGGTCTTGAACCGGATGGCGGAACTCAGGATGATCTCCGGTCGACAGAAGCAGGAGATCGTCAACCACCCTGCCACCGTATGGAAGGGGGATCAGGCTCCCTCCTACGTCGCCCACCTCCGGAGCAAGCTGGTGGAGGCCTACGGCCCCCGCATCGTGGATGAGGGGGGACTGGACGTCATCTCCGCGATGGACCTTCCGCTGCAGCAGCTCGCGGAGAAGTCGCTCAGCGAAGGGGTGAGGAAGGTCTCTCCCAAGCTGCAGGGTGCCCTCATCTGCCTGGATCCCGCCACCGGCAACGTGCTTGCCGCCGTGGGGGGCGTCGACTTCGCCAAGAGCGCCTACGACCGCGCCTTCGTCGCCAAGCGGCAGCCAGGTTCCTCCATCAAGCCCTTCATCTACGCCGATGCCCTGGAAAACGGCTTCACCGCCGGCAGCATTATGAACGACCAGCCGGTCGCCTATCCGCGCGGCAACGGCCAGAGCTGGAAGCCGGTCAACTACGAGAAGAGGTCGTTCGGGGAGCTCACCCTTCGGGAGGCCCTGGCCCACTCCAACAACGTGATCGCGGTGAAGCTGCTGGATGCCGTCGGGGTCGCCAACTTCGTCAACTTCGCCAAGACCATGGGCCTCGACCTGCACCGCCAGGACCTGTCGCTTGCCCTGGGGACCGAGGAGGTTACCCTGAGCCAGCTGGTCTCCGCCTACACCCCCTTTGCGACCGGCGGGACCCGCGCCGAGGCGAGGACCATCATCCGCGTCTACGATCGCAACCGTCGCAGCTGGACGGAAACGCCTGCTGCGGTTACCCCGGCCCTGGCGCCCGCCACCGCCTACCTCACCACCCAACTGATGAAGGACGTCCTTACCTACGGTACCGCGAAGGGGCTGAAGAAGTTCAGTGAAGCCCGCCCGGCGGCCGGGAAGACGGGGACCACCGACGACTACCGCGACGCGTGGTTCGTCGGCTTCACTCCGCAGCTGATCACCGGGGTCTGGGTCGGCTATGACCAGCCCAAGCCGGGCGGCAGAGGGTTCACCGGGGGTGCCGTCTCCGCCCCCATCTGGGGGAGGTTCATGACCGGCGCCCTGGCGGGCAAGCCGGCAGTCGATTTCCCCAAGCCGGATAACGTGGTGACTGCCACCATCGATCCCTCCACCGGTTTCCTGGCCACCCCCGACTGCCCGGTCAAGAAGGAGGAGTTCTACCAGACCGGGACCGAGCCGACCCAGTACTGTCCCAAGCACGGCGGGCAGAACATGCCACCGGCGGCTCCCGCCGCGAGCAAGCCGAAAGCCCCGGGCACCGATCTGCCGCTGGAGGATGTACTGCCGACGCCGGAAGAGGAGGTGGAACCACCCCCCGCCGATCAGCAGTAGCAGGCGCGGAGCACGGAAAGAGAAAAGGCCGGATGTCAGCTGACATCCGGCCTTTTTTAAAAAAGTAGTTGGCGTTGCAATTATGGGATCATTTCTCTGGTTCGTCGGTGAAAGCACCTGGAAAGCGGCTGTTTGTTGAGGCAGTCCGCGACAGGTTGTTGCTTTCCCTTTTTGTGGCGGTTTTGACGCGCCTGACGAACGAGATGTTAGGCCTTCGGCTTGGTCCCGTTGAACGCCAACCACCCAACCCGTGCTGCCGTCTGAGGGCCGCCGGGTTGTTCGAACTGTTTGTTCCCTCCATGTTTTTTAGTCTACTCCCGGTCGCCTTGAATAGTCAACACCCCCCTCGCATGCCCTTTATTCCCATCTTTGGGCCGATCTTGGTTTTGCCTTGAGCGATGAGGACGCGATGCGATACAATTTGCTTAGTGTGCGGGGGAGGTGAGAGAGTTGAAGCGGATAAAGGTGATACTACTTGATGGCCGCGAGGGGCGCTTCCCTCACTACGTTCTTGATCATTTGATCAGGAAGAAGGGAATCATCGCCTTCCAGCGCTCGGATGGTTGGGTTCGCATAGGAGTTGATCCCATCCGGAAAGCTCCCACGTCCTGTAATTTCAGTGGTGAAAAGAAAAGGTTTACCGACTTTCTGGTGAAAAAGAGAACGACTGATTGGATTGCTTGAGATAAGTTGATTCCACTATCTGCACCATTGTCATCTGCCCGAGGAGATAGTTCTTCCCAGGCGCCAGATTAACCCATTCCCTTTCAGTGTAAGCTCCAGGTTACTAGCAACATGTGCAGATCCAGGCCGGTGTTTATGTGGCCGTTGAGGCCGCCGTTGGACATGTGCTGGAACTGGTAGCCGATGCCGGGGCCGGCCGCGAAGCGGTAGGAAATGCCGATGTGACCGTCCCACAGGACATGTCCGTCCAGATCAACCCACCCGAAATTATCCCTGCTGAGGAAGTTGGCGTCGCCGCCCAGTTCTATGACCACCCCTTTGCCGCCGGCTTTGTCAAAGACGACACCAGGCCCGACCGCGCCGATGAAGCCGGTCTCTCCCGCCCCGTGCAGGGCGCCCAGCGAGCCCTTGAGTTGCATGGCCAGCCCCCATCCATCCTTGTTCCGCACCGACCAGGGAAGACCGTAGTCGAAAAAGGCGTCGTACTGGTGGATGTACGAGTTGCGGGCGGTGGCCATCCAGCCGATCCGTGCACCGACGGTGCGCAACCCCTGGTCCTCGTCCTGACACCACCCTTGGGTGCCGGTTGCCAACAAAGAGAGCAGGAAGAGGATTACGGGCAAGATCCGTTTCATGGGAGCTCCTGGGATGCTTCGTTCATTGGATGTTCATAACTTTACAGATGTTGAATGGATTGTCAACGAGGTAGAGGTATCCGCGCGAAAATCCCGAGGCCGCGGCCGCGCCCGGGGAAGGACGGCCATGTGCTGGCCCCGGGTGCGCTCTGGCAGGGGGACGGCGTAGGTCAGCGCGCCTTCGCGGTCTCCTTGGCGTCCTGCAGTTTGGAGGTGATGTTGTTGTTGATCCAGGAGGGATCCCACCACTCGATGGGGTTGACCTGCTCCCCGGAGACCATCACCCCGAAGTGGAGGTGATCGCCACCGGCCAGTCCGGTGTCGCCGGTGGTGCCGATGATCTGCCCTTTCTGCACGTCTTCGCCCACCTTGACGCCGATGCCGCTCAGGTGGCCGTATAGGGTCTGCAGCCCCAGGCCGTGGTCTATGATGACGCACTGGCCGTAGATGCCGAGGTCGTCGGCGTAGACGATCTTGCCGCGGTTGGCTGCTGGCACCTTGGCGTGGGCTAAAGCTGCCAGGTCGATCCCCAGGTGGGTTTCCTGGTCGACCAGCTTGCCGTGATAGTAGTAATCCCGGAACTGAGCGTAGCCTCCGCGCGGCGCGGAATTGGGCATGCGCAGGAAGGGTCCCTCCCACAGGAAGGTGGGCGAGGTCTTTTTTCCCACCTCTTCCAACTGCTTGAGGTCATGCACGCGCAGGTCGCGGTTGGCCTTCAGGAAGATCTCCAGCGGCGTGTTCGCCTGCGGGAAGCGGTCCTTGAACTCGGCGGATACCTTGTCCAGGTAGGTGTCGGGCAACTGGATCCGGTCGCTCGGGAACGCCTTAGGGATCAGGTGGAAGTAGATCCCGGTCACCCGCTCGTTCCCTGCGCGGTCGACCGCCAGGATCTTGGGGACGAAGCGCTCGGTGGGAAGATTGTAGGGGAAGGGGAACAGGCAGGCGTAGACGTCTCCGAACTGATGATAACCGGGGAAGAAGCGGTCGGCGAAGACGACCCCTGTTTTCTGGACCTCCCGGTTGACTGTGTAGATTACCAGCCCCACGCCACCACGGGCGATGTTGTGCGCGATACTGAGCGCGGTGACGGCGGGGGGCTTGTTCTGGTAGGTGTAGTCGATGGCTTTGACTGTGCGGTTACCGGCTCCCAGGTGGTATAGCGCCCGGTCGTTGGAACTCACCTCCAGCTTGAAGGGGCCGTCCTTGAGACTGGGAGTCTCCGCCAGCCGGAAACTCTCGCGGGCGGTGTATGTCTTGGGGGGGTATTCCCGGGAGAGCACGGTGATGGTGCGCTGTCCCTGCAGCGCGATGATGGACAGCTTCTTCATTCCAGAACCTGGATCGTGCAGCGAGACGGCCATCTCGGCCTTCCCTGAGACCGGTCCGGGGCCGGGCGAGAGAGAAACTTCCGGCCCGCGCATGTCCCTGAGGTAGAAGAAGCCGATCGCGGCCAAAGCCGCCACGATGAGGACGCCGAAGATGCTGGAAGATTTCATGGCTTGCTCCGGAACTTTCTTCAGGTCATCCGGCAGCTGGCAGTGGTCACCTGCCGAGGGCGTCCGCCGAAAGAGTGAACCCGCATTCGACGCCGCTGGTGCCAGATGTAAGCGAATCTACTTCGGATTCTAGCACCGGCCCCCTTAAAGTCCAGTTGAGGGAGGCAGCGCGCTCGATTCGGCAGCGGGAGTCGGCCGGTCGCTGGCCCCACCCAATGAGGGGACGGTGGCAACGACCTTAATGTGAATGGAAGGTGACGTTTCAGCAGGAAAGGGGTAATGATTGTGCAGGGTTGAGCGGAGGACGCGGTCGCTGTGCGCGGCAGCTAATCTCATTAGCACACAAGTCTTGGACTATACACGAAAAAATTTTTTTGTAACAGTCTGTAAAATAGCCCTGGCAGGTGATATATTTTCATCAGCTAGCTAGCTGAAACAGAATGCTCACACAAAGGAGGTTGCGCAGCATCAAAGAAACTCCACCGATGAGGATTCTAACAAGATGAGAGCAGCCCATTATCCGGTTTCTATCTAGTTCCGGACTGACCCTTGAAAAGGGTATCGATGTAAAGACAGAAAATGAGGCCCGCCGAAGCACGGCGGGCCTTTCATCGTTTGGAGGTCGCCCGGGTACTGCACAGCCGTGGCGACAGTTTCAAAACAAAAGGGGTTGGCCGTTAAGCCAACCCCTTCACTTCTTTATGGAGCCGAAGAGCGGACTCGAACCGCCGACTTGCTGATTACGAATCAGCTACTCTACCAACTGAGTTACTCCGGCTGACGGGACGATCTTGCGGTCCCGGTTCCCCCGGGACGCCTGTGATTTGTACCCCAAAAAAGGGATGCCGTCAAGCCATTCCTGAGACGGAGCTTATGGTGCGGAAGGCTAGCCGGCGCTCTCCTGCAGGCACTTCTTCACGATGCTCACCATCTCTAGGCGGGAGAAAGGCTTCAGGATGTAGCCATCGGCGCCGGCCTCCTCGACGAGGGCGCGCAACTCGTGCTCGTTCTTCGAGGAGAGCAGCAGGATCGGGATGTCGCGGCTGAGTTCGTTATCCTTGAGGATCTTCGCCTTCTTGTTGCCGTCGAGCATGGGCATCATGATGTCCATTATGATCAGCTCCGGCTGGTTGCGGGAGAAGATGTAGCGGTTGGCCTCTATGCCGTTGGTTGCGGTATCGACCTGGTAACCGGCTTCCTCCAGGATGTCCTTGACCATCGCCAGCACTACTTCGCTGTCGTCTATGATGAGAATCTTCTTCCCCAACCCATGCTCCTTTTCAGCATATTCTTCCCCTCCACCGGAAATACCGTAGGGGGCCTCGTCGTTAGGCGCCAGCTCCGGCTAGTACTCCGGCAAGGCGGAGGTCGCGGACAGCCTCCGGCGCGCAGGCCTCTCCTGCCTTTTCGTGCAGTTCCTGGATCAGGTAGTCGAGGTAGAGCAGGTCGTCTTCCAGTTCGCGCCGGAAGCCCCCCAGTACCGCCTCGGAAGCCGGCGTCACCGACTGTGCCAACTCCATCACCCGCGTCAGCCTACCCTCCAGACGCCTCTTCTTGACGCTCATCTCCCCGATCAGATGCTGCAGGGTATCGAAGGTCCTGAAGGCCGCGCGGGCGGTCTCGCTCAACTGACCTGCGCCTGCCTCCCGTTGCTCGTGCCGCACCCGCCAAAGCTTGCTGGGGTGGTACTCGTCCAGAAAGCGGGCCACGTTCAGTTCCAGCTGCTCCTCGCGGGCGAGGGCCTTGTTGATCAGGGTGATGGCGTCGACCCCTTTGATGAGGAAGTCGATGGCCGGGGCGTCGATGGCCTCCTCGCCGCAGGTCATACGTTTCAGCTGTGCTTCGATCCGGTCGGTGATGGCAGCGATGTCGTGGAGCCCCACCATCAGGGCCGACCCCTTCAGCGTATGCGCACTTCTCAGCAGCTCAGGCAGCAGCGTGCCCCGGGACGGATTTTTCTCCAGCACCAGCAGCCCGCTGCGCAGCGAGGCTAGGTGATCCTCGGCCTCCGGACAGAATATCCTCAGGTATCGTTGCGGCATTTCCCGTTGTTCTCCTGCTCCTAAGTTGGCCGGCTGAACATGAGCAGCTGGTGCCGTACGGCAGGCACCCCGTGACAGCTGTCTGCCGGCGGATGGCGGCCTATAGACAGCACGAGGCGTGCCGTTTTGATCTGAAAAAATATCGCGAGGAAACAGCTAGTTGTGGCGAGGGGAGAGGCGGGTTAAAAAAGGAGGCGTGCTACAAATTGAGGTGGTTTTGTCCGAGCAAAATGCCTTTTTAACGTAAGATCGATGGGTTAGCTGTCTGCAAAAAATGTCGCACATGCAAATAATGTCGCACCTTTTTGAGGGGGCTATCGGCGTATCCTGTAGCGCAGACAAGTTACATCGCAATTATGAATTGTGGAGGTCGGGGAAGCATACAGCAGCGGAGAGGGTCATCTGCGGGACAGTCGCTTGTTCAGCGCCTGGCGGGTTAGGCCGAGCAGGTTGGCGGCGGCCCCCTGGTTGCCGTTGGAGAGCTGGAGCGCCTCTTCGATGAGATGGTTCTCCATCTCCTTCAGGGTCGGAAAGCGGCCGCCGGAGGTGGCGGGGCGGTGACCGACGGTCGCGACGGGGGAGGAGAGGTGCGACACTTTTTTCATCCCCTTCAGGAAGCTCGACGGAGGGAGGCTCCCTCCCTGGTGGCGGGCCACGGCGTCGAAGACCATGGATTTGAGCTCGCGTACGTTGCCGGGAAAGGGGTAGCCGGCGAGGTAGCTGAAGAGCTCAGGGCGGCAGGACGGCTTCTCCTTGTTAAGGAGACGGGCGGCGTCTTCCACGAAGGCCTTCACCAGCAGCGGGAGGTCACCCTCACGTTCCCGCAGCGGGGGGACCTCGGCGTGGTGGGCGCACAGCCGGTAGTAGAGATCCTTGCGGAAGCTTCCCTCCTCGATGAGCTGCTCGAGGCGCTGATGGGTGGCGACGATGATGCGGGAGCGGTTGCGTAGAGGGGTGTCGGAGCCCAGCGGGTAGTACTCGTTTTCCTGGAGCAGGCGCAGCAGTTTTATCTGGGAGGCGAGGGAGAGGTCGCCGATCTCGTCCAGAAAGAGCGTGCCGCCGGCCGCCTTGGCGATCATCCCCTCCCTGGTGTCGGTGGCGCCGGTGAAGGCCCCCTTGCGGTGGCCGAAGAGGGTGTCGGCGAACATGAGGTCGTCGAGGCCGCCGGAGTTGATGGCCACGAATTCGCCGGACATCCCGCTCAGGGTGTGGATGGCGCGGGCAATAAGCTCCTTGCCCACCCCAGTTTCCCCGCTGATAAGGACCGGCTGGCTGGTCGCCGCCACCGCCTCCAGGTAACCAAACAGCGCGTGCATCTTGGGGTGCTGGGTGATGATACCGGCGAAGGCCTCCTGGTTGCGGACCCTGCCGGTCAAAAGCGACTCGCGCAGAGAGGAGATCTCGTCGCGCAGTACGTTCATCTCCATGGCATTTTTGACGGTCGCCACCAGGCTGCTGATCTCGACCGGCTTCACCTGGTAGTCGAAGGCCCCCGCCTTCATGCAAGCCACGGCGGTGGCGATCTCGTTGGCGGCGGTGACCACGATGACGGGGAGCTGCGGGTACTGGGCGCCGACCTGGTCGAGGAGCTCCTTTCCGGAGAGGTGGGGCATCTGCAGGTCGAGTATGACCGCGCCCACCCTGGTCTGTTCCAGCAGTGGGAGCAACTTACGGCTGTCGGCGCAGGTGACGATGTTGGTGAAGCCTGCCCCCAAGAGCATCACCTGGTAGCTCAGTAAGATGTCGGCCTCGTCATCGACGATCACCACGGCCGGCGCAGACGCTTTGCTGTTTTGCATGGAGGCTCCTTGCGCGGCATTGTAGCCAATTCGAGGTCGGTGCACAAGCACCTAAACCTTTCCGCCGTGGCAGATGGACGTCCCCGGTCCGGGAATCGCGGGAAATTATTTATGGCTCATCCTCCTGAAAATCCTTTATCTGCGCCCGCTTGACGATGTATAGATGCATCCGGCGCCCCGAGGTGCCCGACAACCGCGCGTAGCCGGCAGGTAAGCTCATGTATAAGCCAAGAATCAACATCTTTCTCCTGAACGTGCTGATCGTTACCTTGATCATCGCGATCATCACCGCCGTGTTCATCGGTCACCTGCGCAGCGAGGAACTCCTGCTGATCAAGGCCGGTAAGAGCCAGTTCGCCGCCGGCTTCAGTCACCTCAAGTACAACGTCATCGCCTGCAGCGTCGCCATAGAGTCCCTGTTTCTCGCGCTTGGCTTCGTCCTGCTCTGGGAGCGGGGGCGCTACGAGGCGCGCCTGCGTGAGCTGGCGGAGAGCCGGCAGACCCAGTTGACCTTCCTGCAGACCCTGGTCGACACCATCCCCAGCCCCATCTTCTACAAGGACCGCGCCGGGCGCTACCTCGGACACAACAAGGCCTTTGGCGAGTTCCTGGGGATGAAGGGGGAGGAGATCGTCGGCAAGAGCGTATTCGAATTGGCGCCGCCCGACCTGGCGCGACGGTATTTCGAGAAGGACGAGGAACTGTTCCGCACCCCGGGAGTCCAGATCTATGAGGCCTCGGTTCTTTATGCCGACGGTACCCGGCATGATGTCATCTTCAACAAGGCGACCTTTGCCGGCGCCGATGGCGAGGTGGCCGGGTTGGTCGGCGTCATCCTCGACGTCACCGAACGGAAGAAGGCCCAGGCGGTGATTGCCGAGAGCGAGCAGTTCCTCTCCAGCATCATTGACAGCATCCAGGACGGCATCACCATCCTGGACCGGGAACTCACCATCACCAGGCTCAATCCGGTCACCAGAAGGATCTCGGGGGGGCGTGCCGAGGTGGGACGCAAATGCTACCAGTCGTTCCACGGCCGCCAAGAGCAGTGCACTCCCTGTCCCTCCAGCGAAACCGTCCAGACCGGCCAGCCTGCCCGCAAGACCTTCCCGGTGGTGAAGGAGGGGGACGAGAGGTGGCTGGAGATCAGCACCTTTCCCCTCTTCGATGCTGCCAAGATCGAGGTCACCGGCGTCATCGAGTACATACGGGATGTAACCGACCGCAAGCGTGCCGAAGACCTCCTGCGCGAGAGCGAGGAGCGCTTTCACCAGCTCTTCGCCCAGAACCTGGATGGCATCATCCTGTTCGGGGCCGACGACCACCGGATCATCGACGCCAACCCGAGGGCTCAGGAACTAACCCGCTTCACCCTCTCCGAACTTAAGGAGCTCACCCCCGCCACTATCCTCGATCCCCCCGTCGAACTCAGCGAGGCGGGTAGCCGGCTGAGCGTGGAAAGAGGCGTCTGCACCCGCAAGGACGGCAGCGCCCTGTCGGTCTCCATCTGGAGCCAGGTCATCACGCTGGGCGACCGTTTGGTGGTCTACTGCTCGTTGCGGGACATGACGGCCAAGATCCGCCTGGAGGAGGAGGTCCGCTCCGCCCAGGCCAAGCTCATTCACGCCAACAAGATGACCTCGCTGGGATTGCTCGCCTCCAGTGTGGCCCACGAGATCAACAACCCCAACAACTGCATCGGGGTTAACGCCGCCATACTCACCGACGTCTGGCGCGACGCCGCTCCGATCCTGGAGCGCTACCGGCAGGAGCACGGCGACTTCGCGCTCAGGGGACTCTCCTACGACCAGATGCGAGACTTCGCTCCCCAACTGTTCAACGGGATAACGGACAGCTCACGGAGGATCAGCGCCATCGTCGACAACATGAAGGAGTGGGTGCGGCAGGACAAAAGCGGCCTGCACGGCGCCATCGACATCAACAGGCTGGTGCAGAGCGCGTCGGCCATGCTCTGGCACCACATCCACCGGCATACGGACAACTTCCAGATGGAGCTGGCGGAGGGACTTCCCCCTGCGCTGGGGAACGCCCAGCAGATCGAGCAGGTCATCATCAACCTGCTGGTCAACGCCCTGCAGTCGCTTCCCCATCGCGCCTGCGGCGTGGTGCTCGCCACCTCGCACGATCCTGTCGCCGGCAGGGTGCTGGTGACCGTGCGCGATGAAGGTGCCGGGATCGACGCCGGCGACCTGAAGAGGCTTAAGGAGCCGTTCTTCACCACCAGGGAAGGGGGGACCGGGCTGGGGCTCTACATCTCGTCGGCCATCGTCAAGGAACATGGCGGGAGCCTCACCTTCGATTCCGCCCCCGGCAGGGGGACCACGGTCACCGTCGCGATCCCGGAGAAGCGGTAAAGAGCAAAGGGTTTTGCTGGCTGTTGCCGACAGTGGTGGATGGTCCGGCTTCCCTCACCCCGGCCCTCTCCCGGGGGGAGAGGGGGAGTCGGCGAAGTCGAAAAGTGAAGCTGGGGAGCACAAGGCATACGTTAGCTGCGAGCAGTAACGAGAAAGCCCCGCCATCCTGAGGATGCGCGGGGCTTTTTGTGGTGCAGGTTGCGGAGGTGGCGCTAGCCGTGGGCCACGTTGGCGAGCTCACGCTCGGTGGCGTCATCCATGACCTTGTAGGCGCAGAACTCGCCGCACATGGTGCAGGCGCCGTGGTCGGCGACGCCGGATTCGGCCCGAAGCCTCCTCGCCTTCTCGGGGTCGATGGCGAGGGCGAACTGGCCTTCCCAGTCGAGCTTCTTCCGGCAGCGGGCCATCTGGTTGTCCTTCTCGACGGCGCCCTTCACCCCCTTGACGATGTCGGCGGCGTGCCCGGCGATCCGGCAGGCCATCACCCCTTCCCGCACGTCTTCCACGCTGGGAAGCCTCAGGTGCTCGGAGGGGGTCACGTAGCAGAGGAAGTCGGCGCCGGCTGAGGCGGCGATGGTGCCGCCGATGGCGGAGGTGATGTGGTCGTAGCCGGGGGCGATGTCGGTCACCAGCGGGCCGAGCACGTAGAAGGGAGCGCCGTGGCAGAGCCTCTTCTGCAGGAGGATGTTGGACTCGATCTGGTTGAGCGGCATGTGTCCCGGTCCCTCGATCATGACCTGCACGCCGTACTCCTGGGCCCGCTGGGTGAGCTCGCCCAGAAGGATCAGTTCGTGGATCTGGGCGCGGTCGGTGGCGTCGGCCAGGCAGCCGGGACGGAAGCCGTCGCCCAAGGAGAGCGTCATGTCGTAGGCCTTGGTGATCTCCAGCAGGCGGTCGAAGTGCTCGAAGAGCGGGTTCTCCATGTTGTTGTGCGCCATCCACTCGATGGTGAAGGCGCCGCCGCGGGAGACCACGTCCATGATGCGCCCTTCCTTCCTCATCCGCTCCACGGTGGAGCGGGTGACGCCGCAGTGGACGGTGATGAAGTCGACGCCGTCTTCGGCGTGCTTGATCACCCCTTCGAAGATGTCCTCCACCGTCATGTCGACGATGGCCTTCTTCTTGGTGCGCACCGCGTCCAGGGCGGCCTGGTAGAGGGGGACGGTGCCGATGCAGGCCGAGGTCTCGGCGATGATGGCGCGGCGGATCTCGTCGACCGGCCCGCCGGTGGAGAGGTCCATGATGGCGTCGGCGCCGGCGGCCACCGCCACCCGGGCCTTCTCCAGCTCCTTCTGGATATCGAGGTCGTCGGCGGAGCTGCCGATGTTGGCGTTGATCTTGGTCCTCAGCCCCTTGCCGACTGCCAGCGGGGTGCCGTTCAGGTGCTTGTTGTTGTGGCAGATGATGATGTTGCCCTGGGCGATCCCGGCGCGGATGAACTCGGGCTCGACCCCTTCGGCGAGGGCTGCCTGGCGCATCTTCTCGGTGATGATCCCCTTGCGGGCGTATTCGAGCTGGGTCATGACTACTCCTTTGTAAGCCCAAGTTGGGCCATAGTGCATGCTGGAACCCATCCTCACCCTGTCCCTCCCTGAAGGGGAGGGGAGGTCGGGGGGGACAGGTTCTCCTAAACTTTTAGTCTCTTCACGAGCGCTCCCTCTCCTTCAAAGCTTGCCCGCCGAAGCCTTGGCAAAGGCGGGGAGAGGGCAGGGGTGCGGATGGGATGCTAGCTTTCCCCTTGGTCCTTGGCGGCCAGGAAGTGGTTGACCGGCCCGTGTCCCCGCCCCAGCGGCTGGGCGAACTTGATGGCGCGGGTGATGAAGAGCTTCGCCCTCAGGATGGCGCCGGGGAGCGGCTCGCCCTGGGCCAGGAAGGTGGCGATCGCTGAGGCGAGCGAACAGCCGGTGCCGTGGGTGTTGCGGGTGAGGACGCGGGGCGCGGTGAAGCGGGTGAAGCCGGTGCCGTCGAAAAGGATGTCGGTCACCACCCCTTCGCTCAAGTGCCCACCCTTGACCAGCACGTTGCGGGCCCCCATCAGGTGCAGGGCGCGGGCAGCCAGTTCCATGCCTGGCGCGTCGGTGATGGTCAGTCCGGTCAGCCGTTCCGCCTCCGGGATGTTGGGGGTCAGCAGGTAGCTGAGCGGGATCAGCCGCTTCTTCAGCACCGTGAGCGCCTCGTCCTCCAGTAGCGCTGTCCCCCCCTTGGCGATCATCACCGGGTCGACCACCACCATCCTCATGCCGTGCTCGGCGAGCTTTTCGGAAAGGACGGCGGTGTTCTCGGGGGAGAAAAGCATGCCGACCTTCACCACGTCCACCGGGATGTCGGAGAGCACCGCCTCCAGCTGCTCCGCGAGGAAGGCCGGCGGGACCGCATGGATGGAGGAGACCCCTCGGGTGTTCTGGGCGGTGAGGGCGGTGATGGCCGAGGCGCCGTAGCTGCCCAACAGGGTGATGCTCTTCAGGTCCCCCTGGATGCCCGCGCCGCCGCCCGAGTCGCTGCCGGCCACGGTCAGCACGATTCCCCTGGGCTGCTGCATGCAGCGGTTGAAAAGAAGCGCCAGTTCTGCGGCGGCCAGTCCCGGTGTCCGCGAGGAGAGCACCGAGGAGATGACCGCGATGGCGTCGGCTCCCGCGTCGATTACCGGGCAGGCGTTGTCGCGGGTGATACCGCCGATGGCGACCACCGGGATCTTGAGCTTTCCTTTCAGAAGGGCGAGCCCTTCCGGCCCTCGGGTCTCGGGGACCTCCTTGCTGCCGGTGGGGTAGATGGCACCGAACCCGACGTAATCGGCCCCTGCCGCCTGTGCCGCCAGCGCTTCCTCCAGCGAGTGGGTGGAGATCCCTAACAGTTTCTTTTTGCCCAGCGCCGCGCGGGCCGCGGCGGGGTCGCCGTCTTCCTGCCCGAGGTGCAGGCCGTCGGCGTCCAGCGCCAGCGCGAGTTCCAGATCGTCGTTCACGATGAACTTGGCCTGGAACTCCGCGCACAGGGCCTTCAGCTCGCGCCCCGTGGAGAGCCGCTGCACGGGGTTTCGCAGCTTGTCGCGATACTGCAGGACGCTGACGCCGCCCGACAGCGCGTCACGGACCCGCTCCACCAGGCGCTCCCCCTGATCGGTGATCAGGTAGAGTCCCTCCACGCAGCGTTCCTTGCCCCTATGATCGACGACGAGCTTTAGCAAGATAGTGTCCTGTAAATGAAAAGAGCCGCAACGGCAATGTCACGGCTCCAGAGTGTACGGGTGATTGGAGTTCGTGCCGCTTCCCTACGCCGGTTTTAACCGGATCAGGTTCGAAGGGTCTCAGGCGTGCCTGTCTCAGTTCGTACGAACTCCCCCAGCTGGCTTTTATAACGTGCGTAAGGTAAAGTAATCCTCTTGCAAAGTCAAGGTTTTTGCCTTTACAGCAAAGGGGAGAAGTGGTAGAAAATCCTGATGGCTGAGACATCCGTGGTTAGTTTCCGCGCGAGGTCCAGCCTCATTCTATAAGTAGCGACGGAGACGGGTAGACGGTATGGATAGCCGGCCAACGGTGGTGGAGATAGACCTGGCGGCCCTGCGTCACAACTTCTCGATTGTGAAGCAGACGGTTCCCAAGGGGTGCGGCATTCTGGCCGTGGTGAAGGCCGACGCCTACGGGCACGGTTTCCAGTACGTGTCGGAGGAGCTGGAGAAGCTCGGCGTGGACGCCTTCGCGGTGGCCTTTCTTGCCGAGGGGGTGCAGCTGAGGATGAGCGGCGTCTATCGCACCGTGCTGATCCTGGGGGGGATCTACCCCGGCGAGGAGAAGCGCTGCATCGGCCTCAACATCTCGACCGCCCTCTTTTCCCTGGAGCAGGCCGAGGCGCTGGACAGGGCGACCCTGGAGATCAAGTGCTACCGGAAGGCCAAGGTGCACCTGGAGGTGGACACCGGCATGGGGAGGCTGGGGGTCCCCTACGACCAGGCGCCGGAGTTCCTGGCCAAGCTGAAGAAGTTCAAGAACCTGGAGTTGGAGGGGATCTTCTCCCACTTCGCCAGCGCCGATGAGCTGGACGAGGAGGGGCGGGCCTTCACCAAGCTGCAGGCGGACCGGCTGAACGCCGTGGTCGAGGAGGCGCGCCGGCTCGGCTTTGATCCGACCTACGTGCATACCGCCAACAGCGCCGGGATCCTGACCCTGGACCTCCCCTACTGCAACCTGGTCCGTCCCGGCATCGTCCTGTACGGGGGGCTCCCCTCCGGCGATTTTTGCGGGCTGGTGAAGTCCAAGCCGGTGATGCGGCTCTGCTCCAAGGTGGCGATGCTCAAGTGGGTGGAGCCGGGTACCCCGATCAGCTACGGCCGGCGCTTCATCGCCGAGAAGAGAACGCTGATCGCGAGCGTGCCGGTAGGCTACGCGGACGGCTACTGCCGAAGCCTCACCAACAAGGGTGAGGCGCTGATCCGCGGCCAGCGGGCCCGGGTGGCCGGCACCGTCTGCATGGACTGGATCATGCTGGACGTGACCGGCATCGAGGGGATCTCGGTCGGCGACGAGGTGACCCTCTTGGGCCCCGACCCCATGGGGGACTGCATCAGCGCGGAAGAGCTGGCCGAGAAGGCGGGGACCATTCCCTACGAGATTTTCTGCGGCATCAGCACCCGGCGGGTACGCCGGGTTTACATCGGGTAACCAGTCTCCGACCAGTCAGACAGGTCGGACAGGTCGGACAGGTCCGACTGAAGGCAGAGGGAGTTCCATGAACGACGACAGCACGATCAGGCTGACGGCGATGGTGAAGGCGGCCGGTTGAGCCGCCAAGCTGGGCCCGGCGGGCCTGGAGGATGCCATTCGCGACATAACGCGCTCGGATGATCCCAACCTGATCGTGGGGGTGGAGGGGGCCGAGGATGCGGGGGTCTACCGCATAGGGGAGAGCCTCGCCCTGGTGGAGACCACCGACATCATCACCCCGCTGGTCGACGACCCCTTCACCTTCGGCCGCATCGCGGCGGCCAACGCGCTCTCGGACGTCTATGCCATGGGCGGGCGCCCGGTCACCGCCATGAACCTGGCCTTCTTCCCGGCCTGCAGCCTGTCGACCTCGGTGCTGGCTGCCATCCTGGCGGGGGGCGCACACGCGCTCAGGGAGGCGGACGCCTGCCTGGTGGGCGGCCACACGGTGGAGGACGACGAGCTCAAGTTCGGCCTGGCAGTGACCGGTCTCATCAACCCCGCCGCCGTGGTCAGAAACTGCACCGCCCGCCCCGGTGACCTCTTGGTGCTGACCAAGCCGCTGGGCACCGGTATCGTCTCCACCGCCATCAAGGCGCAGATGATCGAACCGGAACTGGAGGCCGAGGCGATCCGCTGGATGACGCAACTGAACCGCGCTGCCGCCGAGTTGATGGTGAGCTGCGGGGCGACCGCGGCGACCGACGTCACCGGCTTCGGTTTCATCGGGCACGCCTGCGAGATGGCGCTGGGGGCCGGGGTCACCTTCCGGATCAAGCTGGCGCAGGTGCCGGTTATGCAGGGGGTGGCGGAACTGGTCGAGGACGGACTGGTTCCCGCCGGCTGCTACCGGAACCGCGACCACTACACCAAGCAACTGGCCGGGGTAAACGGCGACCGGCTCCTGCCGCTTTTCGACCCGCAGACCTCCGGTGGCCTCCTGATCTCCTTTGCCCCCGCCGACGCCCGCGAATTCATCATCCGCTCCCAAGCCGCCGGCTCCTTCACGACCCTCCTCGGAGAGGTCGAGTCCTACGGAGAAGCACCCCTTGTCTTCGTCTAAATCCCTCTGCGTCGCCTTCGACCTCGGTACCACCACCATCGCCGCGTCCCTTCTCGATGCCAGCTCGGGTCAGAGGCTCGCGCTGAACGGCACCCTCAATCCGCAGCGGGAGTGGGGGGCCGACGTGCTGGCCAGGCTGACCAAAGCTGCCGACCCCGAGGCGCTTGGCGCCATGAAGGGGGCGCTGGCCCTGGAGATGGAGCGGCTCACTGAGGAGATGCTGGCCGCCGCCGGGGCCGAATTCGGCGACTTGGTGAGCATCGCGCTGGCGGGAAACCCGGCCATGGAACACCTCGCCCTCGGCCTCCCCGTCGCTTCCCTCGCCTATCCTCCCTTTCGCCCGCTCTTCACCCAG
>NZ_DATFBA010000374.1:0-45101 GCF_035254065.1 Geomonas sp.
GTGGCACTCGCGCAGGAACCGGGGTTGTACGGCACCATCGTTTCGGTGCAGGACGGCTATGTCTACTATGTCCTCGGTCAGGACAACAACTCAGGGGGAACGACGGCCGAACTGAGAAGGGTGCGCATCGACGGTTCTGCTGCGTCTGAGAGTTATTTCAAGGTGCCGACTCAATACGCCCTCGAATGCTTCGACGGTATCGGCACCGTCTATTTGTCGCAGGGGGTCTACAACGACGTATACAAGTATGTGAGGTATGACATCGCCACCGGCAAAGCCGTCGACCTCTCTACGGGAAACTTTTTTATCTTCGGTTTTAACAGCTCCAGCGTTTATTTCGCCGATGGCCGCGGATACGTCTACCAGGAACCGGTCACCGGAGGGCAAAGCACATACGTGATGAGCGTGCCGTACCCATTGGAGCTGAAGCCGGGCTGGATACCTTCCGGCGACGGCTTCTACTTCATCGTCTCGTATATGGATCCGATCAAAGGGTATCTTTCGGAAGTCGACTATCTCGAGAAGGTAAAGTGAAATTATCTTCCGAGATTGCTCGACAACCAGGGGGACCAAATGACGAGAGCCTTCGAAGGGGTCAGCCTGCTAAGTCATGCTAAAGTGGTGCTACGCCATCCGCCAAGTTACTGGTCATACCTGATGCATTGAGACAGCAACTCCGTTATCCAGGTGTTGATACTCTTACCGTGGGCTGCGGCTTGGGTTGCCAGGCGCTCGTGCAAGTCGGGAGGAACGCGTAGGTTGAACTTGCCGGAGTACTGCTTTCGAGGCTCCACGCCATCCTCTGCACACATATCCAAAAAAGCCTTCAAGGACACTTCTCCCTCTTTTCGAAGGTCGTCCACGGTAGTGGCGTAAAAATCCGCTCCGCCGTTGATCCCCACGAATTCTCCCCTGAACATGTTGATCTGCGGATCAAATGAAATTACTGCTCGATAGCCGTTGATCTCCAGAATATTCATGGACTGACTCCGTTTTGCTCAAGCCATTTCCGAATCGCGACAACTGCACCTTTATCCGTATCCAGCGTTGGATGCGGGCGATGGAAAACACGCCGGTCGCCAAAAAGACGGACGCCAACGCGTGAACCTTCCCGCTCAGTGATCTCCCCGCCTAGCTCCCGGAACAGTGCGATGATGTCGGGCCACTGAATATTGGCAGGAACCGGGTGGTTGAAGATCGCTTGCAGGGTCTTCGCGTGCTTTCTTTTCATGTCTAATTGGTACCACATATCGGTACTAGCGTCAATCGCTGGACAATCTGCACTGCCGCGCTTCCGTCCCGTTCGCCCGTTACTTCCATCGTCTGATTCTTCCGTGATAAAATGCCAGTAAAGGTGCTGTATTCGTATGCGCCCTCACCCCCTGCCCCTCTCCCCTAAAGGGGCGAGGGGAATTGGAAGGTGGACACGGGGGGGGCGAAAAAGGAGGTGCATCAGAATATGCCGCTGATTCAGGTGATACTGGTGCTTATTGTGGTCGGCGTTTTGCTCTGGCTCGTCAACACCTACATTCCTATGGCGGGCTCCATCAAGTCGATCCTCAATGCGGTAGTGGTCATCGTGGTGGTGTTGTGGCTCCTGAACGTTTTCGGATTGTTGGAAAACCTCACCAAGCTTCGGGTCGGCAAATGACGTTGCATGGTACACTTATAGACTGTCGGCCCGCAGCAAGCGACCAGGCCCGGTCAGCCTCACGATGACGGCTTAACCGGAAACCGGTCGGAGGGACCTGTAAGGTCCCAAAGGAGGACAGCATGCTGTGGACAATCGTAGTTATCCTACTCATCCTGTGGTTACTTGGTCTGGTTAGCAGTTATACCTTGGGTGGCTTCATTCACCTGCTGCTGGTGCTGGCGGTCATCCTCATCGTGGTAAACCTGATTTCCGGACGGAGGGCGTTGTAACTGCGCTCCACGTAGTTAAGTCAGCTTGTTAGGCGTTCCATCTGCAGGCCTCCGCGGCACGTGAGCGCCGCGATTTTACAGAAAGGAGGAGTCATGATGAAAAGGGTATTGCTCGCGATGGCCATGCTTGTGCTGAGTACCGCGACAGCCTTCGCCGCGGAGGGCGCTACCGTCGACCTGAGCGGGATGCAGGGTATGCAGGGGGACTCGCCCCTGCAGGAGGGGATGGCTGCCGGAGGTCCGGGAATGCAGGGGGGAATGCCGGGCTGCAACAAGATGGTGATGATGCACAATCCCGAGAAGGTGCTGATGATGGCCTACCACCAGAACGTGGTCACCTTCGGGAAGGCATTGGAAAAGATGGCCAGGCAGCGGGAAAGGGTCCCTCCGGAGTTTGCCCGCACTGCGCTCGCCGAAATGCGTCGTAGCGTCGAGCAGATCGAGAAGTACCGGGCCGGTGCCTTGGCCGGCATGCCCGCCGAGATGAAAGGCGGGGACATGCAGAAGATGATGGATGAGCACCTGGTCAACGTCAAGACCCAACTGAGGGAACTGGACGAACTCGCCAAGTCGGACACCATCTCTTCCAAGGAGGTCCTCAAGCACCTGGAGGCCCTTTTCCACGACTGCAACGGTACCTCCTGTAAGCCCCCCCGCGCCCATGGGATGCCGGAAGGCAAATGCCACCCTGGGATGCAGGATGGAAAGATGTCCGACTGCCAGAAGCGGGGGCCTTGCGGGCATGGCTGCGGGCATGAAGGGGAGCACAACTGCGGACATGACGGCAGGCACGATTGCGGGGAGTGCCGCGAGCACTCCGGCTTGATGCTCCAGCACCACCAGATGATGCTCGGTATGGCCCAGAAGATGAAAGCGCAGGATGCCGAGCTGCAGAAAATGGTCGACAAGATGCAGAAGGCTCCCAAGAGCAAGAAGGCCGACCAGCTGGCGGCAATCGTGGCGAAGATGGTCAAGCAGCGGGCAGAAATGACCGCGCAGATGGAAAAGATGCAGAATCACCACCATCCCGGTGGCGCCCATGCACCATGCATGGAGGGGGGCGGTCATGAGGCCGACGGCGAAGGGATGGATATGGGTGACATGAAGATGCAGGAAGAGTAGACGGCGGCAGGAAGGCTTAGGCTGCCGAAGGTAATGGAAAAAGCAGGGCTGGGTGGAACCTCGTTCCCCCAGCCCTCTTTTTTTTGTCCTTTTTCTACGTTTGGACCAACGTCAGAAGCAATCCCCCCTGTCCCCCCTTTATCAAGGGGGGGACCAGATAGGGGAAGTTATCGCTGAATGGCATAGCTGAAGGGGGAGATCAATGCCTTCCTTGCATCTTCCCTCTCGGGTTGTGCAGGAAGTTCGGGCCCTGCCTGAGGAGCGCGGTCATTCCGGTGGTGGGGAGCGGGCGGCTGAAGTAGTAGCCCTGCGCCTCCTCGCTTCCCTCGGCCTGCAGCCAGGCGAGCTGCGAGGCGGTTTCCACTCCCTCGGCGATCACCTTGAGCTGCATGCTGCGCCCGATGCTGATCACCGCCCTCACCACGGCCGCGTTGTCGGAGTCGCCGGCGATGTTGTGGATGAAGGACTGGTCGATCTTCAGCTTGTCCACCGGCAGCTTCTTGAGGTAGCTCAGGCTCGAATAGCCGGTCCCGAAGTCGTCGATGGAGAGCTGCAGGCCGAGCGCCTTCATGGCGGCCATGCTCCCCAGCACCTTCTGGGGGTCGCTCATGATGGTAGCCTCGGTCAGTTCCAGCTCCAGGCATTCCGGCAGGATGCCGGTCTCCATCAGCGCGCTCTCTACGGTGTCCTCGAAATCGCGGTGCTGGAAGAAGCTCGCCGAAAGGTTGACCGCCACCGAGAGCGGTCCGATCCCCTGCTGCTGCCACTGCCGAATCTGCCGGCAGACGGTGCGGATGATCCATTTGCTGATCGGGGTGAGCAGGCCGCTTTCTTCGGCGATGGAGATGAACTGCTCGGGGTGGATCAGTCCGCGGGTGGGGTGCTGCCAGCGGATCAGGGCCTCCATGCCGCTGAACCTGCCGGTGGCCAGGTCGACCTTGGGCTGGTAGTGCAGCACGAACTCGTCGTGGTCGATGGCGCGGCGCAGGTCGACCTCGATGGCGAACCGCTCGTGGGCCTGCTCGTTGAGCTTGTGGGTGAAGAACTCGAAGTTGCTCCCCCCCGTTTTCTTGGCGTGGTACATGGCGATATCGGCATTTTTCAGCAGGACCAGGTAGTCCTCGCCGTCGTCGGGATAGATGCTGATGCCGATGCTGGTGTTGACCGCGATGTTGCTCCCCTCCACGCTGAAGCCGGCGTTGATGATCTTCTCGGCCACGATAGTGGTCTCCGCAACCCCGCAATCCCACAAGACGATGACGAACTCGTCCCCGCCCAGCCGCGACACCACGTCACAGGAGCGCGTGCAGTCGCTGAGGCTGCGGGCGACCGACTGCAACAGCCTGTCGCCGACGTCGTGCCCCATGGTGTCGTTGATCTGCTTGAAGCCGTCGATATCCAGAAAGAGCAGCGCCACGTTGCGCTTGGCCTTCTGGGCGACCGAAAGGACCTGTTCGATCCTGGCGTACAGGGTGCTGCGGTTGGGGAGCTTGGTGAGGGGATCGTGGTGGGCGAGGAAGAAGATGTTTTCCTCGGCCTGCTTGATCTCGGTGATGTCCAGGATGAAGCCGTCCAGCCGTGAGATGGTGCGGTCGAAGCCGCTGCCGGCGCGCTGCACCGCGCAGTTGTTCAGGATCCAGCGCTCGGTGCCGTCCTTGTGGATGATCCGGTGCCGGATCGGCTGCTGGTCCTTGCCGGAGAAGATGCCGTCCAGGAACTCCATGACCAGTTCCCGGTCGTCCTCGTGGATCATGTTGTACCAAAGGAGCGGGTCCTGGTAGTAATCCTCCGGCGCGTAGCCGGTGATGTCCAGGCATTTGGGACTGTGGTAGATGGACTTGATGGCACCGTTTTCGAAACGGACGCTGTAGACGTACTCGTTTATGTTGCTCACCAGGGTACGGCACTGCTCCTCGCTCTTGAGAAGCGCCTCCTCGGCCTGCTTGCGCACGGTGATATCCCGGATGTTGTATTGGATCACCCTGGTTTGTCGGTCGTGATAGATGGTGCTGATCACCTCGACGGCGAGTTGGCGACCGTCAGCGGTCTTAAGCGGCAGGTCATCGTGGTGGATGTGGTCCCTGTGCTGGAGTGCGTCGAAATGAGCGTGGCTGGCGGCGAAGCCGCTGAAGGCCTCGATCTCCCAGATCCTCCGGTCCAGAAGCTCTTCCCGCGGGATGCCGATCATCTCCACCAGGGTGGGATTCACCTCGGTGATGGCACCCGAGTCGGCGCCCACGATCATGATGCCGTCCTTGGCCGCCTCGAAGAGCCGGCGGTAGCGGGTCTCCGATACCAGAAGGGCCTCCTCGGATCGCTTCCGGTCGGAGATGTCCAAAACGGCCAGGCGGATCTCCATCTCCTCGTTACAGGAGGCTTCGATGCGGACGTAGAGGGGAGGGCCCTCCTTAACCAGCAGGGTGAGCTCACAGGTGCCTTTGCAGGCGCTGGAGGAGATCCTGGCGAGGAAGTCGGTCAAGGTGGGACGGTACTCTTCGCTGACCAACTGTTCGAACTTGGTCCCCACCAGCCGGGAGCGTTCCTCTCCTATCAGGGTGGCGCCGGTCAGGTTGGCGGCGCGGATGACGCCGGCCTCGTCGAGGGTGAAGTAGCCAATGGGGGCGAAATCGTAGAGATCGGCGTACTTTCCGAGCGCGTTCGCTATCCCCTCGCAGGCACCGCTACAGAGGGCGGTGATATCCCGTTCGGAAGGTGATGCGGAAGGCCGGTGCTGCCGGGTTTGTTTCGGGACATGAGGTCGTGCGGGGTGCGTCTGCTCGTGCGCTGGTTGCCGCCCCCCCCGCTCCGGGGAGACATCCTTTTCCCATTCGAAGGTCTCCTCGACTGGCAGGGATCCGCGCTGCACGTGGTTGCGAAAACTTCGGCGCATTAACTACCTCCCGTTTCCGTTCTCATTATGCTGAAAATGATAACGCATTTCACGCAAAACGTCATCTCTTTCTCCCGGGGAGCGGGGGCCGTTACAGGTGGGACAGCTGATGGAGAGGGTGGGGCAGAGGTAGGTGCTGAGCCGGGCGAGGCTGCCCTGACGGCCCATGTCGGGCTGGGGACGCGCAGTCGCCGGCATTAATAGTTCGACTAACGCACCAATCAATCATTGCTAATGGATTGATTTTACGAAAAAAACTGTTTCACGCTCCGTCGATGACGATTATAATGCGCCCGCCTTGACTCTCGTCGTTTCCGCTGCAGCCGGCGATGGAAGGGCCCGACAGGGCCTATTCCAAGGCGCAGGGAAGTTCACAGCCGAGGGGGCTTTCTGCGGCCGCGGGAAGCGGGAGATCGGGGACAACAACCAACAGGAGGAAGGTAGAATGAGCAAGAACAGAAGCATGATCGCCTTAGCCGTCGTAGTAGCGGCTCTGGTGATCCCAACCGTCTGCTTGGCCACACCGCCCAATCCTGGGGGCTACAGCTCGTTTTTTCTCGGCGCAAGCATCCCCCAGGACACCACCGTGACCACCACCCAGTTCAATCCCATCACCACCAGAGAGGCCCGGACCCAATTCGACCCGGGGATCAACGTCGGCGGCACCGCCGGCTACGATTTCGGGTACGTGAGGGTGGAGGGCGAACTGTCCTACAAGCAAGGACAGATCAGCGGGGTCGGGGAACCGACCTACGGCGTGCACTACGTCAATACCGACGGCCATGTCGGGGCCTTTGCCGCCATGGTCAACGCCTTTTACGACATCCACAATGACAGCCCGGTCACCCCTTACATCGGGGGGGGCATGGGGGTCGCTTCCGTCAACATCACCAACACCAAGGGGGTGGATGCCAATTCCGGAGCCCTCAACTACCACATCTTCAGCTCGGACGACGCGGCCGCCTTCGCCTACCAGGTGGGGGGCGGCGTGGAACTCGCCCTCAACCACCATTTCTCGCTCGATGTGGGCTACCGCTATTTCGGCACCAGCACGGTCAGCCTCCACGACAACTGGCCGAACTCAACCGACTTCAAGCTCGCCTCCCATAACGCACAGGTTGGCCTGAGGGTCAAGTTCTGACCGTAACAGCAGGAGCCACGGGGCCTTTCCTCGCGGGGGAAGGCCCCGTGGCCACGATTAGAGAGGACGAAATGAGAACACGCAGCATAACGATCCCGGCCCTTCTGCTGTCGGCCGCCATCTGCCTGGGGCTTTGCGGCTGCGGCGGGGGCTTCGACCAGGGAAGTGCCGGCGGCAGCTCTACCCAGCCCAGCACCGTGTCGAGCGCGGTCGGGGCGATCGCCACCGACTCCTGGGGGTACACCGGCGTAAATGCTCAGCAGTTGACCTCCCCCGCCAAGGCTCAGGTGGTTGTCGAGGGGCGGACCCTGCTGGAGGACGGACTGAGCACCGTGGTCTCCGGGTTTGACCCCACCGTGGTCAAGTACTCCAGCGACCCCACCACGCTCCCTTCCCCGGCCCAGGTTTCCCAGCCGGGGACCTTCGTTTCCTACGTAAGCATCGCCATCAGCACCGCCTGGACCGCCAAACCCGCCATGACGGTGACCATGCAGGTTCCCACCCTTACCAGCGGCCAGGCCGTCACCATCTACTTCTACGACCCGGGGACGGGGAAATGGGTCTCCCCGCAGCCGACCCAGGTCACCAGCTCCGGCGAGGTCACCTTCCAGGCGCCCGTCATGTCCTTCTACGGCGTCTTCAAATGACCCGCAAGCTTCTTGCTCAGGTAGTAACCTGCACAACCTGCACTACCCATTGGTAAGCTCTCCCTCCCCCACCGGGGGATGGCAGGGGTGAGGGAAGCCTCGGATCTTCAAGGAAAGTTCCCTCACCGTGGCCCCTGAAGCAGAAGCAAATCCCCCCTGTCCCCCCTTTATCAAGGGGGGGACCTGAAGCAGAGTTGGCAGGTAAGAAAGAAAAAGGGGCACAGCCGACGGCTGTGCCCCTTTTTTGCTTTTTGTACTGCTACACTTCGGCCGCAGGCCTTAGCTGCCGGTCTTCTTGAAGTAGGAGAGGAACTCCTCGCGGGTCAGGTAGTCCTTGCGGACCAGGTGGTCGACGCTGCGGGTCATGGCGGCGCGTTCCCCTTCCTTCATGCCCTCCTTGAGCAGCACGAAGAACGGGATGTTGCGGGTCTGCGGATAGAGCTGGAAGCGGTGCATGAGCTCGAAGGCTCCCATGTCCGCCAGCATCAGCGAGCAGAAGATCATGAAGGGGTGGATGATGGTGCCGACGGCGACCGCCTCCTTGCCGGTGTAGGCATTCACCGCTTCGAAGCCGAGTTGCTCGATCGCTTTCTGCACCCGTTCCTCCCCCCGCCGGGTGACGATCATCGCCTGCAGGTCGTAGTCCTCGGACTCGTCCGCCAGCCCGTACTGTTTGAGCTTCTTGGAGAGGTACCCCTGGTCGACCGGGAGCATGAAGAAGCCGGCCGCGCGGAAGACCTCGCCGATCTCGCCGTCTTCGCTGAGGTACAGCGGCAGGATCGGTATCTCGCGGGTGGCGGGGTTTCCTTTCAGGGTGAGCAGCAAGCCCCAGCCGTCGTCGGACCAGGGGGAGATGTCGAGCAGGATGGCGCGCGGAGTGCACTGCTCAAGTTGGGAAAGGTCAGCGGCTCGGCAACGGAAACCACCCTCGTGGAGGTAGCGGCAGACCACCTCTCCGCGGTCGACGTTCTTTCCGAGGCCCATGACCCACAGCTCCTGGTCATCACATTCAATCATCTGTATTCCTTTTTTGGCGATCATTTTTTAATAAATAGCATATTTTGAGTGGAGAGCAAGAAAAACTTCGCCGATGTTGAAATGAGGCGTCAGATATGCTACCTATCCGTGATCTTAACTATTTACCGGAGGATGAGCGACATGTCGAGCAAGGTGTATTTCGCGGATATGCGGGCGGGGGCGCGTGAGAACCTGTTCGCCAAGATCGGAAGGCTCATGAAAGAGGCGGGGCTTGCCTCCTGTCTCAGGGAAGGCGAGCTGGTGGCGGTCAAGGTGCACTTCGGGGAGAAGGGGAACCACACCTTCATCCGCCCCATCTTCATCCGCAGGGTGGTCGACGAGATCAAGGAGTTAGGCGCCAACCCTTTCCTGACCGACTCCTCGACCCTCTACCCGGGGCAGCGCAAGGAGGCCGTCTCGGCGCTCGCCTGCGCCATAGAGAACGGATTTGCGTACTCGGTCGTGAACGCGCCGCTCATCATGTGCGACGGCCTGCGGGGGCACACCGCCCAGGAGGTGCCGGTGAAGGGGGAGCTCCTGAAAAAGGTGAGCATCGGTTCCGAGATCCTGGAGGCGGACGCACTGATAGCGGTATCCCATTTCAAGTGCCACGAGCTGACCGGTTTCGGGGGGACCCTCAAGAACCTGGGGATGGGGTGCTCCAGCCGGACCGGGAAGATGCAGCAGCACTCCACGGTGGCTCCCAAGGTGGCCGAGAAGTTCTGCAACGGCTGCGGCATCTGCTTGAAGTCGTGCGCCCATGCCGCGGTCGCCATCGTGGAGGGGAGGGCGAACATCGATGCGGAGGCCTGCGTCGGCTGCAGCCGCTGCATCACCGCCTGCGTCCAGAAGGCGATCAACATCCAGTGGAACGAGAGCGCCTCGCTGGTGATGAAGAAGATGGTGGAGTACGCCACCGGTGCCCTCTCCGGGAAGAAGGGGAAGTCGCTCTTCATCAACTTCATCACCCAGGTATCGCCTGCCTGTGACTGCTACGGGCATGCGGACGCCCCCATCGTGAACGACATCGGCATCTGCGCCTCCACCGACCCGGTGGCGCTCGATCAGGCCTGCGCGGACCTGGTCAACAACGCTCGGGGGAACCTGGATACCGCCCTTGCCAGCGGGCACGAGCCGGGCGGCGACAAGTTCCGTGGCGTGCATCCGGAGATCGACTGGGAGGTGCAGTTGGAACACGGGGAGAAGATGGGAATCGGGAGCAGGAAGTACACCCTCGTCAAGATTTAACGCGGGGGATGGGGACGGATAAAGTCAAAGGCGTTGGAACGCGGATGACGCGGATTGGACGGATTTACACCGATTAAGGCTTAGGTTAAAGCAAGGATTAAAGCAGGTACTAAAGACAAAACCCTAAAGGCATTATTAACAGGGATAAAAGCGGATGAAAGGGATAAAGGCAAAATCACAGCCTTTGATGTACATCCCCTTCATCCCCTTCATCCCTGTTAAATTAGCCTTTAGGGTTTTAGTTTTCCCTTTTACAGGTTTTATCCGTGCAGATCCGCCAAATCCGCGTCATCCGCGTGCTAAGTCTTTGACGTTATCCGCCTTTATCCTACTTCAGGAAACCGAACTTCTTCATGCGGTAGCGGAAGGCGTCGATGCCGAGGTTGAGCTTCTTGGCGGCCTTGGACTGGTTCCAGTCGGTCATCTCCAGGCTCTGCTTGATCAGCTCGCGCTCGACTTCCTCGATGTCGATCCCTTCGGGCGGCAGCTTGAAGGTCTGCATCGGCACGGTCACCTGGGACGCCTTGGCCACGATCTCCAACGGCAGGTTCTCCAACAGGAGGTTTTCTTCGTTCCCCAGGATGATGGCGCGCTCGATCACGTTCTTCAGCTCGCGGATGTTGCCGGGCCAGTTGTACTCGACCAGCAGCTTCTCCGCCATGCTGGAAATCCCCTTGGTCGGCTTGTTGAACTCCTTGGTGTACATCTCGATGAAGTAGTTGGCCAGGATCAGGATGTCCTCCTTGCGCTCCCTGAGCGAGGGGAGGAAGATGGGGATCACCTGCAGGCGGTAGTAGAGGTCGTTTCTGAAGGTCTTCTCCTCGATCGCCTTCAGCAGGTCCTTGTTGGTGGCCGAGATGATCCGGACGTCAACCGGCATCACCTTGGTGCCGCCGATGCGCCGGAAGGTCCTGTCCTCCAGGAAGCGCAGCAGCTTGGCCTGCATGCCGATCTCCATGTCCCCGATCTCGTCCAGGAACACGGTGCCGCCGTCGGCCAGCTCGAAGAGACCTTTCTTGGAGACCTTGGCGTCGGTGAAGGCGCCCTTCTCGTGCCCGAACAGCTCGCTCTCCAAAAGGGTGGCCGGCACTGCCGCGCAGTTGATCGCTACGAACGGTTTCTCGGCACGGTTCGACTCGTAGTGGATCCACTTGGCCACCAGCTCCTTGCCGGTCCCCGACTCCCCCTGCACCAGCACGGTGGCGGCGTCGCTCTTGGCGACCTTGGCCATCATGTCCAGCACGTTGCGCATATGCTTGGAGGTCCCCAGTATCTTGGGCGGCCCCGATTTCTTGTGCTCGCTCCTGAGCTGGACCACCTCGCGACGCAGGTCCTGGGTCTCCAGGGCCTTCCTGATCACGATCGCCATCTCGTCCAGGTTGAACGGCTTGTTGATGTAATCGTAGGCGCCGTGGCGCATGGTGTTGACCGCGGTCTCCAGTCCCCCCTGCGCGGTCACCATGATCACCAGGATGTCCTCGTCCAACTCCTTGAGCCTCTGCAGGACCTCAAGGCCGTTGATGCCGGGGAGATGGTAGTCGAGCAGCACCAGCTCGGGCTGCTCCTCGCGGGCCAGCCTGAGCGCGTCTTCCCCGGTGCCGGCCGTGCAGACGTCGTATCCCTGCTTCTTCAGGTTCTGCTCTAACGACCAGCGGATCAGGTGCTCATCGTCAACGACCATTATTTTCGTCTTGCGCATGGATGCTCCTTACGAATGGTTGTCCCGTCGGCTGCTAAACGTATGTCATGAAGGCTCGGGGAGCTCGCGGGGCTCCCCCCCGTTTGCTGCCCCCTGCAGGGGCACCATCCCCTCCGGGCATTCAGCCGGACGGTAGGCGGGGAGCTCCACCGTGAAGGTGGTCCCCTTGCCGTCCTCGCTGATCACCGAGAGCCTGCCGTTATGCTGCGCGATCAGGCGGTGGCAGATGGGAAGACCGAGACCGGTCCCCTGGGCCTTGGTGGTGAAGAAGGGGGTGAAGATCTTCTCCAGAATCTGCGGCGGTATCCCTTGCCCGGTGTCGGTCACCTTGACCTGCACGGTGGGGACCCCGTCGATCTCCACCAGGCTGCTCTTGACGGTCAGGGTCCCGCCCTGCTGCATGGCCTGCACCGCGTTCAGGAACAGGTTCAGGAATACCTGCTGGATCTGCTTGGGGTCGACGTAGACGGGCGGCAGGTCCTCCTGCAGCTCCAGCTGTTTCTCGATGTTCTTGCCGCCCCGGTGCTGTCCCGCGAACACCAGGGTCTTCCTGAGCTGGCTGTTCAGGTCGGTGCAGGAGGGCTCGGGTGCGGTCGGCTTGCCGAAGAACAAGAGGTCGTTCACCGTCTTGTCCAGCCGGGAGATCTGCTCCAGCACCTCGTTGATGATGGAGCTGCGCGGGTCCTCCGCCTCGAAGTCGTCTTTCAGGACGGTGATGGCGGCCGCGATGCCGGTCAGCGGGTTCTTGATCTCGTGGGCGATGCCGGCCGCCATCTCGCCCACCGAGGCGAGCCGGTCGGCACGCTCCATCTGCTGGAAATGGAAGGATTCCAGCTCCTTCTTGGCCTTGTCCAGCTTGCCGACCATGGAGTCGAAGCTGGTGATCAGCTTGCCGATCTCGTCCTTGCCGTGGGAGGTCATGCGGACCGAGAGATCGCCCGCTTCGACCTTCGCCATGTTCTGGCTCATCCGGATCAGCGGCTTCTTGACGAACTTCAGCATGACCAACGAGATGGTGAGGGACAAGAAGCCGATGATGGCGACCGTGGAGAGGATGAACAGGTTGGTCAGCTCTACGATCCGCTTCCTGGTCTCCACCAGGGAGTAGTTGACGTTCAAAAGGCCGATGATCCTGCTCTTGGAGCCGTGGCAGAGGTTGCATTGCCGGTCGTTGTAGATCGGCTTCACCATCCCCAGTACTTCCCCGTAACCGGGGAGGTTGAAGACCCCCTCCCTCTTGTTGTCCAAAAAGAGCTTGAAGTCCTGCTGGTCGACCAGGTGACCCACCTCGCCCGGCTGGGAGGACTTGAGGATCACCCCGTGGGGGTGGAAGATGCGCACGCCCACCAGCTTCTCGTTCTGGCCGACCATCTCCAGGATGACCTGCACGTCCTCGGTGTTGCCGATGCGCATGGCGTTGTAGACGCTGCGTTCAATGGTGTTCAACAGGAGGTCGCTGGACTCGCGGGCGGAGTTGATGAGCTGCATCTGCTCCCGCCTGAGGGTCAGGAACGCGAAGGTCCCGATGCCGAACACGAGCAGGCAGATGGAGAGCACGATGACCCGAGTTGTCAGACTCTTGAAAATCAGAGGTGCCTCCGCTGGGGTGGTGAATGCATATGCATCTTCAGGTGGTGCCGTGCAACCGGCCGCGGGCCGGTGGCGGTTACTACGGATTACGGTGGCGTTGTTCGCGTGCCTTGTCCGGCTCCCGTCTGAGACTCATCCCCCAGCGGTCTGGGCCAATGCGTGCAGATGAACACCCAATCCTTGTAGCTGCTCTTCCCCTCGAAGTCGCTGGGGTCCAGGTTGAACGAGGATGGGTCTTTGAAGGACTGCTTGATCGGCGCCTCTTCGCTGGTGCTGTGCACGCCGAGTATCCTGCCGTCGGCCCCTTTGATCGGCTCGAACTCCTTGAGGGTCATCGGGTCCAGGAAGAGCTTCCTGAGGCACGGTTTGGGGCTGGCCCCGGTCCCCTTCAGCAGCTCCTTGAGTTCCTTGGGACCCGGTACCCCGACTGGCAGGGCGGCCGGGTAGGTCCGGGGCTGGCCCGGGAGAGGGGTCTGGCCCGTCTGGGTCGGTATCCCCTTGGGCCAGTACCAGCGCCTAAGCCCGTCCATGTACTGCATGCCGCGGAAGAGGAGTTCGGTCTCCTTCTCCCGCTGCGCTGCAGTCTTCCAGACGGTGACGGCCCGTGCGGCCATGATCCCCAGGACCACGACCATCACCAGCGCGCCGATGTAGGTGAAGCCGGCGCTGGATCTGAGGAGGGAGACCCGCCTCATCCTTTCCTCGTGATGATCTCCCTTGCCTCTTCCATCAGGGTCTCGGCGTTCAGGCCGAAGTACTTCAGGAGCTCATCAGACTTGCCGGAGGTGCCGAAGCGGTCGTGGATGCCGACCCGCTTCATGAGGGTCGGGCACTCCTCGCCCAAAAGCTCGGCAACCGCGCCTCCCAGGCCGCCCACCACCGAGTGCTCCTCGGCGGTGATGATGGCGCCGGTCTCGCGGGCCGCTTTCAGCACGATCTCCTTGTCGAGCGGTTTGATGGTCCCCAGGTGGACCACCCGCGCGGAGATTCCCTCGGCCTGGAGCTTCTCGGCGGCGATCACCGCCTGGGCGGTCATGAGGCCTGTGGTCACGAAGGTGAGGTCGGAGCCGTCCACCAGCTGGTTGCCCTTGCCGATCTTGAACTCATGGCCCGCGGGAAAGACGGTGGGGACCTTGTTGCGCCCCAGCCGCACGTAGACGGGCCCCTTGTAGGCGGCCGCCGCGCGGATGGCGCCCTTGGTCTCCTCGCCGTCGGCCGGCACGATCACCGTCATGTTGGGGATCGCGCGCATGATGGCGACGTCCTCCACCGACTGGTGGCTGCCGCCGTCCTCGCCCACCGTGACGCCGCCATGGGTGGCGACGATCTTCACGTTGGCCTTCGGGTAGGCGACCGACTGGCGGATCTGCTCCCAGGCACGGCCGGCCGCGAAGATGGCGAAGGTGGAGACGAAGGGGATCTTGCCCACCGAGGCGAGGCCTGCGGCGGTGCCGACCATGTTGGCTTCGGCGATGCCCATGTTGAAGAAGCGGTTGGGGAATCTCTTGGCGAAGACGCCGGTCTTGGTGGAGCCGGAGAGGTCGGCGTCCAGTGCCACGATGCTCTCGTTCTCGGCGCCCAGCTCGGCGAGCGCCTCCCCGTAAGCGTCCCTGGTTGCTATCATAATCGGTATCCTTTCCTTATTCGTTGGCTAGTCGGCGCAGCCCAGGCACCTGAGCGCCTCGGGAAGCTCCTGATCGTTGGGGGTCACGCCGTGGTAGGAGGCCTTGTTCTCGAACAGGTGCACACCTTTGCCCTTGACGGTCTTGGCGACGATGGCGGTGGGAGCCCCCTTGTGGGTCTCGGCGTGGTCCAAGGCTGCTACGATCTGCGCCATGTCATGGCCGTCGATCTCGATCACCCTCCAGCCGAAGGAGCGGAACTTGTCGGAGATGGAGGCGACGTTCATCACCTTGGAGACGTCGCCGTCGATCTGCAGGCCGTTGGAGTCGATCAGGGCGCAGAGGTTGTCGTTGCCGTAGTGGGCGGCGGCCATGGCGGCCTCCCAGATCTGCCCCTCCTGCAACTCGCCGTCGCCCAGGATGGCGTACACGCGGTTCTCCTTGCCGTCCAGCTTGAGGCCGAGCGCCATGCCGTTGGCCATGGAAAGCCCCTGGCCGAGCGAGCCGGTGCAGACGTCGACCCCCGGGGTCCCCTTGCAATCCGGGTGGCCCTGCAGATGGCTCCCCAGGCGCCTGAGCATCATGAGGTCCTCGCTGGGGAAGTAGCCGCACTCGGCCAGCGTCACGTAGAGGGCGGGGGCGGCATGCCCCTTGGAGAGCACGAAGCGGTCACGTCCGTCCCAGGAGGGCTCGGCCGGGTTGTGGCGCATCTTGTGGAAATAGAGGGCGCATACCATGTCGATGGCGGAGAGCGAGCCGCCCGTGTGTCCCGACTGCGACTTGTGCAGGGTTTTCACGATGGCGATGCGCAGGCGCCTCGCCTTTTCTTCCAGCTCTGCGATCTTTTCTTTCACGAAGATTCCTTTCAGGATGGTGTTTATTTTTCCTCGCCCGTGATGAGGTAATCGAGGATCACCTCATCCAGGCTCCGTTTGGTGGGGGAGGCCGGGGGACTGGTCGGGTTGGTGCCGGCCGGAGGGCCGGGTGAAGCGGGAGTCACGGCTGGTGCGCTCTGGCTTGCCGTTGACGGCTGAGGTGCCGCGGGTGCGGGGACCGCCTGTGCAGTTGCTCGTGCGGGGACTGGCTCCGCAGCTGCCCGTCCCCCTTCGGTTGCGCCCGGCTCCGCAGCTGCCGGTGCCCCCTGCGGCACGCCGTTGGGGAAGGCGCGGGCGTCGAACTCACCCGCCTTGAGGCGCCGCATCATGTCCTTGTGCTGCTCTTTCATGATCGATTCGACCACTTGCTCGAGCTGCTCGACCTTGATGATGTCCGCGTAGCTCGTCTTGGCGGAAGCGAGGATGGTTCCACCGCGGTAGAGCAGGGTGATGATGTGGGGATTGGCCTTGCCGCTGTCCTCGGTCTGGACGTGGAAGACCTCACCCTTGTACCTGATGTTGTGATTGAAGCCGAGTACCATCGTTGGTTCCCTCTACGCCAAATGGCGTAACGTGCGCAAATTAGCACAGCGTCCGCGGCGTTGCAAGCTATATATTAGGAGGGAAACCCTTTATTTTGCCAGCAGTTTCTTGATACGGGCCACGGCCTCCATGGCGTCCTTGGCGTAGAGGTCCGCCCCGATCTCATCCGCGTACTGCTGGGTGACCACCGCGCCCCCCACCATGGTGAAGGTCTGCACCCCTTCTTCCTTCAGAAGGCGCACCACCTTGTCCATCTGGGCCATGGTGGTGGTCATCAGCGCGGAGAGCCCCACCGCGTCCACCTTATGGGCGAGAGCCTCCTCCAGGATGCGGGCGGCGGCCACGTTCTTGCCCAGGTCGATCACCTCGAAGCCGTGGTTCTCCAAGAGCGTGACCAGGATGTTCTTGCCGATGTCGTGGATGTCCCCTTCCACGGTGGCCATCAGGATCTTGCCCAGGCTCTGGATCCCTCCGCTTTTCAGCTCCTGCTTGAGCCGTGCGAAGGCGGCCTTCATGGTGTCGGCGGAGACCATCACCTGCGGCAGGAAGAAGGCACCGCTCTCGAAGCGGCGGCCGACCTCCTCCAGCCCCTGCAGAAGGGCCTCCGAGCTGATCTCCATGGGGGTGAGCCCCTCGGCGAGGGCCTCTTCCACCAGCGCCACCACCGATTCCTGTTCACCCTCGATAACCGCGCGGGCCAGCCTGCCGCGGATCCCCTCCGGCGCGGCGGCAACCGGAGCGGCCCCCTGCGCGCCCGACTGCTCCAGGGTGGCGGTGACCGGGACGTTGGCGGTCTGCCCCTTGTAGGCCTCGATGTAGGCGCCGGCGTTGGGGTCGCGCCCCAGCAGCACCATGGCGCTTCGCCAGGCGGCCATCATGGGGGCCTCCTTGGGGTTTATGATGGCGGCGGTGAGACCGGAGTGCATGGCCATGGAGAAGAAGGTGGAGGAGATCAGCGGCCGGCAGGGGAGGCCGAAGGAGATGTTGCTCACCCCCAGCACGGTGTTCAGTTTCAGCTCCTGGCGGACCTGCTTGATGGCATCCAGCGCCACCAGCGCCCCCTTGGGCTCGGCGCTCACCGTCAGGGTGAGGCAGTCGACCACCAGCTGGCTCTTGTCGATGCCGTAGGCCTGCGCGCGCCCGGCCACCTTGGCCGCGATGGCCGCGCGCCCCTCGGCGGTGGCCGGGATCCCCGTCTCGTCCAGGGTGAGGCAGACCAGCGCCGCCCCGTACTTCTTGGCGAGCGGCAGCACGGCGGCCATGCTCTTCTCCTCGCCGTTCACCGAGTTGATGAGCACCTTGCCGTCGGCGGCCTTGAGACCCGCCTCCAGCGCCTCGGGGGAGGAGGAGTCCAGGACTAGCGGCGTCTGCACCGCGCCGGTGATGCAGAAGACGGCGCGCTCCATGGCGGCCGGTTCGTCGATGCCGGGGGTGCCTACGTTGACATCCAGCAGGGTCGCCCCCAGGGCGGTCTGCTCCAGGGCCTCGCGGCGGATGTAGCTCACCTTACCTTCCCTGAGTTCCTGCGAATAGAGCTTCTTGCCGGTCGGGTTGATCCGCTCGCCGATCACCGCGACCGGGGCATTCGGCCCGATGGCGGCAAAGGCACCGCGGCTGGAGAGCCAGGTGGTGCCGTCGTTTTCTTTCTGCATGAAGGGGCGCTGTTTCCCCTCCAGCGCCTGCTGCATGGCGGCGATGTGGGCCGGCGTGGTGCCGCAGCAGCCGCCGATGACCCGCACGCCGAGCTCCAGCAGGCGGTCATGGAAGGCGGTCATCTGTTCGGGGGTGTCCGGAAACACGGTATGGCCATGCTGGAGGATGGGGAGCCCGGCGTTGGCCTGGCAGATGAGCGGCAGCGAGGTGACCTGGCGCATCGCTTTGAGCACCTCGTACATCCCCTCTACCCCCAGACCGCAGTTGGAGCCGATCACGCTGGCCCCTACCGCCTCCAGGGTGATGGCTGCCGCCTCGGGAGGGGAGCCGAGCACGCTTCTCCCCTTCTCCTCGAAGGTGAGCATGGCGATGATGGGGATCTCGGCGGAAAGCTCGCGGATGGCGATCACCGCGGCGCGGATCTCCTTGATGTCCAGGAAGGTCTCGAGGGTGATCAGGTCGCAGCCCGCCACGATGAGCGCCTTGGCCTGCTCGCGGAAGATGGCGGCCATCTCGTCGAAGGTGACATCCCCCACCGGCTCCACGAAGCGCCCGGTCGGCCCGATGGAGCCCGCCACGTAGGCGCTCTCTTTGGCCACCTCGCGGGCCAGGCGCACCGCCTGCGCGTTGATCTCGGCTACCCGGTCGGCCAGGCCGTAGTGTTCCAGTTTCGCCGAGCTGCCGCCGAAGGTGTTGGTGACGATGATGTCGGCACCGGCCTCCAGGTAGGCGGCATGCACCCCCGCCACGATCTCCGGTGCCGTCAGGTTCAACTCTTCCGGCGACTGGCCGGGTTTCAGGCCGCGCTCCTGCAGCATGGTCCCCATGGCGCCGTCCAGCACCAGTACCCGTTCCTTGATCGCCTGCAAAAACGGCATCTTCATGATCACCTCGTTTGTCCCGCTATTATAAAGAGTAGTTTCTTCGTGTTCAGTCCCCTCTCCCGAAGGGGGAGGGTTAGGGAGGGGGAACTCTGCCGCAATCGCAGCTGTACGTCCAAAGCAAATCCCCCCTGGCACCCCTTTAACAAGGGGGGCGTGAGGGGGCAGATCCCTCACCCTTCGACAGGCTCAGGGCGAACGGCTTGGCTACTTCTGCGATGGGGCCGGTGTCTCGGCCTGCTCCGCCTTCTTCCCTTCCAGCGTGAAGTCCGGCGGCAGCGGCTCTTTCAGGTCCAGGTGCCCCTGCAGGGTCTCCGCCGGGGCTCCCTCTATCAGGATCTGCACCGACTTTATCTGCGGGAAATTGGTGGTCACCGTGTCGACGATGGAGTAGACCGCGGCGGTCTCGGCGGCGCTGCCGGGCGGGGTCCCCTCTTTCAACTCAGAGCCGAAGTCGATGTGCGCCACGTTGCCGATCACCTTCACCCCCAGCACCCTGGTGTTTGCCGGGATGGTGGGTGCGCTGGAGCCGATGGGGCCGCTGACCAGCTCGTCCATCACCGTCTCGATGCTCTCCTCGAGCCCTTCCTCGATCTCCACCTCGCGCCCCTCGCGGACCAGCCCCTTGCCATCGGGGGAGCCGAAGAAGAGGGTGACCACCGTGGTTCCCTGCTGGGCAGTGGTCGGGGAAGGCTCCAGCGGACCACTGGCGGTGTGGTACTTGCGGAAGATAAGGGCGCCGAGCACCACGGCGAACAGCAGGAAGGAGGCCAAAAGGAGGTACTTGGCCTGGGTTCTACGCTTCTTCAAGGCACTCTCCCTCCTGAAGTTCCTGCTCCAGGTCCACCTGGTAGACGTCACCCAGCCGGCCGCCCAGGAAGCGGTTGCCGACCCGGATGAATCCGGCCGGGATGTCGGTCACGTAGTAGTGGTGGTTCCCCTTCTCTCCCTTGGGACGCAGAAGGTCTCCCTCGGAGAGGATCTGCGCCACGGTGAGCGCGGTCTGCTCCGCGGAGTCCACCAGCTTCACCCCCGGTCCCATCACCTCGCCGATCACCTGCTTCAGGATGGGGTAGTGGGTGCAGCCAAGCACCAGGGTGTCGACCTGCTGTACCTTCAGTTCTTCCAGGTAGATGCGCGCCGTCAGCCTGGCCACCTCGTTGTCCACCCACCCCTCTTCGGCCAGCGGCACGAAAAGCGGGCAGGCGCGGGTGACCACCTCGATGTCGGGATTGATGCGCTTGATCGCCTTGGTGTAGGCGCTGGAGCCGATGGTGGCGGCGGTGCCGATCACGCCGACCTTGCCGCTCTTGGTGACGGCGGCCGCGGCGCGGGCGCCCGGTTCGATCACCCCCACCACCGGGATGGGGAATTCCTTCTGCAGGGTGGCGAGCGCCACCGCGGAGGCGGTGTTGCAGGCGACCACCAGCAGCTTGATGTCGCGGCTCAGGAGGTAGCGGGCGATCTGCTGCGAGTAGCGGATCACCGTCTCCGGCGACTTGGTGCCGTAGGGGACCCGGGCGGTATCGCCAAGGTAGATGGTATCCTCCTGCGGAAGGGCCCGCACCACCTCTTTGAGGACGGTGAGGCCGCCGATGCCGGAGTCGAAAATGCCGATCGCTTTCCAGTTCAACCTTGTCTCCGAGAAATTTGACTGTGGCCGTCGAAACCCATCCTCACCCTGTCCCTCCCCTTGAAGGGGAGGGGACGTGGTGCCAGCGGCAACCAGTTCCCTGGGAGCCGCGGTGTGAAGCTCCCTCCCCTTCAAGGGGAGGGTCGGGGAGAGGATGGGTTGTTTTTTTACTGATATGGCCGAAAGTGTGTATGTTATTT
The DNA here is from genome assembly GCF_035254065.1 of Geomonas sp. Taxonomy (GTDB): domain Bacteria; phylum Desulfobacterota; class Desulfuromonadia; order Geobacterales; family Geobacteraceae; genus Geomonas. The sequence continues at coordinate 20,685 of NZ_DATFBA010000374.1, forward strand.
GATATTAAGCCGGATTGTCAAGGTTTCCGTCGGCGCAAAGCTCGGCGGCGTGCGGGATTCCGGGCAGACGCTGCGACGTTTTTTGCTATACTTGAAAGCTTTTGAAGCCCTCTTCCCAAAACGTGGTTTACCGGCCGTGCCCCCTTCGGTCTCACCTGTACTGGTTCGGGGAAGGTGTGCGGTTTATAACGGTATTGCGGTTGACAAATCGGAAAGAAAATGGTTTTATCTATAACCTATTTTATGACCCTTGTAAGTAATTGATATCATTCACTTTTTTACTCTGAGTATAATTTTTTACTATCACTAATTGGCTCTTCACGTAAGGGTCAAGCCCAGCCAAAGGAGAAGCGATGGAGGGAAGGAAATTCAAGAAGGTTATGGCGGCCAACCGCGGCGAGATCGCAATCAGGATCTTCCGCGCCTGCACCGAGCTCGGTATCAGCACGGTTGCCATCTACTCGGAAGAGGACAAGCTCTCGCTGCACCGCTACAAGGCGGACGAGGCGTACCAGGTCGGCAAAGGGAAGAAGCCGATCGACGCCTACCTCGGCATCGATGAGATCATCGCCCTCGCCAAGAAGGTCGAGGTGGACGCCATCCACCCCGGCTATGGCTTCCTGGCCGAGAACGCCGAGTTCGCCGAGAAGTGCGAGGCCAACGGCATCGCCTTCATCGGACCGACCGCCGAGATGCAGCGGGCCCTGGGTGACAAGGTCGCGGCCAGGAAGGTGGCCAAGGCCGCCGGCGTGGCGACCGTGCCGGGCACCGAGGAGCCCATCCAGCACGAAGAGGACGCCCTGATCTTCGCCAAGAACTACGGCTATCCCATCATCATCAAGGCGGCGGCCGGCGGCGGTGGCCGCGGCATGAGGGTGGCCACCGACAAGAAGGAGCTGCTGGAGGGGCTGCAGTCCGCCTCCTCCGAGGCGAAGGCCGCCTTCGGCGACCCATCCGTGTTCCTGGAGCGTTACCTGAAGAACCCCAAGCACATCGAGGTGCAGGTCCTGGGGGACTCCTTCGGCAACCTGGTGCACTTCTTCGAGCGCGACTGCTCCATCCAGCGCCGCCACCAGAAGGTGGTCGAGTTCGCCCCCTCGCTGGCACTCCCCGGCGACACCCGCCGCGCGCTCTGCGCCGACGCCATCAAGATCGCCAAGCAGGTCGCCTACCGCAACGCCGGCACCGTCGAATTCCTGCTGGACGAGGAGGGGAGCTACTACTTCATCGAGATGAACCCCCGCATCCAGGTCGAGCACACGGTCACCGAGATGATCACCGGCCGCAACCTGGTGCAGGCGCAGATCCTGATCGCCGAAGGGAAGAGGCTCTCCGACCCGGAGATCAACATCCCCAACCAGGGCTCCATCGAGATGCGCGGCTTCGCCATCCAGTGCCGCATCACCACCGAGGACCCGGCCAACAACTTCGCCCCGGACTTCGGTATCCTGACCACCTACCGCTCCTCGGCCGGCTGCGGCGTGCGCCTGGACGCGGGCAACGCCTTCACCGGCGCGCAGATCACCCCGCACTACGATTCGCTCTTGGTCAAAGTCAGCGCCTGGGGGCTCACCTTCCAGGCGGCCTCCAACGTGATGAACCGCGCCCTGCAGGAATTCCGCATCCGCGGCGTGAAGACCAACATCGGCTTCCTGGAGAACGTCATCACCCATCCGGTCTTCCAGTCCGGCGACTGCAACACCTCCTTCATCGACCAGCACCCTGAGCTCTTGGTGATCCCGGAGAAGAAGGACCGCGCCAACAAGGTGCTCCATTTCCTGGGCGAGGTCATCGTCAACGGCTCCGCCGGGGTAGCCAAGCCGCTTCGCTCCGGCGAGCTTTTGGAGGCCAGGGCCCCGGAGGGGGATTTCCTCACCAACAAGCCGAAGGGGACCAAGGACATCCTGCGCGAGCAGGGGGCCGAGGCGCTCTCCAAGTGGGTGCTCGACCAGAAGAAGCTCCTTTTGACCGACACCACCATGCGTGACGCGCACCAGTCGCTGCTCGCCACCCGGGTGAGGAGCTACGACATACTGAAGATCGCCGACGCCACCTCGCACCTCGCCAGCGACCTCTTCTCGCTGGAGTGCTGGGGCGGCGCCACCTTTGACGTCTCCATGCGCTTTCTGAAGGAAGACCCCTGGCAGAGGCTGCATGACCTCGACAAGGCGATCCCCAACGTGCTCTTCCAGATGCTTTTGCGCGGCGCCAACGCAGTTGGCTACACCAACTATGCGGACAACGTCGTCCAGCGCTTCGTTGAGGAGGCGGCCGCCTCCGGCGTCGACGTCTTCCGCGTCTTCGACTCGCTCAACTGGACCCGCGGTATGACGGTGGCCATGGACGCCGTCAGGAAGTCCGGCAAGATCTGTGAGGCCGCCATCTGCTACACCGGCGACATCAGCGATCCGACCCGCACCAAGTACCCGCTCTCCTACTACGTCTCGATGGCGAAGGAACTGGAGAAGATGGGCGCCCACATCCTCGCCATCAAGGACATGGCGGGCCTTCTGAAGCCGTTTGCCGGCTACCAGCTGGTCAAGGCGCTCAAGGAAGAGATCGGCATCCCGATCCACCTGCACACCCACGACACCTCCGGCAACGGCGGAGCCCTGCTGTTGAAGGCGGCCGAGGCCGGCGTGGATATCGTGGACGCGGCGCTCTCCTCCATTTCCGGCCTCACCTCGCAGCCGAACATGAACGCGCTTGTGGCCACCCTTAAGGGGACCGAGCGCGACCCGCAGGTGAACGAGCGCGGCCTGCAGCAGCTCGCCAACTACTGGGAGAACGTGCGCGACTACTACGAGCCGTTCGAGTCGGGGCTGAAGAGCGGCACCGCCGAGGTCTACCACCACGAGATCCCGGGGGGACAGTACTCCAACTTCAAGCCGCAGGTCGCCGGCCTGGGACTCATCGACCGCTGGGAAGAGTGCAAGGAGATGTTCCACAAGGTGAACATGATGTTCGGGGACCTGGTCAAGGTCACCCCCTCCTCCAAGATCGTCGGCGACATGGCGATGTTCATGGTGAAGAACAACCTCGAGCCCGAGGACGTCTTCACCCAGGGCGAGGACCTGGCGTTCCCCGAGTCGGTGGTCGGCTTCTTCAAGGGGATGATCGGCCAGCCGTACCAGGGCTTCCCGAAGGAGTTGCAGAAGGTCATCCTGAAGGGCGCCGAGCCGATCACCTGCCGTCCGGGTGAGCTCCTGGAGCCGATGGACTTCGAGGCCGAGCGCGCCGCCGCGGCCGCCAAGGTCGGTCATCCGGTCAACGACAAGGACCTGATGTCCTACCTGATGTACCCGAACGTCTACGTCGAGTTCGACAAACATCGCCAGGAGTACTCCGACATCTCGGTGATCCCGACCCCCATCTTCTTCTACGGTCTGGAGCCGGGCCAGGAGACCTCCATCGAGATCCAGCCGGGCAAGACGCTGATCGTCAAGCTGAACGCCATCGGCTCGCTGCAGCCCGACGGCACCCGTAACATCTACTTCGAGCTGAACGGCAACGCGAGAAGCGTGACCGTGCGCGACCAGTCGGTGCAGACCGAGACCTCCTCGCGGGAGAAGGCGGACAGATCCAACCCGAAGCAGGTGGGAGCGCCCATGCCGGGCAAGGTGCTCAAGGTGAACGTGAAGCCGGGCGATCAGGTGAAGGCGGGGGACATCCTGGCGGTCACCGAGGCCATGAAGATGGAGACCAATATCAAGGCCAAGGAGGACGGCGCCGTCGCCGAGGTCCGCTGCAAGGAAGGGGACAAGGTAGAGAAGGAAGAACTCCTCTTCGTCATGGCGTAATACAAGGTAGTACAGTCATTAGTAGTAAAAAAGGGGACCGGATCCGGTCCCCTTTTTCTTCAGCTCGGCAGGCGTCGTCAACCTATTGGCGACCCTTTTTCGTATCCTTTTCTAATGCACAAAAAACAGGCAATTTGTTACAAATAGCGCTATACGGCAACATTCCGCCTGTCATCCCCGCTGTTCTCCACAAAGTTATCCACAGCTGCCGTGGATACAGAAGCAACTCTGGCCACCTTTTAGGCACAACCCCTGAAAAGTCCGCCGCTTTTGTCCACTTTTCTGGCCTTTGTAACAAAACTGACAAATTATTGACGAATTCTAATTGCGGAAAGGTGCCCTGCTGCAGCGTGCTGGATGCAGAAAGGGCGAACCCGATGCGGGTTCGCCCTGTCCCTTTGCCAACTCATGTATCCTCGGTGCCGACCGACTCATTCTCCGCTTCCTGCCAGGGGCGGTCGGGACTCTTCTCGGTGGAGTTCAGCGCGGCGTGGGTGCGCCGCACCGCTTCGGGAGAGATGGTGACGGTGTCTCGCGGCCGTTTCACTCCGGCACCCTGCAGCGATCTCTCGGAGTTCTTCTTGTCCCTGGGGGGTGCCGTGCTGGCCTGCAAGGCGACCTGTGCGCTTTCACCGACGGCGGATAACATGATGTCGCCTCCTGAGGGCTCTCCGAAAACTATCTCAGCTGCGCGGTACCCGATGGCCACTTTATGCAAGAGGGGGGTGGCAGGATGGTATTAATGCCTGCTAATTCAATAAGGAGAAAGTATAGCGAAGAACTTCCAGAGGTACAGGAAAAATTTCATGGGGATAGCGTTATCTGCGGATCGAGGATGGGTTATTTCAGCTTGAGGATGGGTGCTTCGACAGGCTCAGCACGAACGGATACCGAAGGTAATCCTGCTTGCGCTAAGCCTGTCGAAGGGTGTCTTGCCTAACCTAGTGCCTTTATCGCCTCGCCGAGGGCAAACTGGGTGAGCCCCTGCTCAACAAGCTCGGAGAAAGGGGCTTCACCGCGCCGGAAAAGATCGAAGCGCGGTGTGCGGCCGGCGGGGTCGTTCACCATGCGGGAGGCGATGATGCCGGCCTCGGAGAGTTGCGGCTGAGCGCAGGAGTTCGGGCAGCCGGAGATGGCCCAGGAAAGCTGCTGCGCCTTGGGGCCCATCTGCTTAACGAGTTCTTCCGCGATATCCCTGGTCGGCGCGAGCCCCATGATGCACTCGTGGTTTCCCGGGCAGACCCTGAAGATGACCCGCTCCTTGGGCTGGTCGCCGGGAAAGCCGGCTGCACGCAGGGCGCCGGCGGCCCCGGAGGGATCCTGGTCGCCCGCCACATGCAGCACCACGTTCTGATCGCCGGTCACCATCAGCACCCCGCCGCAGTGATCTTTGGCGATCTGGGCCAGGGCGGCGAGCCCCTCGGCCTTCAGTTCGCCGGCAAAGATGCCAACCTCCAGCCGGTGCGCATCCGATACGGCTGCCGGCACCATGCTGGTGGTGAGACTGGGAACGGTGGGGAGTTCCACGGCAGCGGCGGGGTCCTCCAGGATCCGGCGGCGGAACTCGTCCTGGCCGGTGGTGCGCACCAGGTGCTTGAGGCGCTTGCCGGCCGGGGTGTTGGCCTCGTAGAGCCTGAGGATGGTCTCGATGAGCGGCAGCAGGCTATCTTCCAGCACCGCCTCCGCCAGCAGGAAGCCGGGGATCGGCTCCCGGCCGAGCCCTCCGGCCACCCAGACGTCGTAGCGCGCCCTGCCGTCGGAGGAAGGGGCGGGAATGAGGCCGATGTCCTGGATCAGATGGCGGCGGCTGGCGGTGTCCGCCTCGACCCCGATCTTGAATTTCTTGGGAAGTTTCTCGAAGCGCGGGTTGCCCGAGAAGTGGCGGTGGATCTTTCTCACCAGCGCCTCCAGCGCTGGTGCGGCCGCCGAGGAGAGGCTGCCGCAGATGACGCCGCGCACGGCACCGCCGCAGGCCCCCCGATTGATGAGCCCCACGGTGGCCAGCTGCCGGGCCACGGTGACCAGGTCCTCTTCCTTGAGCCAGTGCAGCTCGATGCTCCCCCTGGTGGTCAGGTGCACCAGCCCTCGTGCGTACTGCTCAGCCACCTCGGCCACTTTCAACGCCTGCTCGGCCGAGATGATGCCGGCCGGGAGCTTGACCCGCTGCATGAAGAACTCTTGCTGGCGCTGCGGGTATATTCCCTCCAGGCGCAGGTTCTGCTTCTCTGTCTGCATCTAAATATTCCTCCGGTATTACTGCCCGTTTCGGCTTGGTGGGCGTGGCAGTAGATACTACAATGTCCGGGTTGGCATGTCCATTTGAAAAGAAGGGCACTTATCGTACAATTCTCTTCTGTCACAGAACCTGTTGTAATAGACTTGGCAATCATAGCTCCGCACAGATACTGAAGGAAAAGAAAGGAAGGCTCATGTCCGAAATAGTACACCCGACCATTCACCAGAAGGACTACACGCCGCCAGACTACCTGGTTGAAAGCGTCGAGCTCACCTTTGACCTCGATGCCGAGCAGACCACCGTCCTCTCCCGCCTCGCCATCCGGTCCAACCACGACCGAAGCGGCGGCGCACGCCCGCTGGTTTTGGACGGCGAAGAGCTGATCCTCGGTTCGCTCAAGCTGGACGGCGAGGAGCTGCACCCGGGCGGCTTCTCGGTGGACGACCACCATCTGACGATCCGGGAGGTCCCGGAGCGCTTCCAGCTGGAGGTGGTGACGGAGATCAGCCCCAGCGCCAACACCGCCCTTTCCGGCCTCTACGTCTCCGGCCCCATGCTCTGCACCCAGTGCGAGGCGGAGGGGTTTCGGCGCATCACCTACTTTACCGACCGCCCGGACGTGATGGCGGTCTACACGGTGACCCTCAGGGCCGACCGGGCGAAGACGCCGGTGCTGCTCGCCAACGGCAACCGGGTCGCCGCGGGGGAGCTCCCGGACGGCCGCCACTACGCGACCTGGCATGACCCCTTCAAGAAGCCGAGCTATCTCTTTGCAATCGTGGCCGGCGACCTGGAGCGGATCTCGGACCGCTTCACCACCATGAGCGGCCGGGTGGTCAACCTGGAGATCTACGTGGAGAAGAAGAACCTCGCCAAGTGCCGGCACGCCCTGGTCTCGCTGGAAAACGCCATGCGCTGGGACGAGGAGCAGTTCGGCCGGGAGTACGACCTGGACACCTACATGGTGGTGGCGGCCGACGACTTCAACATGGGGGCCATGGAGAACAAGGGGTTGAACGTCTTCAACTCCAAGTACGTGCTGGCCAGCCCCCAGACCGCCACCGATGACGATTACCAGGCGATCGAGGAGGTGATCGGCCACGAGTACTTCCACAACTGGACCGGCAACCGCATCACCTGCCGCGACTGGTTCCAGCTCTCCCTGAAGGAGGGGCTCACCATCTTCCGGGACCAGGAGTTCTCAGCCGACATGCAGTCGCGCCCGGTGAAGAGGATCGTGGACGTGCGGCTGCTGAGGGCGCAGCAGTTCCCCGAGGACGCGGGGCCGCTCGCCCATCCGGTGCGCCCGGAATCCTACGTGGAGATCAACAACTTCTACAGCATGACGGTCTACCACAAAGGGGGGGAGGTGATCAGGATGCTTAAGACCCTGCTCGGCAAGGAGAAGTTCCGTGCGGGGATGGACCTCTACTTCGCGAGGCATGACGGACAGGCGGTCCGGGTGGACGATTTCGTGCAGGCGATGGCCGACGCCGGCGGCCGCGAGCTTACCCAGTTCATGCGCTGGTACGACCAGGCCGGCACCCCGGTCCTCTCGGTCACCGACGACTGGGACGAGGCCGCGCGGAGCTACACGCTGACCGTCACCCAGAGCTGCCCTCCCTCGCCCGGGCAGGCCGGCAAGCTCCCCTTCCACCTGCCGCTGGCCATGGGGCTTTTGGACCGGGAAGGACGGGAGCTGCCGCTGAGACTGGAGGGGGAGCCGGAGAGCTCGCAGACCTCTCGCGTGCTGGAGTTGCGGGACCCGACCCACCGTTTCCGCTTCGTCGACCTGCCGTCGCGCCCGCTGCCGTCGCTTTTGCGCAACTTCTCGGCGCCGGTCAAGCTGGAGTACCCCTACAAAGAAGAGGACCTGGCCCTCCTGATGACCCACGACAGCGATCCCTTCGTCCGCTGGGAGGCGGGGCAGGTCGCGGCGCTGCAGCTGATCATGGCGCTGGTGGCCGATCATCAGGCCGGGCGTGAGCTCAGCGTCAAAGAGAGCTTCGTCGATTCCTTCGGCGAGCTTCTGGCCGATGACAAGCAGGACCGCGCCTTCCTGGCCGAGATGCTGACCCTGCCGGCGGAGAGCTACCTGGCCGAGCAGATGGAGGTGATCGACCCGGTGGCCGTCCACGAGGCGCGGGAATTCGTGCGGGCCACGCTGGGGAGGAGGCTGCGGGCCGAATTCATGGCGGTGCGCGAAAAGTGCGCCCCCCAGGCACCCTACCGCCCGGACGACGGCCTGGCCGGTTGCCGGCGGCTTGGCAACCTCTGCCTCGCCTACCTGATGGCCACCGGGGAGCCCGATGCGATCGCCCTCGCCCTGCAGCAGTTCAAGAGCGCCGACAACATGACCGACAGCCTGGGGGCCCTGGGCACCCTGGCCGGCTGCGACTGCCCCGAGCGCCAGGAGGCCCTGACTGACTTCTACCAGCGCTGGCGCGACGACCGCGGCGTGATCGACAAGTGGTTCATCCTGCAGGCCACCTCGCGGCTCCCCGATACCCTGCAGCGGGTGATCGCCCTCCTGCACCACCCCGACTTCGACATCCGCAATCCCAACCGGGTCCGCTCGCTGGTGGGGGCCTTCAGCCAGTCCAACCAGGTCCGCTTCCACGAGGCAAGCGGCGCCGGTTACGAGTTCCTGGCCGACCAGGTGCTCAAGCTGAACGCCATCAACCCGCAGATCGCGGCACGCATGCTCACCCCCTTCAGCCGCTGGAGGCGCTTCGACACCGGACGCCAGGAGCTGATGAAGAAGGAGCTGCACCGGGTCCTGGCCGAGCCAGGTCTCGCCAAAGACGTCTTCGAACTCGCCACCAAGAGCCTCTCCTGATCCTGCCAATAAAAAAAGCGGCGGCCCAAAAAGGCCGCCGCTCACCACACGCCGAACATACATTCCATTCCGAACCATCAGGTCCGCATCAACACATCGCACTGGCCTTCCATTGCATTGCACGAGCTGCAACCTCGTCAGGCGGCAGATAACAACCACTACATCGCACGACAGCTACATAACATGAGAAGCAAGACTGCTAGATCACATGGAAGAAAGAGACTACGTGACAAAGAGATAAGACACTAACGACAGCAAAAGTGGATGGGAACGACTCTACTCCGCGAAGCAGGGCTCGGCTGCCACCTGCTCATCCTGCTCCTGTTTCGATGCCTGATAGGCGAAGAGGCAGGACAGTTGGAAAGCTACCACGACGAGGGCTACCGCGATGAAACCCACCAGCAAGCTGATCATTCTCTACTCCTCCGTTGGTTGTGGGGATCGCTCCCCGTTGACGCATCAGCTGGAGTATTGCTGAATCCATGCCAGTTGTTTACATTTTGATCGCCCTAAGGTGGTGGAACGGCGTCGGTTTCGGCGGCAGGTTAATGATAGGCCGGTAACCTGCGGTACCACCATCGGTGTGCTTCGGCGGTATACGTTTCAAATCATTGCGGCAGGCTGCCCTGTTTGCCTTAAGGGGTGGGGGGAGGGGGGAGACAGAAATATTAGAAGAGAAAGGCTCAGGATGAACAGCAGGGGTGGTTCAAAGATGAGGTTGCACCAATCCGGTACGGTTCTGGGTCCTGAAAGGTCCGCTATAACACCGGAGTCGTTGCGCTGCCATCGGTCTCTTCACCGTTACGCCCATCTGCTGGTCGTAGCGCGGCCACTGAGCTTGGAAGCAAGCGCCGACCGGACCGGTTCTGCGCGGAAAGGTGGAAAGGGCCCCGGGCGGAGAGGGGACGATCGGGAAAGAGGCGGCGCGGGCCCGCTGGTGGCGGTCGGCCGGCACAAAAGAAGGCCCTGCGGTGGGAACCGCAGGGCCTTGGTATTCAAAGGAGGGGTGCTGCTGCAGCGCCAGGAGTGCTACTGCAGCGCCTTTTCGTTGCAGGGGCCGGTGATGCCCAGGTTGCGGCAGGCAGCATCGAGTTTCTGCTGGATCTCGGCGGTCCCCATCCCCAACTCCTTCTTGACCTTCTCCTCGCACATCTTGTCCCACTCAGCCTCTTTCTCCCGCAGGTCGGCGCGGTTGTAGCGGTGGTCGTAGCGGCTGAAATACCCCTGGGAGAGCCGGCGCCATTCCTTGTCCTGGATGTCGTCCGCCTTCTTCTTCAGCTCCAGAAGTTCCCGCGCCTTCCCCTTGGCGTCCAGGACGGGGGGAGCCGGTTTGGCCGGGGCGGGGGCAGGGGCGGCAACGGGCCGCATCAGCTCCAGCAGCCGGTCGTTGGCCTTCACCGCCAGCTCGCTGGTCGGGTAGCGGTCGATGATCGCCTCGTAAAGTTCCTGGGCCTTCGCCGTATGCCCCTGGCGTTCGGCCTTACCCGCCTGCAGGTAGAGGGACTGGGCGTTCTCAGGCGGTGCCGGAGCCTCGCTCGCCAGCGCGGAGCCTGCCGTGAGGGCGACGAGTAATGCGGTCAATGCGATGCAGCGCTTCATGCAATTTCCCCTTTTTTAGTGTGCTTGGCGCCTCCGGCCACAGCCTGGGAGGCATCCCGTCCTCGCCCCGCTCGCCGAACTGGAAGGGCGCAGGGCATCTGTCCTGGTGCTGTTAAGGTCGGTGCCGGCAGCGGCGGAGTCGTTCCGCCAGCGACCGGAGGAGTGACATTCTAGTCAGTCAGCTCCTCGCTGGCAACCGGAATTTCATCCCGGCGGCCGGCGGGCATCAGTTCGGAGACCAGCATCCCCGCCACGATCAGCCCCGCCCCCATCAATCCCCACCTCCCCAAGGTCTCGTTGCCGAAACGGCAGGCATACAGCGCGGCGAACACCGGCTCGCAGCAAAAGATGAGCGCGGTGTGCGCGGGGCTCAACAGGCGCTGCATCGAGGTCTGCACCAGGAAGGCGAAAACGGTGGCAAAGACGGCGCAGACCACGATGGCAGTTTCCGTCCCGTCGGTCACCGTCAGCACGGGCTTTCCCCTCAGCAGGGCGGTGAGGAAGCTCAGCAGGAAAACGGTGCCGATCTGCACCGCGGTGAGCCAGCAGACATCGCTTCCCCCCTTGCGCGCGAAGCGGCCGGTGCAGAGCAGGTGGATGGCGACGCAGAGCGCGCAGATGGCAGCCAGCAGGTCGCCCGGGTTGAACTGCAGGGCCCTGCCGTCGGTGCAGAGGAAAAAGAGCCCCAGGGCGGCGAGGGTCGCCCCGATGCCGACCGGGAGCGTCACCTGCTGCCTGAAGAAGAGCGCGCCCAGCAGGGGGACGATCACCACGTTCAGGCCGGTGAGAAAGCCGGTGTTGGTGGCGCTCGTGTACTGCAGCGCCACGGTCTGGAAGGCGAAGGCGGCGAAGAGGAAGGCGCCCAGCACTCCGCCGTCACGTAGCGAGGCGAGGGTCAGTTTCCTCCTCTGGGCGAGACAGAGCACGACCAAGAGGAGAAAGGCGAGCAGAAAACGTTGCGACAGGAAGACGAAGACATCCTCCTTGGCCACCGCATCCTTCACCACCGTGAAGGTGACCCCCCAAAAGAAGGTGGTGACCAGCAGCAGCAGGACCGCTACCCCTTTTTTCAGCATATGAAACACCATTTTCCAACTGCGAAATTGCCCTCGCGACCTTTGCCCACCGGCGGCGAGGGAGAACCAAATGGTCCAACCTATACAGGGAACGAATTCCCGTGAAGGAGCGCTACTCTCCCTCTTTTTCACCGCGAATGCAAATAAAAAGAAAAATGGTCGTACCAAACTATTGACATTGTATTCAAACCTGTTTACAAGTAGGTGCCGTTAAACCTTATAAAACATTTGTTTATTCTAACAAATAAAGTGTTCCAGACTCTAAAACAACTGTTTGTTGCCATTACATTGGAGGGACCATGAAGAAGGTATTTAGCCTGCTGTTGACCGCTCTCACCCTGTGCCTGTTCACCGTCGCAGCCGCTCCCGCGGCCCGCACCATCACGGTGGCCACCGACGCCACCTGGCCCCCGATGGAGATGGTCGACGCCAACAAGAACATCGTCGGCTACGACATCGACTTCCTCAAGGCCGCCGCCAAGGAGGCCGGCTTCTCGGTGGTCTTCAAGAACACCGCCTGGGACGGCATCTTCGCCGGCCTCGACTCCGGCCAGTACGACGCGGTGATCTCCTCGGTGACCATCACCCCCGAGCGCCAGAAGAAGTACGACTTCTCCCTCCCCTACATCGACGCCGGCCAGATCCTGGTGGTCCCCAAGACCGAGCACGCCGCCAAGCTTGCCGACATGAAAGGGAAGAAGGTCGGCGCCCAGATCGGCACCACCGGCGCATTCGAGGTGAAGAAGGTGGCAGGGATCGAGCTCAAGACCTACGACGAGATCGGTCTGGCCTTCGAGGACATGGCAGCCGGCCGCATCCAGGGGGTGGTCTGCGACGAGCCGACCGCCATCATCTACGCACTGCAGAAGCAGGAGTACAAGGCGAAGTTCAAGATCGCCGGCAAGCCCTTCACCAAGGAGGCCTACGGCATCTGCGTGAAGAAGGGGAACAAGGAACTGGTCGCCCTGCTCAACAAGGGGATCACCGCCGTCAAGGCCAAGAAGATCGACCAGCAGCTCAAGAAGAAGTGGTTGAAGTAGCTCGGAAACGCTGCGGGGACGGGGCCTCCTCCTGGGTCTCCCATCCCCGCGGCGTTGCCTTTTCGTAAAAGCGGGCGCCCCGCCAGGTAAGAAGGGGTGCCCAAGCGAGCCTCCGCGCCGCAGGCAAGGTAGAAGGATTTGATGTTAATGGCAGAAAACGAAGACAAGAAACGGATCGTGGTGGGAGACGGCGCCGCCATCCCCACCAAGAGGGACATGGGGCTCTTCACCGCCTGGCGGGTGGCCTTTTTCGGGGCCATCGGCGTGCTGGGCTGGCTCACCTACTCCAAGCCCGATCCCTACCTCACCGTCCTGAAGTTCGTCCCCGACGGCATCCTGGTTACCTTCAAGGTGACGGTGGGAGCCATCCTGCTCGCCCTGGTGATCGGCCTGATCGCAGGCCTTGGGCGGGTCGCCCAGAACCGCCTGTTGAACGGCATCGCCTCGCTCTACGTCGAGGTGATCCGCGGCATCCCCCTGCTGGTCCAGATCTTCTACATCTACTACGCGCTCGGCCGCTTCGTGAAGGTCCCCGACATGCTCTCCGCCATCGTGGCCATGGCGATCTGCTACGGCGCCTACATGGGCGAGGTGTTCCGGGCCGGCATCCAGTCGATCCCCAAGGGGCAGATGGAGGCGGCGCTCACCCTGGGGATGAGCCGCGGGCAGGCGATGTACCACGTCATCGTCCCCCAGGCCTTCAAGGTGGTGCTGCCGCCGGTCGGCAACGAGTTCATCGCGCTTTTGAAAGACTCCTCCCTGGTCTCCATCCTCGCCGTGGCCGACCTTTTGCGGCGCGGCCGCGAGTTCGCCTCCGAGTCCTTCACCTACTTCGAAACCTACACCGTCATTGCCTTGATCTACCTCATCATCACGCTGTTTTTCTCGAAGCTGATCGGAATCATGGAGGAGCGAATCAATGCCGGCAGGTAGCAAGCGCAAGATGGTGGAGGCGCGCGACGTGGTCAAGTTCTACGGGCGGCTGCGGGCGCTGGACCGGGTCTCGCTCGACGTGCAGGAAGGGGAGAAGGTGGTCATCATCGGCCCCTCCGGTTCCGGCAAGAGCACCCTTCTGCGCGCCATGAACCGCCTGGAGGAGATCGACGCAGGCTCCATGACCGTGAACGGCATGGACCTCTACTCCCCCAAGACCGACATCAGCAAGGTGCGTGAGGAGGTGGGGATGGTGTTCCAGTCCTTCAACCTCTTCCCGCACAAGACCGTGATGGAGAACCTGACCCTCGCCCAGCGGGTGGTGAGAAAGCGTCCCAAGGAGGAGGCGCAGGAGCGGGCGGCCAGGCTTTTGGCCAAGGTGGGGCTCACCGAGAAGGCCAACGTCTACCCCGGGCGCCTGTCGGGGGGGCAGCAGCAGAGGGTGGCCATCGCGCGCTCGCTGGCCATGGACCCCAAGATGATCCTGTTCGACGAGCCGACCTCGGCGCTCGACCCGGAGATGATCGGGGAGGTGCTGGACGTCATGAAAGACCTGGCGCGGGAGGGGATGACCATGGTGGTGGTCACCCACGAGATGGGCTTTGCCCGCGAGGTGGCCGACCGGGTGGTCTTCATGGACCACGGCGCCATCATCGAGGAGGGGACCCCGGAGCATTTCTTCACGGCCCCCAGCCATCCGCGCACCAAGCTGTTTTTGAACCAGATCCTTTAGTTGGTTGTTGTAAATAGGTTGGTGCGCGTATGGCGCACCTCCAATTCTTCCGAGGAGGGAACCAGATGAGAGTAAGCAGCAAGCTGCTGGTCCTCGCGCTTTCCGGCGCGCTGACCGCAACCGCAGTGCCCGCGCTGGCACTGGAGAACGAGTTCCACGGTATGTTCCAACTGCAGTTCGACAACTCGAACTTCAACGGCACCAGGAACCTGGACGACGCGGGGGCCCGCTACAACCCGCAGCTGAAGCCGGCAGATCCGGGCTCGGCCAACTTCTTCGAGCAGCGCGCCCGCCTGTACTACACGGCCAAGGCGAGCCAGGAAGTGAAGCTGGTCACCAAGTTCGAGCTGGACTACTCCTTCTGGGGTAACTCGAGCTACACCACCCACCGCAACCAGGGGGGCGCCCTGGGCGCGGACACCGTCAACCTCGAGACCAAGAACCTCTACCTCGACCTCAACTCGCCGACCCTCTCCACCTCCGCCAAGATGGGTATGCAGGGTGTGGACGACGCCTTCAAGGGGATCTTCGTTTCCGCCGACATGGCCGGTATCCTGTTGACCCACGAGTACCAGAAGGCGAGCGCCTCCCTGGGCTACTTCCGCTGGAACGACACCACCGGGCAGGTCAACCCCTTCAGCGACCTGGGCAGGGATGCCCGCAACATGGTGCTCTTCGACGGCAAGTACAAGGTCTCCGACGCCACTACCCTGGGCCTTGCCTACTACTTCGTCTACTCCAACAAGGTCAACGTCCAGGACGGCAACGGCAACCCGCTGGTCGAGGACCTCACCGTCAGCAACCTGGGCGCCAACTTCGTCACCGCCCTCGGCCCGGTCACCCTGGACGGCTTCGCCATCTACCAGTTCGGCCACAACGGCTCCGAGAACCACTACACCTTCAACCCCTCCCCCGGCGGGCTCGACGCCAACAAGCACCGTAACGCCTGGGCGGCCAACCTGGGCGGCCGCAGCAAGCTCGGCCCCGGCACCCTGCGCAGCGAGTTCCTCTACGTCTCCGGTGAGGGTTCCGAGGACGACGGCAACACCAACGCCTTCTACACCCCGGGCAACTTCGGCTACAGCGAGTCGGGCTTCTGGAACAACGAGATGGTCATCCTCGGTCGCGACAAGAACGGTCTGACCAACGACTCGGCCATCGTGTTCGACGCCAACAACAAGGACCAGGGCGTGTTCTTCGGCTCGGTCGGCTACGACCTCCCCATCACCAAGTCCATTTCGGCCAGCGCCAATGCCGGCTTCGCAGCCGTCGCCAAGGCCAACATCTTCAAGCCGGTCAACCTGAAGACCGGCAAGCAGAACAGCAGCAACTACCTCGGCACCGAGATCAACGGCGAGACGAACTACAAGTTCACCGACACGGTGACCTTCTCCGCTCGCGCCGGCTACGTCTTCCTGGGGAGCTACTGGGACGGCGTCTCTACCGGTGGCAAGGATCCTTCCAACCCCTGGGACGTGAAAGTTTTGGTAAACTACACGTTCTAAACCAGAGCCGCCGGGGTTGACGTCCCGGCGGCTCGCCATACTCACCTACAGGAGGCCTACCATGAAGAAAATAGCCGTGATGATCATGGCCGCCGTCGTGCTTGCCGCCCTTCCGGTTGCCGCACAGACCGCAGCTGACAAAGACGAGTGCCTGCTGGCCGCCAAAAACTGCGCCAACGAGGTGGACAACATCCAGAAGAAGGTGAAGAAGCTGCAGAAAGAGATCAAGAAAGGCGACCGGGTCTACACCAAGGAAGAGCTGGATACCCTCAAGCGCAAGCTGGACGAGGTCAACCAGCTTCTGAACGACCTCAACAAGCCGGGCGGCCGCTAGACCTTTTTTGTTTGCCCAATCATTTGAATTGATTTATAAGTTGCACGACTGCATTCCAACAGGGAGGTGTGTGATGACGATTAAGAAGTGCGCGGCACTGCTGCTGGTCGGCCTTTTGGCCGCAGGTAGCTTCGGCTGCAAGAAGAAGGAAGAAGGGGCAGGCTCCGCTGCCAGCGGGGACACCGTGAAGATCGGCTTCCTGGGCGCCCTCACCGGCGACGTCGCCATGTTCGGCAAGCCGACGCTGGACGGCATGAAGATGGCCGCCGAGGAGATCAACGCGGCCGGTGGCGTGAACGGCAAGAAGATCGAGATCGTGGAGGCCGACGACCGCGGCGACAAGCAGGAGGGGGCTTCGGTCACCCAGAAGCTGATCACCCGCGACAACGTGGTCGCCATCGTGGGCGACCCGACCACCGGCATCACCAAGGTCGCCGCCCCCATCGCCCAGAAGGCGCAGGTGGTGCTGCTCTCCGCCGGTGCTACCGGCCCGGGCGTGGTGGAGAACGGTGATTTCATCTACCGCGACACCCTGCTCGACTCCGTCGCCATCCCGGCCTGCATCGACTTCTTCTCCAAGGACATGGGGTACAAGAAGGTGGCGGTGATCACCTCCGACAACAACGACTACTCGGTCGGCCTCTCCCAGACCTTCCGCGACGCCGCCAAGGGCAAGGGTATCGAGATCGTGGCCGACGAGAAGGTGAAAGACGGCGACAAGGACTTCTCCGCCCAGGTGACCAACATCAAGGCGAAGAACCCGGACGTCATCTTCTTCTCCGGTTACTACACCGAGGGCGCCCTGATCATGAAGGAAGCCCGCAAGCAGGGGATGAAGGCCTCCATGTTCGGCGGCGACGGCCTCTTCTCGCCCAAGTTCATCGAGCTGGGCGGCCCGGCCGTGGAAGGCTCCATGTGCGCCCTGGGCTTCTCGCCTGAGCAGGCCTCCCCGGTTACCGCCAAGTTCGTCGAGGCGTTCAAGAAGAAGTCCAACGGCGCCGAGCCGGGTCTCTTCGACGCGCAGGGCTACGACGCGGTGATGCTGCTCGCCGACGCCATGAAGCGCGCCAAGAGCAACGATCCCAAGGTGTTCAAGACCGCCCTGGGTCAGACCAAGAACTTCGAAGGTGTCTCCGGCACCATCACCATCCGCGCCAACCGCGAGCCGATCAAGACCCCGCTTGCCCTGCTGGAAGTGAAGAACGGCAAGTACGCCCTGAAGGCCAAAGTACCGGTCAAGATGGACTAAGAGTAGCGCAAGGGGACTTTCCCAAGACAAAGGCCCGGCAGAGGAATCTGCCGGGCCTTTCTTGTTCGAACCTGGGAGCGCTACCTTGGTCCTCGTCGGGAGAGGGCAGGGGTAAGGGACGTTTCCACGAAGACGGCAGGCGTGCGACGCCTCACATGACGGTGCAATTATGGTCCCCCCCTTGGTAAAGGGGGGAGAGGGGGGGGTGCCTTTTGCTTTTTGCCCTGGCTGCGGACGTGGCGTTGTCGGCAGGTCCGGCGGCAGTTCCCCCTCCCCCAGCCCCTCCCCCTTCGGGAGAGGGGAGTCTCGAGTCAGGCGGTCTGCTTCTCCATGTAGGAGCTGAAGCGCCGCACGTGCTCGCGGGCGATCCTTCTGGCCTCCTCGGAGTCCTTTGCCTCGATGGCCGCGATCAGCTGCACCATGTCCTGGTGGTTCTCGCGCATGAGCGCCTCCTCCTTGGGGAGAAAGCTCTCGTAGTAGGTGTGGATGTTGGTGGAGAGGGACTCCAGCACCGAGATGAAGAGGGGGTTGCGGGTCAACTCCGCCAGGCGCAGGTGGATCTTTTCGTCGGTGCTGATGAAGCTGTCCCAGTATTCGGGCCCCTTGGCCAGGTAATCGGCGGCGGTGGAAAGGAGGATCTTCAGCCCGTCCACGTCCTCGGCCTCCGCGCGCCGGGCGGCCAGGGCGGCGATGTCCCCCTCCAGCCCGATCCTGAATTCGGCCAGGTTCTGCAGGGAGACCTTCTTGTAGCGGATCAGCAGTCCCAGGCTGGCGCTCACCTGCTCGGTCCCCACCCCCTTGACCACGGAGCCGCCGGTCACCCCGGTCCGGATCTCGATCAGCCCCTGCTGCTCGAGCACCCTGAGCGCCTCCCTCAGCGTCCCCCGGCTCACCTGGAACCTCTCCTTGAGATCCCGCTCGGCCGGGAGCTGGTCGCCGGTCTTCAGCTTGCCGGTGACGATCGCCTCCTGGATCTGCTCTACCACGTCCTGGTACACCCTGCTTTGCTTCGCTTGACGGAACATCATCTAATCCTTTTCCAACTGGTGTACTGACCGGTGGGGGCACTGCCCGTGCCAACGGTACAACCTTTATACCAGCTTGCCCGAACCCATGCAATATCATAGATGTTACCTTGGGGTATTGACAAGCGGGGGAAAATGCATTATCTAATGGTCCAACCATTATAATTATTCAGCACAGGAGGCTGACATGCAGACCGCACTCAACGAAAAGATCGTATCCCGGGGGAAGGAATTCTTCACCGCCATCAGCGGCGAAAAGCCCTCACTGTTCAACAAAGGGGCCTGGATGGGGAAGGTCATGGACTGGAGCATGCAGAACGAGCAGTTCAAGGTGCAGATGTTCCGCTTCGTGGACGTCTTCCCGTCGCTGACCACCAGCCGGCTGTTGACCGACCACATCCGCGAGTACTTCGGCGATGAGAAGGATATGCCGCCGGTGCTCTCCTGGGGGGCCAAGGCGGCCGGCATGTTCGGCTCCTTCGGCGGCAGCGTGCTCAACAAGGTGCTTTCCTCCAACATCCAGGAGATGGCGCGCCAGTTCATCGTGGGCGAGTGCACCAAGGAGGCGGTCAAGAACCTGGAGAAGCTGAGAAAAGACGGCTTCGGCTTCGTGGTGGACGTCCTTGGGGAGGCCACCCTTTCCGAGCAGGAGGCTGAGGTCTATACCGATACCTACCTGGAGCTCCTGGAGGCCCTGAAGAAGGAGCAGCAGGGGTGGAAGGCGCTGGGGAGCGGCCAGGGCAGCCTCGACTGGGGCCACGCACCCAAGGTGAACATCGCGGTGAAGCCGACCGCGCTCTTCTGCCTCGCCAATCCCCAGGACTTCGAGGGGTCGGTGGTGGCCATCCTGGACCGGCTGCGCCGCATCTTCGTGAAGGTGGTCGAGCTGAACGGCTTCATGTGCATCGACATGGAGTCCTACCGGCACAAGGCGATCATCATCGAGGTGTTCCGCAGGCTGAAGCTCGAGTTCCGCGACTACCCGCACCTGGGCATCGTGCTGCAGGCCTACCTGAAGGATACCGACCGCGACCTGGAGGAACTGCTCGGCTGGGCGAGGAAAGAGGGGGTGCAGATCTCCATCCGCCTGGTGAAGGGGGCCTACTGGGACTACGAAACCGTGAAGGCGAAGCAGAACGACTGGGAGGTGCCGGTCTGGACGGTGAAGGCGGACAGCGACGCGGCCTTCGAGCGGCAGGCGAAGAAGATCCTGGAGAACGCCGACATCTGCCATTTCGCCTGCGCTTCCCACAACATCCGCACCATCTCCACCGTGATGGAGACCGCCAAGGCACTCGGGGTCTCCGATGACCGCTACGAGTTCCAGGTGCTCTACGGCATGGCCGAGCCGGTGCGCCGCAGCATCCTGAAGGTGGCCGGCCGCATCCGCCTCTACTGCCCCTACGGCGACATGGTGCCGGGGATGGGCTACCTGGTGCGCCGCCTGCTGGAAAACACCGCCAACGAGTCCTTCTTGAGGCAGAGCTTCGCCGGCGATGCCGAGCTCGAGCGGCTGCTGGAGGACCCGGCGGTGACCGCGCAAAGGGAGAAGGCGGCGCGCGCACAGGAGCCGGCCCCGGTCAAGGAGGCGCTCCCCCCCTTCAAGAACGAGGCGATGGTCGACTTCACCCGCCCCGACCACCGCGAGGCATTCCCGCGCCACATCGCGGCCGTGCGCGGCCAGTACGGCAAAAAGTACCCGCTCTTCATCGATGGCAAGGAGATCGCAACCGCCGAGCTGCTGCCGACCGTGAACCCGAACCGCCCCTCCGAGGTGCTGGGGACCATCTGCCAGTCTGGGACGGCCGAGGTAGGCCAGGCAATCGCCGCCGCCAAGAAGGCCTTCCCGGCCTGGCGTGACACCTCCCCGGAAAAGCGGGCGGAATACCTGGTCAAGGCGGCAGCCGTCGCCCGCCGGCGCGCCTTCGAGCTCTCCGCCTGGCAGGTGCTGGAGATCGGCAAGCAGTGGGACCAGGCCTACGCTGACGTCACCGAGGCGATCGACTTCCTGGAATACTACGCCCGCGAGATGATCCGCCTGGGCACCCCCACCCGGGTGGGCAACGCCCCGGGCGAGCTCAACCACTACTTCTACGAGCCCAAAGGGGTGGCGGCGGTGATCGCCCCCTGGAACTTCCCGCTCGCCATCAGCGTGGGGATGGTCTCCGCCGCCATCGTGGCCGGCAACCCGGTGGTCTTCAAGCCGTCCGCGCTCACCTCGATCATCGGCTGGCACCTGGTGGAGATCTTCCGCGAGGCGGGACTCCCCGCCGGCGTCTTCAACTACACCCCCGGCCGCGGCTCGGTGATGGGGGACTACCTGGTCGACCATCCGGACATCAGCCTGATCGCCTTCACCGGCTCCATGGAAGTCGGCTTGAGGATCATCGAGCGCGCGGCCAAGGTACACCCGGGCCAGCAGAACGTGAAGAAGATCGTCTGCGAGATGGGGGGCAAGAACGCCATCATCATCGACGAGGACGCCGACCTGGACGAGGCGGTGCCGCATGTCCTCTACTCCGCCTTCGGCTTCCAGGGGCAGAAGTGCTCCGCCTGCTCCCGCGTGATCGTGGTCGACGCCGTCTACGACAAGTTCGTGGAGCGGCTGGTCTCCATGGCCGAGGCAACCATGGTCGGCCCCTCCGAGGACCCGCGCTACTACATGGGCGCGGTGGCCGACGCCAACGCGCAGCGCACGATCAAGGAGTACGCCGAAGTCGGAAAGCGGGAAGGGCAGCTCCTCTACGAGAGCAAGGTGCCGCAGGGTGAGGGGTACTACGTGCCGATGACCATCATCGGCGGCATCCGTCCCGAGCATCGCATCGCGCAGGAGGAGATCTTCGGACCGGTACTGGCGGTGATGCGCGTGAAGGACTTCGACCAGGCCATCGAGTGGGCCAACTCCACCCGCTTCGCCCTCACCGGCGGCGTCTTCAGCCGCAGCCCGCAGCACCTTGATCAGGCGCGCCGCGAGTTCAGGGTGGGCAACCTCTACCTGAACCGCAACAACACCGGCGCCCTGGTGGGACGCCAGCCCTTCGGCGGTTCCCGCATGTCGGGGGTCGGCACCAAGGCGGGTGGGCACGACTACCTGCTGCACTTCATGGACCCGCGGGTGATCACCGAGAACACCATGCGCCGCGGCTTCGCCCCGGTGGAGAGCGGCGACGACCTGCCGTAGGCATCACCCCATGCCTCCATCTACCCTCGCCCCTTCAGGGGAAAGGGTGGCCGAAGGCCGGGTGAGGGTGCCGCGATGAGCAGGAAATCCCGCCCTCACCCCTGCCCCTCTCCCCCGAGGGGGCGAGGGGGACGAGCCAAGGTCCCTCCCCTTCAAGGGGAGGGACAGGGTGAGGATGGGGTAGGGGACTGGCTCCGTCCGGTGTCTGTCCCCTGTCCGGCTCCCGCCCACTGTACAAAGGGGAGGGTGAGGATGGGGTGGCGCCCTTACCCCAAACGAGACACAACAGGAGACGCGGATGGAGCGCACCCGATCGGTCAAGGTACCGGGACGGCCCGCACCATCCGCGTTTCTGTTTCCACGGGAGATTGTGTCCCCCCGTTGCTCTCTCTGTTTGATCTGAACAAAAAGCTGTTTACGGAAAACCTTGACCTTGAGGGGGATTTCTGGAATAATGCGCGCCGGTCTGACCATTACGCCGTTTTGGCAATTCCGGGAGAAGATGATGAAAAAACTGATTCTGCTGCTCGCCGTCACCCTGATCGCAGCCTTTGCCCTGCCGACCTTTGCCGCCGACTCCTCGTTTGCCGAGGTCAAAAAAGCCGGCAAGCTGGTCATCGGTCTCGATGACGCCTTCCCCCCCATGGGCTACCGCGATGCCAGCGGCAAGCTGATCGGTTTCGACATCGACGCCGCCGAGGAAGTCGGCAAGCGCCTGGGCATCAAGATCGAGTGGCAGCCGACCGCCTGGGACGGCGTCATCCACTCCCTCAACTCCAAGAAGTTCGACTGCATCTGGAACGGCATGACCATTACCGACGAGCGCGCCAAGGAAGTTGCCTTCACCAAGCCGTACATCATGGACGGCCAGATCGCCGTGGTCCGCTTCACCGACAAGCGCTACAAGTCCTTGAAGGATCTGAAGAACGTGAAGGTCGGCGCCCAGAAAGGCTCCTCCGCCCTGAGCGCGGTCAAGAAACTCCCCACCGCGCCGGCTGAACTGAAGGAGTACGAGGACAACCCGAAGGCGCTCCTCGACCTGGAAGCTGCCCGCATCGACGTGGTGGTGATGGACAACGTCACCGGCCGCGACTTCATCGCCAAGCGCCCCGGCAAGTTCAAGGTCCTCCCCGGCTTCATCAGCAAGGAGCCCTTCGGCGTCGCCTTCCGCAAAGACGACACCTCGCTGCGCAGCAAGGTGCAGCAGACCCTGGACAAGATGGTGAAGGACGGCACCATGGCCAAGATCTCCCGCAAGTGGTTCGCCGAGGACATCACCAACCCGAAGAAGTGGTAATTGGTAGCCAGGCAACCGGCTTTACCGTAACGCAGTACCTGAAGGCTGTATATGACTGATTTCACTAAATCATCCAGCAGGGTCGTGACGACGGCCCTGCTTTTTTTGTGGGCGCTCTGCCTGCCGCTGTGGGCGGCCGCCCCGCCCGTCGACCCGGACCTGGTCTTCAAGCAGGCGAACGAGCTGATGGGGCAGGGGGACCTCCCCGCCGCGGTCGCCGAGTTGCAGAAGATCCCCAAGCCTGGCAAGGGCGAGGACGGGGAGTCCTACGTGCGCAGCCGCCTGCAGATCGGCCGGCTGCAGTTCTCGCTGGGGGAGATGGACAAGGCTTCGGCCGCGGCCCAAGAGGTGCTCGCCCTCTACCCCGACAACAGCGAGGCCAAGAACTTCGCCGCGTCGGTGGCGGCTGCCAAGAAGCCCGGCTATGTCACCTTCTTCAACGACTGCCTCCGCTTTCTCCCTTCCCTTCTGAAGGGGGCCGTCACCACGCTGCTCCTGGTGGTCGGCACCATGCTGATCTCCCCGTTGGGCGGACTCTTGATCGCGCTGGGGAGGATCAGCTCCTTCCGGGCGGTCTCCTCCCTCTGCTGGTTCGTGATCTGGTTCTTCCGAGGCACCCCGCTTCTGCTGCAGCTCTTCTTCATCTACTACGGCCTCCCCTCCCTGGGGATCACCCTGGCCCCCACCACCGCTGCCATCATCGGGCTGGGGCTCAACTCCTCCGCCTACCTCGGCGAGATCATCCGCGGCGGCATCCAGAGCATCGACCACGGCCAGATGGAGGCCGCCAAGGCGATCGGCATGAGCTACCGGCAGGCGATGCGCCGGGTGATCATCCCGCAGACCTACAAGCGGCTGATGCCCCCCATCGGCAACGAGTTCATCGCCCTCATCAAGGACACCGCGCTGGTCTCCACCATCGCCATGGTCGAGCTGATGCGCTCCGCCGACCAGCTCTTCAACACCTACTTCAACGTGACGGCGCTGGTGCTGGCTGCGCTTCTCTACCTGGCCTTCACCACCCTCTTCACCTTCATCTTCGAGAAGATCGAGTACCGTGCGGGGATCTATGAACACCGATAGGCAGCCGCTCATCGAACTTACCGGCATCACCAAGCGCTTCAAGAGTTTGACCGCGGTAAACGGCGTCTCCCTCTCCGTCTATCCCGGCGAAAAGCTGGTGATCATCGGCCCCTCCGGCTCGGGGAAGTCCACCCTGCTGCGTTCCATCAATTTCCTTGAGGAAATCGACGAGGGGACGATACGTTTCGAGGGGCGCGAGGTCGGTTACCTGCGCCGCCACGGCAAGCCGCAGCTGGACAAGCAGCCGGTGATCTGCGCCCTGCGGGCCGAGATCGGCATGGTCTTCCAGCACTTCCACCTCTTCCCGCACATGACCGTGCTCGGCAACGTCATGGAAGGGCCGCTCACCGTGCAGAAGAAGCCGGCCGCCGAGGCGCGCGACATCGCGCTGGACATGCTGAAGAAGGTGGGGCTCTCCGACAAGCGGGACGTCTTCCCGGCGACCCTGTCGGGGGGGCAGAAGCAGCGGGTGGCCATCGCCCGGGCG
>NZ_DATFBA010000375.1:0-20577 GCF_035254065.1 Geomonas sp.
GAGACCGCCATCATCGCCGCGCCCGACCCGGAAACGGTCCGCGCACAGCTGGAGAAATGCGGGGCAGTGCTGGAGCGGGTCCGCATCTACCAGGTGGAGACCAACGACACCTGGGCCCGCGACTTCGGCCCGATCACCGTCCAGGATGAGGGGAGCCCGAGGCTTTTGAACTTCGGCTTCAACGGCTGGGGGCTCAAGTTCCCCTCCGACCTCGACAACCGCATCAACAAGCGGCTGCAGGGGCTGGGCGTATGGAACGCGCCGCTGGAGACCATCGGCCTCATCCTGGAAGGGGGGAGCATAGAAAGCGACGGCCAGGGGACCATCCTGACCACGGAAGAATGCCTCCTGAACGACAACAGGAACCCGCACCTGCTGCGCGAGGAGCTCGAACAGGAGTTGCACGGGCTGTTCGGCAGCGACCGGTTCCTGTGGCTGGCCAACGGCTACCTCGCCGGTGACGACACCGACTCTCACGTGGACACCCTGGCCCGCCTCTGCCCGAACGACACCATCGCGTACGTCACCTGCGACGATCCGGACGATGAGCACTTCGAGGCCCTGGCGGCCATGGAGAGGGAGATCAAGGCTTTCAGCACACGCGAAGGGAAGCCGTTTCGGACCATCCCCCTCCCCTGGCCGACCTCCCGCTTCGACGAGGAGGGAAGCAGGCTGCCGGCCACTTATGCCAATTTCCTGGTGATCAACGGTGCCGTGCTGGTGCCGACTTACGAGGACGAAAAGGATGCTGCAGCGCTGGAGGCCATCGCCCAGGCCTTCCCGGACCGCGAGATCGTGGGGCTCAACTGCTTGCCGCTCATTCTCCAGCACGGCTCGCTGCACTGCGTGACCATGCAGCTGCCCAAGGGGACAGTGAAGTCGTGACCTGAGGACAGGGAGGACCGCCAAAGGCAAATCCCCCCTGTCCCCCCTTTATCAAGGGGGGGACCTGATAGTTTAAAATCATCGTTGCTCGAAGAGTTCCCCCAGCGTCCCCTCCCCTTCAAGGGGAGGGACAGGGTGAGGATGGGTTTCCCCCGGAGGATACTGAACATGCAAAAGCTCAAAGTCGCTCTCGTCCAGCAATCACTTCGCCACGACCGTGAGGCCAACATAGCCGCCAGCGAGGCTGCCATCCGAAAGGCCGCCGCGCAGGGCGCCCGGCTGGTCGTACTGCAGGAGCTCCATACCGGCCGCTATTTCTGCCAGACCGAGGACACCGACTGCTTCGAGATGGCGGAGTCGATACCGGGCCCCTCCACAGAACTGTTCAGTGCGCTGGCGCGCGAGCTGGGGGTGGTCCTGGTCACCTCCCTGTTCGAGAGACGCGCGCCGGGGCTCTACCACAACACGGCAGTGGTGCTGGAGAGTGATGGCAGCATCGCCGGCAAGTATCGCAAGATGCATATCCCGGACGACCCCGCCTTCTACGAGAAGTTCTACTTCACCCCCGGCGACCTCGGCTTCGAACCGATCCACACCTCCGTTGGTTCGTTGGGGGTCTTGGTCTGCTGGGATCAGTGGTACCCGGAAGCCGCACGCCTGATGGCCCTGGCCGGTGCGGAGGTGCTCATCTACCCCACCGCCATCGGCTGGGACCCGAGAGACACCGATGCCGAAATGGAAAGGCAGCGCGACGCCTGGGTCACCGTCCAGCGCGCGCACGCGGTAGCCAACGGCATACCCGTACTGAGCGCGAACCGGGTCGGCTTTGAGGCAGATCCGAGCGGCGCCGGCGCCGGCATCCAGTTCTGGGGGACCAGCTTCATCGCCGGGCCGCAGGGGGAATTCCTGGCACGCGCGGGGGAGCAGGAGGAGATCCTGATTGCCGAGCTTGATCGCCGCCGCAGCGAGGACGTGCGCCGCATCTGGCCCTTCCTGCGCGACCGCCGCATCGACGCCTACGGTGATCTGGTCAAGCGGTACCGGGACTAAAGTTATGGGAGGGTGGGCTGTGCCCACCCCTTTTTTTGAGCGGCGGTAATGGTGGGCGGTGCCCACCCAACCGGTTCCTCAGGCGGTTCAACGTGTCGTCCCAGCCAAGCTCTAAAAACCTTCTCAGCGCTTTCCGCTCCCTCAGAGAGGAGCAGCGCGCCCTCCTGCAGATCCTGTCGGTGATCTTCGCACCGGCCCCCAGAGCCGTCATTCTCAACACCGCCAGGCGCTACGGCCTCCTCAGCCCCGACGGGCACCCCCAAACCGGGGTCACCATCTCGGAAGCGCTGGATAACCTGAAAGCGGCCCGACTCATCCTGGCCAGCCATGACGGTTTCCGCTGCCGGCCCGAAATCGCCCATCAGGTCACGCTGAGCGCCGTCGAAGATGGAACCTTCCCCTTCATGGTCTCCGCCGTGCAGGCCGAAATCCCTCTGGTCTCCGAATGGGGAAGCACCTACTACCGCAGCCATCTCCATGCGCTGCGCGACGTGCGGATCGCCCTGTACGGCAGGCGGAAGAACCTGGTTTTCGAGACGCTTGCGCGATACCAGCGCCAGTTTCCCTACGAGATGATCCACAACCATCCCTTCGTGGTCATCTGCAACCACCCCTTCGACGAAGCCTGGTTCAGCACCCTCCCCGAAGAAATCCAGCTCCCGGCGCTCACCGAGATCCTCGCCCACGCCGGCAAAGATCTCTCCACTTCCCACGCGGCTTTCGAGAGGCTCGCCAAACTGGCGGCCAACCCGCTACCGGAGGAAGTGGCCGACTTTTTCTGCCTCGAACTCTTGCTGCGGGGGCGGCTGGAGGAGGCCAGGCAAAAGTCGAGGAAACACCCCACGGCCAAACGGCAGGCGGTCCTTGCCTGTCTTGCCTTGCAACGGGGCTCGCAGCGCGAATCGATCGAGCAGTTCGAGGCCGCCTTGCTCCGCCTCAAAAAGGAAACCGGCAAACGGAAGACCTTCTTCGACGACATCACCGGGCCGCTCTTCATCCTGGCGCTGATCGGTGACGGGGAGAAGAGGCTTTTGGAGATAGCGGCGGAACATTGCGCCTTCATCGCCAAGAAAAAGGAGTGGCCGCATCAGGAGGTGTATCGGTTCCTCCAACTGGTCATAAGGGATCGCAACGGTGAACGCGGCGTCGCCGCCGAACTGGAGAGGGAGAACAACCGTTTCACCTCGTCACCAATCTACGCACTGTTCCTGGTAATGGCCCTGCACTGGTGCGGTTCCGTAAAGGCAGCCGAGATGGCCGCGCAGTTGCCCCCCCTTGCCGACCAGGCACGCGAGGCCGGCTATAACTGGTTGGCCGACCAATTCGAGCTCACCGCACTTGCCTGTGGCGTCGATTCGCCCACCACTCGCGAGGCGGAGCGGCGCTACCGGGCCGAGGGGCTGACGCCACTGGTCCAGACCGTCAACAAGATCGACTTCTGGGAAAGCGCCCTAAGCGCCCTGATCGGCCTCAACAAGAAACAGGAGGCGCCCCAGCAGGCGGCTCCCCACTCCAGGTTGATCTGGTACTTCCAGGAAGATGGCCGTCACGTCGAAATCCAGCCCCGCGAACAGAAGATGACCTCCACCGGCAAGTGGACTTCGGGAAAAAATATCCCCCTCAGACGCCTCGCCGAGGAGGCGGGGCAGCTCGACTTCCTTACCGAGCAGGATATCCGCATCTGCGGCTGCATCGAACAGGGGCGGGAGCGGAGCTACGGCTATTACGGGTACGGACGCGAAGTCTACCGGCTGGACACCGAGAAGGCGCTCCCGTTCATGATCGGTCACCCCGACGTCTATCTCGACCCCGCCGGCACCGTGCGGCTGGAACTGGTGCGTGGCGAGCCGGAACTCCAGGTCTCCGCGGCAGGAGATCTCCTACAGATCAGGATGTATCCAACCTTCGATCAGGACCGCAACATCCACATCGTGAAGGAGAGCCCGACCCGGCTGAAGGTGTTCGAAGCCAGGGAGGAGTACCGCCAGGTCTCTGCCATCGTGGGAGACGGTCTGAAGGTCCCGGCGCAGGCCAAGCAGAAGGCGCTGGAGGCGATCAACACGCTGTCATCCATCATGACGGTCCACTCGGACATCGGCAGCGATTCCGCCGCCCAGCTCCCCGCCGACCCCACTCCCTGCTTTCACCTGCTTCCCTACAGTTCCGGGATGAAGCTGGAGCTGCTGGTCCGCCCCTTCTCCGATGCCGGTCCCTACTTCCGTCCGGGCGCTGGAGGTGAAACGGTGCTGGCGGAGATCGAGGGAAAACGGGTGCAAACCAGGCGGGACCTCCGGCTGGAAGTCCGCCGGGCCGCCGACGCGGTCAACGCCCTCCCCTACCTGCCGGAGAGCGAGGAAAGCGACTGTGAATGGCTGATCCCAGCCCCCGACGACGCGCTGGA
The DNA here is from genome assembly GCF_035254065.1 of Geomonas sp. Lineage (GTDB taxonomy): Bacteria > Desulfobacterota > Desulfuromonadia > Geobacterales > Geobacteraceae > Geomonas. The sequence goes on from NZ_DATFBA010000375.1 coordinate 4,337, forward strand.
ACTCCTGCTCCAGCTCCAGGCACTCGGGAACACGGTCCGGCTGGCCTGGCCGGAAGGGGCCCGCTTCAAGGTACGCCAGGAGGCTACTCCCTCCAACTGCACGCTGAGGATCAGGGAGGCCAAGGATTGGTTCGAGCTTGACGGCGAGATCAGGCTTAACGAGGGGAGAACGGTCGACCTGCGGCAACTGGTGGAGATGGCCAGAGATGGACATGGCCGATTCGTCCCGCTGGGCGACGGAGAGTTCCTCGCCCTTTCGGCACAGCTTAGAAAGCGGATCGAGGAGGTCGCTGCCTTTGCCGACCAGCACGGCAAAGGCTTCCGCTTCCACCGCCTGGCAGCGGGAGTGTTCGAGGAGTTCGCGGGCGAGGCAGGCGAGTTTGCCGCCGACCAGCAGTGGCAGGCCCAGCTGAAGAGAGTGCGTGAGGCGCAGAACCTCCAGCCCCAGCTTCCCACTACTCTGCAGGCCGAATTGCGCCCCTACCAGGAGGAGGGGTTCAACTGGCTCAACCGCCTGGCACACTGGGGGGTGGGCGCCTGTCTCGCCGACGACATGGGACTGGGCAAGACGGTGCAGGCGCTGGCGCAGATCCTCGCCATGGCGGCCAAGGGGCCGTCGCTGGTGGTGGCCCCGACCTCGGTCTGCCTGAACTGGGAGAGCGAAACGGCCAAGTTTGCCCCCACCCTCACTACCATCATGTTCGGCGGCGGGCGGCGAGGAGAGACCATCAAGCGGCTGAAGCCCTTCGACCTGGTGATCTGCAGCTACGGACTGCTGCAGCAGGAAGCAGAGTTGCTTTCGACGGTGAACTGGCAAGCGATCGTGCTGGACGAGGCGCAGGCGATCAAGAACATGGCGACCAAGCGGAGCCAGGCGGCCATGGGACTAAGCGGTGCTTTCAAGATGGTGGCCACCGGCACCCCGATCGAGAACCACCTCGGAGAACTCTGGAACGTATTCCGGTTCATCAATCCCGGCCTGCTCGGCTCGCTCAAGCAGTTCAACGTCCGTTTCGCCTCCCCCATCGAGAAGAGCCAGGACAAGAAGGCTAGGGCGAGGCTGAAGAAGCTGATCCAGCCCTTCATCTTGCGCCGCACCAAGAATCAGGTACTGGAGGAGCTACCGTCGCGCACGGAGATCACCATCAAGGTCGAGATGGGCGAAGAAGAGGCCTCCTTTTACGAGGCCCTGCGCCGAAGCGCGCTGGACAATCTTGCGGGAATCGACAAGGTGGAGGAGAAGGGAGAGACCTACGTGAAGATCCTGGCGGAGATCATGCGCCTGCGCCGGGCCTGCTGCAACCCGCGCCTGATCCTGCCGGAGAGCCCGATTCCCAGCGCCAAGCTGGACGCCTTCGCCGAGATCATCGAGGAGCTGCGCGAAAACCGCCACAAGGCGCTGGTCTTCAGCCAGTTCGTAAGCCACCTGGAGATCATCAGGAGGTTCGTGGAGCGGGCCGGCATCCGCTACCAGTATTTGGACGGCAGCACCCCTCCCAAGGAGCGCAAGCAGCGGATGGAGGCTTTCCAGTCCGGGGACGGCGACCTCTTCCTGATCAGCCTGAAAGCCGGCGGCGTCGGCCTGAATCTCACCGCCGCCGACTACGTCATTCACATGGACCCCTGGTGGAACCCGGCCGTCGAGGACCAGGCCTCAGACCGAGCCCACCGGATCGGCCAGCAGCGCCCGGTCACCATCTACCGACTGGTAGCCAAGGGGACCATCGAAGAGAAGATCGTGGGACTGCACCAGCACAAGCGCGGCCTGGCCGACAGCCTGCTCGACGAAAGCGACATCAGCGGCAAGATCAGCGCCGAGGAACTCCTCGCACTGCTGCGCAGCGAAAAGTAACTCTCCACCTCAAGCTGGTCTCTCCCTCCCGACCTTTTTCCACGCCCCAGTTGTCTCCGACAGTGACTGCAGTAAGCCCCCGCCTGGTAGTGCCGTGTCTTTTGTTGAAAAAAGTTCCAAGATTTAATTCATGATGTGATATCTTCATTAACTAGTAATTCGCTGCTGTGAAAGGGCTCTGACAGAGGTAATCCAGCTATGATTGCGCGCATTGATCATCTCAACATCGTAGTGAGCGATCTAGACAAGACAAAGGCGTTTTTCTCTCTTCTTGGCTTCACCGAGGGGATCAGTTCCGAACTCGATTCAGTCTTCCTCAAGAAACTGACCGGCATCCAGGTCACCCACGGCAGCTTCGTCGCCATGCACCATCCCGGCTCCAACGTCTCCATCGAACTGCTGAAATTCGAATCCGGCTCGACCGCCGACGAGAGGACGGGACTCGCCAACCGGATCGGCATGCGCCACCTGGCCTTTGCCGTCACCGATATCGAGGAAGAGGTGCAGCGGCTGAAGAGACATGGCATCGAGTTCATCAGCGGAATCCAGATCTGGGAGAAGACAGGCAAGAAGCTCGTCTACTTCCACGGCCCCGACAACATCCTGCTCGAACTCGCCCAGTACCCGGAAGTGCAAGAATGATCTGCACGGTTCCCTCTCACCATAGCGATGCAGTCCACCGCGAACTCGAGCGGCTCAAGCGGCGTATCATCCTGGCCTCGCGGGCGGGGGGCGACCGCTGGCGGCAGATCTCCTTTATCTATCGGGCGGCGGATAGCTTCAGCAGGCGGGTCTTCACCGACTCTTTCTGCCATCGGGAAATGACCCTCGACGGCTGCTCGACCGGCCAGTGCTGCAGATGCCGTCCCGATGTCTTCGAGTACGAGAAAAGCGTGCTGGACCTCTTGCCCAAGAGATCCGACAACTCCGGCTTCTGCCCGTTCTTCAACCTCAGCAAACGGACCTGCGGGGTCTACGGGGTCCGCCCCTTCGCCTGCCGGGTCTATTACAACCTGGCCACCTCGGGCTATTACTGTCAAAACCCCAACGATGCGACCCTGCAGGTGTTCGAAGGTGTGAAGCGCCACCTCGAAGGTGTGCTTGGTCCCTATGCCGGTGGTTATCTGCCATGATCTCAAAAAACAAGACACCTAAACATCTGGCAGAATCGGTCTGCGCCGAACTCAGGAAACGCCACCTCTCCTTCCCGGACGAGAAGATCATCATCGACCTCTTCGAGACCATCTACTTCTCCAGCCTGAAGACGGAGGAGTCCGAACCGGTCAAGTTCCACATGGTGTTCATGGATCCCTCGGTGCCCGACCCCAAGCCGCCGCGCAACGCCAGGAAGGACCGCTGGAGCTTCATCCCCTTCGCCGACCCGATCCCCTTCACCGTTTCCAACCTGGTCAAGATAGCGAAGTCCTCCGAGCTGCGTACCACCTCCTTCGTGGTCTGGCCGGACAAGGACGACGCGCTGTTGATCTGGGGGCTGGTCGACCAGCAGAACCTTTTTCACAAGTTCCTCAACCGCAGCGCGGAGATCAAAACGGAACGCCCGGGCCTCTTCCAGGTCAGCGTGGAGGCCATTGGGGTCATCGAGGTCTACATGCGCTACGAGAAGGTCGCGGAGTTGAGGATCCACGAGCTGATCCGGAACTCCCTGGACATCTTCCGCGAGAGCCCCGTGCGAGAGCTGCTGGCGCCCGGCATCGAGACGCACCTGCAGGCGGTGAAGTCGCACCTGGCGGACGACATGTACTACGGGGACGGCCATCTGGACGAACTCCACACCCAGCAGTGGCTCTCCGTACTGTGCAGGATCCTTTTGCGCATACAGAAGTTCAAGAAAGGGGGCGCCCTGCTGATCACCCCCGACGTCAACACCCCCGACCTCAACATCAAATACCGGATCGATTACAGCAGGCTCAGGACGTCGCTGATGACCAATGCGGTGACCAAGATCAAGTCCGAGTACCTGGAAAACATCCTGCTGGAGTTGAGCGAGGCCAAGGAGAAAGAGATCTCCTCGCAGCAGTTCTATCAGTTGAGGAAGTTCGAGAAGGACCTGAGGGCGAACAAGAACGAGATAGACGGCGTGATCTGGTTCGTGGCTATTCTAACCCGGGTGGACGGTCTGGTTGTGATGGATCAAAACCTGGACGTGCAGGGGTACGGGGTAGAGATCATGACCTCCCAGGAGCCGTCCAACCTGTACCTGGCCACCGACAGGATGGCGACCACGGCCAAGCTTAAGCCGGCCAGCTACAACCATTTCGGCACCCGGCACCGCTCCATGATGCGCTACTGCTTCCGGCATCCCGGCAGCATCGGTTTCGTGATTTCCCAGGACGGCGAAGTCAGGGTGATCACCAAGGTGGGCGAGCGCCTGATGATTTGGGAGAACATCAAGCTGAAGTACTACAGCTACGCTTCGAAGAAGAAAACCATCACCCACGGGGAGACCGATCCCACCGACAAGACAAAAGTTTGATCCTCTCCCTCTCCCCCTCACGAATCCCACCGTCAAAACCACAATATCCGTTGAATGACCGCGATTTGCCATGCTATGCTGCGCCGAAATTATTGCGACAGGGGGCACGCAATGCGTAGAGCGGAACGTGAAGTACTCGAGACCGAATTCATGCACCAGGTACTGCATGAGGCGGATGAGCTTTTCCTGGCCATGAACACTGGCGATGCCCCTTATGTACTGCCGGTCAATCATGTCTTGTACAAAGGCGATCTCTTTTTCCACTGTGCCACCGAGGGGCGCAAGCTGGAGCTGATGAAGAGCGATGCCCGGGTGGGATTCTCCACTGCGGTGGACATCAGGGTGGTCGGCACCACCACCCGCTACCGCAGCGTGTGCGGGACCGGCACCGCGAGTGAGGTCGAGGACCCCGTCCTTAAGGATGAGGTACTGAGGGCCATTGCGGCCCGCTTCAAAGCGCCCTGCCAATTCCCGGTCCCCCCCGATGTCTTCGCCCGCACCGGACTCGTCTGCATCCGCATCGAAAGCCTGACCGGCAAACACTCCCGTGAGGGAGAGGGACCTCGTGCAATAAAAAGTTGAGCTGAACATCCCTATTGCGGATTTGGCTCCGGCATCTACACTTTCTGCTGTTCTGAGACAGTCACGCTCCCCCGCAGAGGAAAGTGCCCTGTCGGTCGCCGTTCATGCTGAGCTTGTCGAAGCACCTTCCCGACTTGCAGAAGCCGCACCCTTCGGCAGGCTCAGGCGAACGGCTGACAGCGTGAAGACGTCGGGCACGTTCTACGGAATCGACCTCACGCCTTACCCCCGGGAGGGTTCCACGGATGTCTCGCGTTGGCGCCGTCATCTTCGATGTTTATAAAACCCTTCTCGACAACCGGACCGACGAGGAGTCTCTCGATTCGTACGCCTTTCTGGCTCGCTGGCTTGCCTACCACGGGGTTGAGACCGATGCGCCCTCTTTGCGTGGCAGGTACCTGGAACTTTGCACCCGGGAATCGGAAGAAGCCGGCACGCTCTATCCTGATTTCGACATCAGCAGGGTCTTTGCCAGCATCCTCCTGGACGGGGAAGCGACCAGCTTCGACGTGGAGGCAAAATCCCGGGAAATGGCCCTGCTGTTTCGGGTTCTGACAACCAAGTGGCTTGCGGCCTACCCCGGGGTCCATCAGTTGCTAACTGGCCTGCAGGGAAAGGTGAAACTGGGAATAGTATCCAACGCGCAGGCGATCTTCACCGACCCGGAGCTGGAGAGATTCTCTCTGCTCCATTACTTCGACTCCGTCGTCTACTCCTCCGCTGCCGGTGTCCGCAAGCCGGATCCAGGCATCTTTCTGAAAGGGCTGCACGCCCTGGGGGTACAGCCGGAAGCTGCGGTGTACGTGGGAGACAATCTCTTTGACGACGTGTACGGAGCCGGCGCGGTAGGCATGAAAACCATCTGGCTTCGCCGTGACGGCGCCCAGAGGGATTGTGACGTGAGAGCCGCCCAAATGCGCCCCGATTACGTAGTCGAAGAGGGATCGTATCAGGTTTTGTCCGAAGTTTTGCAGTCGATGCTCTAAAGAGATTGGAGATCCAGCGTGAAAGTACCTGTCGGCCTCAAAGTTCTTGCCGTTCTCAACTTCTTCTTCGCAGCCCTCATCCTGATCAGCCTCTTTTTCGCCCTTTGGTCCCCCCAGATGCGACAGCAAGGCGGTAGTTCCCTGGCCTACGCCATTTTGTCCCCCGGCATCACGGGCACCCTCCTGCTGATTTCCGGCGTCGGCTTCTTACGGTTAAGCTATCTCGGCGGGTTTGTCACCGGCATTGTCTGCAGCATCTTCTCGTTGGGAAACAGCGTGGTGTTCAACGCCATGAAAGGCGTCACTCACCTGGCCATGTACATCCCCAGCATGATTTATCCGCTGGTGACACTACTCCTGCTCACCCTCAAGTACCGCGGGCGCTTCAAACGGAGTTAAAAACGAGGAAACGGCCGTAGAGAAAGCTCGATGGGCTTGGCCCGCATGCACGCGCCAGCAAAGCGCCGAATAAAAAAAGGTCCCCCCGGAAAGGAGGACCTTTTTGATTTTGTGGAGCCGAGCCGGATGCCGGCTCAGGCGTCGGCGACACCGATGCGGTAGCGCTCCAGCCTGTCTCTCAGTGTGTTGCGGCTGATCCCCAGCAGCTTGGCGGCGAAGACCTGGTTGTTGTTGCTCTTCTCCATCGCCATATGGATGAGGGCCTTCTCCAGCCCCATGTTGACGTTCTCGTAGATGGCGCCTTTGTTCTTCTGGCAGATGCCGTCAAACACCGGCTCCAGCATGGCCCAGAAGACGTCGTAGTAGTCGTCGCCCGCCACGTCGAGAGGTACCATCTTGGGGGACGCGACCCGTTCCTTGCTCTTGATGAAGGACTCGAAGTCGGCCGGCACCAGGATGTCACCGCGGCAGAAGACGGTGGCGGAGTTGATGACGTTCTTCAGTTCCCTGATATTGCCGTCGAACTCGCTTTCCATCAACAGGGCCATGGCGTCGGGCGAGACCCCCTTGATGCTCTTGCCATACTTCTTGGCGAACTTCCTGACGAAAAGGTCGACCAGCAACGGTATGTCTTCCGCACGTTCGCGAAGCGGCGGCAGGTGGAAGTTGACCACCCGCAGGCGGTAGAAGAGGTCCATCCTGAAGCTCTTGTCCTTCACGCAGGCGAGAAGGCTGCGGTTGGTGGCGGCCACCACCCGGACGTCGACCTTGATGGTCTCGTTCCCCCCCACCCTCTCGAACTCCTGGTTTTCCAGAACGCGCAGGAGCTTGCCCTGGTTGGCGAGGCTCATCTCGCCGATCTCGTCCAGGAAGATGGTGCCGCCGTTGCACTGCTCGAATTTGCCGATGCGCCTGGAATGGGCATCGGTGAAGGCGCCTTTCTCATGCCCGAACAGCTCCGACTCCAGGAGGGCTTCCGGGATGGCCGCGCAGTTCACGGCTAAAAAGGCCCTGTTCTTTCTTTTGGAGTTATCGTAGATGGCACGGGCCAAGAGTTCCTTGCCGGTGCCGGATTCGCCCTGGATGAGGACGGTGGCATCGGAATCGGCCACGGTGCCGACCATCTTCCAGATCTCAATCATCTCCGGAGAGGAGCCGATCATCAGGTCTTCGGAAAGGTCCTCCTCGACCTGGGGCCGCTCCTTCGTGTAGCGCACCTTCCTGCTCAACAGGTTGCTGTCGATCGCCTTCTTGACCGCCGCCTTCAGCTTGGCCATGTCGAACGGCTTGGTCACGTAATCGAAGGCACCATGCTTCATGGCCTCGATGGCGTTCTGGGTCGTCTTGTAGCCGGTGGCCATGATAATCGCCAGCCCGGGGTCGAGCTTCTTGGCCTCCTTGAGCACCTCGATGCCCGACTTCTGCGGCAGGCTGATGTCCATGATCGCCACGTTGGGACGGTCGGCCAGCACCCTCCTCAGGGCGGACTCGCTGTCGCTTTCCAGGAGCAGTTCGTACTCCTCTCCAGAGAAGATCGTCTTCAGCATGAGCAGGATGTCGTGATCGTCATCCAGAATGAGTAGCTTCGCGGGCATCTGTCATCCCCTTGGACATTTTGGCATTGATTCTAGCAGATAAAAGGGAGCCTACTGTCCCGATAGCAAAAGAACCGCCTCGTGGGAAAGGCGGTTCTTCTGTTGCTGCCGGTTGAGAACCGCAGGGCGCAGCCTTCAGGAAGCGTCCTAGGGTCTCGATCTATCGCTCAAGGATTCAGTAATCTTCTTCCTCGTAGTCGTCGCTACCGTAGTCATCCTCATCCCCCTCCTGGTCCTCATCATATTCCTCGGACAGGTACTGCTGGGAACGCTCGTCCTCTTCCTTGATGGCTTCGAACCGCTCGAGCACCTTGGGGTTGGTACAATAACGGCCGTCCTTCTGCTTGCAGTATTCGAGATCGCACAGGTCGAAGAGCTGTATTTCGCTGCAAAGACGCCGGACCCCAAGTTGTGTATCCATTTTTACCTCTGAATCAACTACCTGTTTGAATGCTATCGACAAGCTAAGCTGCAACTTTAGTGATAATGCCGAGTCAGCAGAATTTTTTGCCTGCTCAGCGGGATTATTTGCCGTTGACGAAGGACATCGCCTGCTTCACGTCCTCGGTGCAACCGATATAGATCGGTGCCCTCTGATCCAGCGATTCCGGATGGATGTCGAGAATCGGGATGGTGCCGTTGCTGGCCGAGCCGCCGGCGTGCTCGACGATGAAGGCCATCGGGTTCAATTCGAAGAGGACCCTGAGCTTGCCGTTGGGGGAGCCGTTCAAGGCGGGATACATGAAGAGCCCCTTCCCTTTCATCAGTACCTGGTTGATGTCCGGCACGAAGCCGCCCGAGTAGCGTAGCTTGCACCCCTTGGCCTCCAGGTGGCGTATGAACTGCTCGTCGCCGGCGTTGTACTTGTTCCTGAGGCCGCCCGGCGCGTAGATGTTCCCCTCCGGCTGCATGCGGATGTTCTCGCGGGTGAGGGTGAACTCCATCAGGTTGTTCATGGTGAATTCATGGACGCCGTCGCCCACGGTGTAGACCAGGGAGACACGCGGTCCGTACAGGATGTACATGGCCGCGACCTGGTTGCGCCCCGGCTGGAGCAGATCGCAGCCGGCGTAGATGGAGACGATGGTGCCGACCGCCAGGTTCACGTCCACCAGCGAGGAGCCGTCGAGGGGATCGTAGGCGACCGAGTAGAGGCCGTCGGCGTTGGCCTGGCACTGGTAGATCTCGTCCATCTCCTCGGAGGCGATGTTGCAGACGACGCCGGAGTGAATCAGGCGCTTGCGCATGATCCTGTCCGAGAGCACGTCCAGGGCGAGTTGCTCCTCGCCGTACAGGTTGGAGGTACCAGCGACGCCCAGGTCACCGGTGCGGACGGCGTTGATGACGTACTTGCTGGCCTCGGCGATCTCGCAGATGAGGTGCACGAGGTTGTCGCTGATGTTCTGTGCCCGCAGGTGACGACGAAGGTCGATCTGGAATTTGGAAGTTCCGGCTTGTTTGACCATGCTCTCCTCCAACATCAAATTAGAATTATTTTACGACCAATTAGACTAAGATATATCCCTTTATAAATCAAGGAAAAAAAGCGCAACTCTTGAGGATTCGGGGTAAGAATTTGACATCAGAAGGTAGGGTAATTTTGCTTCATTATGGTAGGCGCATCGCTGGTGAAACGAGGGACGGCGGAACGGAAGTTTGAGTTAGCAAAAACGATGGGATAGAGACAGATGACTGCTCCTCATCAAACAATTTTTACCCTTGCCACCCAGCCGGCTGGAAAACCCTCGCCCTCCGGGAGAGGGTGCCCGAAGGGCGGGTGAGGGAGCTCGGCGCCTGCGACTCTGTCGGCATCGGGGAAGGTGATGGTGCTGCGTGGCTTCCCTCACCCCGACCCTCTCCCGAGGGGAGAGGGAGTAGATGGGCAGCAGCCGGGTCAATCCCCCTCTACCGCCGGGGTGAACCCGCGGCGCATGGTGTTTTCGGTGACCACACGCGGGTCCATGAAATGCAGGAGGTAATCGGGACCGCCGGCTTTGGTCCCCACGCCCGACATTCGCGAGCCGCCGAACGGCTGGCGTCCGACCAGGGCGCCGGTGACGTTGCGGTTGAGGTAGAGGTTTCCCACCCGGAACTCCCTGCGCGCCTTTTCCAGGTGCTCTGGGCTCCTGGAGAAGACGCCTCCCGTGAGGGCGAACCTGGTGGAATTGGCCCAGGCGATGGCCTGGTCGAAATCCTTGACCCGCATGACGGCCAGCACCGGGCCGAAAACTTCCTCCTGTGCGAGACGATGCTCCGGTTTGATGCCTCCGATGATGGTGATGGGAACAAAGTAGCCCGGCCCCGGCGGCACCTCGCTTTGATAGAGAACCTCCCCTTCCCTCTTTCCGATCTCGGCGTATCTCTCGATGTTCCTCATGGCGTTGCCGTCGGCCACCGCTCCCAGATAATTGCCGGGGTCCTCCGCAGGTCCTATCTTCAGAGCATTGGCCATGGCAACCAGCCTGGAGACGAACCGGTCGTAGACCGCATCGAGCACGATGACGCGCGAGCAGGCCGAGCACTTTTGCCCCTGGAAGCCGAAGGCGGAATAAATGACGTGCGGGACAGCCTCGTCCAGGTCGGCGTCGTCATCGATGATGATGGCGTTCTTGCCGCCCATCTCGCAAACCACCTTCTTCACCAGCCCCTGTCCTGGATGCACCTTGGCCGCCCGCTCAATGATCCTGAGCCCGACCTCCATGGAGCCGGTGAAGGCGATCAGGCTCACGTCGGGACTATCGACCAGGAAGTCACCGATCACGCTACCACGCCCGGGGACATAGTTGAAGACGCCGGGCGGCAGGCCCGCCTCACGGAAAAGCTCCACCAGCTGCCAGCCGATAACCGGGGTCAGGCCGGAGGGCTTGAAGACCACGCAGTTGCCGGTGACCACGGCTGCGGAGGCCATCCCCATGCTGATGGCAAGCGGGAAGTTCCAGGGGGAGATCACCGTCGCCACCCCATGGGGTTCGTAGAAGTAGTGATTCAACTCACCCGGCGCCTCCCCCAGCCGCCGTTTCTTGCCGAGCCGTTCCATCTCCCGGGCGTAGTATTCCAGGAAATCGATCGCCTCCGCTACGTCCGCATAGGCCTGGTCCCACTGCTTGCCGATCTCCAGCACCTGCCAGCTTGCCAGCTCAACCGCCCGCTTACGCGCGGCCGCCGCGGCCTTGATGAGATAGCCGGCGCGCACCGAGGCCTCCGTGTCCCGCCAGGCGGAGAAGGCTTTCTTGGCGGCGGCAATGGCCTCGCCCGCCTCTTTGGTCCCGGCCTGGCAGACTACGCCCACGACTTCCGATGGGTTGGCCGGGTTCACCGAAGGGATCGTGTCGGCGGTCACCACCTCTTCGCCGTTGATGAAGAGCGGGTAGCTGCGGCCTAGTCGTGTTCGCACCTGGCCGAGTGCTGCCGGGAAAGCCGCGCGCTCGTCAGCCTTGGTGAAGTCGGCCATGGGCTGGTTCTCAAAGGGGAGTAGCCCACCAGGGATTTTCTGCTCGGCCGCCGCGTGCACCGCCCGTGCACGGTCAGCCCTGACTGCCGGGTCCTCCAGCAGCTTCTCGATTTCCGTCTCTTCCGCGAAAGTCTGGCGCAGGAACGATTCGTTGGCGGTGTTCTCCAAAAGGCGCCGCACCAGGTACCCCATGCCGGGAACCAGGTCTCCGTACGGGCAGTACAGACGAATGCGGCCAGCCACCTTGAGGATCCCCTTGCGGACCGGCTCAGCCATGCCGTAGAGGACCTGGAACTCGTAGCGTTCCTCCGGAACCTTGAGCTCCCGCGCGATCTCCATTACCGCTGAGATGGAGCGGATGTTGTGCGAGGCGCAGGCGAAATGGCAGACGTCGTGGTGTTCCAGCGCCAGCTTCGCCTGGCGCTCAAAGGCGGCGTCACTTTCGGCCTTGATGGTCCAGACCGGGATTTCCCAGCCGTTCTGCCGGGCGCGCACCGTCTCGAAGTCCCAGTAGGCGCCCTTCACCAGGCGAACGGAAATCTGCACCCCTTTTTCCCGCGCCCAACCGACAAGCCCGGCCAAGTCGCGGTCAGTATCCTTCAGGTAGGCCTGCAGCACGACGCCGAGGTGCGGGTAGTTGCGGTATTGAAGCTTCAGCCTGCGGTATACCTCCAGGGTGATGTCCTTGTGCCGGTAGCTCTCCATGTCGATACAGAGAAAGGCGTTCATCTCCACCGCTTTTTCGGCGATGACCCGCAAGCGCGCGAGGATGGCGTTGACCGATCCCTCGAAGTCCTGGGGGTTCGCCAGGCAGAAGAGCGCGCTCGGCTTTACGGCGATGTTGACCTTGGGGGCGTGCCCCCAGTCCAGGTTGCCGTCGCCACCCTGCCAGGCAAGCGGCTTCCAGTCGCGGGACTCCTTCTTGAGGGCGTCCAGCAGTTCCAGGTAGGTGTTGACGTAGCGTTCGGCCTCCTCTTCGGAGAGGGTCGCCTCGCCCAGCACGTCCAGCACGAATGCGAAGCCGTCCTTTCTCAGCTGCTGCACGTTCTTGATGGCTTCCTGAGTGTTCTCCCCCACGATGAACTGGCGGGCCATGTCATGGATATTGCTCGACAGGACCTTGTTGAGGACGGCGCCCCCCAGCGAGCCGAGCATGCCGGCCACCTTGGCGCCGGTGGAGAGGACCGGCGGCATGTCCTTCTCTTCCCCGAAATAGTCCCTGATATGCTCGGTCAAGAGAGTTCCGGTGGTGAGCGAGGGGAAAACGTCCACGAAGCGGAACATCTGGACCTTGAAATGCTCGTTCTTCATGCTCCAGTCCATCACCTTGCCCATCCAGGCGCCCTTGTTGAAGAGAGAAGGCTTTTCGCCGGAGATGCTGGAGAAGAATTCCTTGCCGCGGGCGACTATACGCTTGTTCAGGTCGCTGTCATTCATGACAGGCTCCTTTATCGAACAAATCTGGCGTTGGATTTTAATAAAATGATAGCCTTCGGCGGGAGGAGTACAAGGCAACCCGGGAGATGGGCGTGTGAGGGAGGGTTTGACTGAGCTAGAGGAGTATGATAACAGTACTATAGACCGTACTATGAACAACACTATTCAGAGCTTAGCCGGCGTCGGAGGTAAGCCATGTCGTCCATAAGTGCCAACGATCTCAAAACTCGTGGTGTGTCCGCTATCGAGGCTGCCTTAACGAATGACACCGAAGCGGTGATCTCCGTGCGGGGAAAAAATCGTTTCGTGGTCATGCCGCTGGAGCACTTCCAGTACCTGAGAGAGTGCGAGCTGGAGGCGGCGCTCGCCCAAACTACTGCTGATCTGGCAGAAGGACGCTTCGAGGTATCGACACCAGAGGAACACCTGAAGAAGATCAAGGATGGCGGTGAGGCATGATCTACCAGCTGGTTTTCACCGACCAGTATATGAAGCGTGCGCGTCGCTTTCTGAAGAAGCATCCCGACCTTGAGTCATCATACCTGAAAACCCTCCGTTTACTCCAAGCCAACCCCTTTCATCCTTCTCTTCGCCTCCACCGGCTGTCCGGCCGCCTGGATGGCCTGTATTCGGTATCGATCACCCTGTCCTACCGCATCACCATGGAGTTTTTGGTGAAAGACGACCAGATCGTCCCCGTGGACGTTGGTGACCACGACACCGTCTACTGAGATTGCTGTTGATCAGTTGTTGCAGGAGTATGTGAATTCATCGGGATAGGGGATATCGGAGGAGTTTAAGGGGGGACAGGGCCGGCCGTACTGAACCCTGTCCCCCCTCGCTAGCCCTCCCCCTCCGGGAGAGGGGACTCTCGGAGAGAACTTGAGACAGTTGGAGGTGATCAGTCGATCTTGACGGGAACCTTGGCCTTCAGGGTGAACTTCCCGTCCTTCACCACCAGAAGGCTCAACGGGGTCTTGAGCGGCTCCCGGTTGGGCTGCATGCTGATGGTGCCGGAAACGCCTTCGAAGTTCTTGGTCTTGGCGAGGGCGTCCTTGAAGACTTTGGGATCGGTGCTGTTGGAGCGTTTCATGGCGTCGGCTAGGAGCTGGACGGCATCGTAGCCTTGGGCGTCGAAAACGCCCGGCATGCGCTTGAACTTGGCCTGGTAGTCGGCGACGTACTTGGCGGTCTGCGGGGAGGCCTGCTCGCTGGAGAAGCCAAGCGCTGACATGGAGCCTTCCACGGCCGAGCCGCCCAGTTCCATGAATTTGGGGGAGTAGAGACCATCGCCGCCGAACATCGGGCAGTTGAGCCTCTGCTTGCGCGCCTCCTTCATGATCAGGGCGCCTTCGGTGTAGTAGCCGGAGAAAAGGATGACGTCGGGATTCTTGGCCTTGATGTTGGTGATCTGGGCGCTGAAGTCCTTGTCGCCGTCCTTGATCTTCTCGTCGGCCACGATCTTGATGGTGGGCTGCTTGGCAGCGGCGTTGCGGAAGGTCTGCGAGAGACCGACACTGTAGTCGTTGTTGTCCGAGGTGATGACCGCCACCTTTTTGAAGCCCAGATCATGGGCGAAGTAACCGATCACGGTCGGGATGGCGATGCTGTCGAGGAGGGTGTCGCGGTAGACAAAGTCGCCGGCCTCCACCACGCCCGGTCCGGTGGCGCCGGCAGAGAGCAGGACTACCCCGGCCTTCTGGGCGATGGGGGCGGCGACTTTGGTGATGCCGGTGGTCGGATCGCCGACGATGGCGACCACATGGTCGCGGGAGATGAATTTCTGGGTGACGGAGGCGCCTTCCTGCTTGTCGCCGCGGTCGTCCGCCTCGACGATCTCGATCTTCTTGCCAAGCACGCCGCCGGCCGCGTTGATGTCGTCAGCGGCAAGTTTCATGGCATCCAGGGTGGGAGCCCCGAACATGGCGACATCCCCGGTAAGTGCGCCCAGGAAGCCGATCTTGATGGTATCGCCCTTACCCGATGGAGACGCGCCTTCTTTTGCCTCTTCACTCTTCTTGCAACCGAACGCTCCGCCTGCGAGCAGCGCCACCAGCAGCAGTGCGCTCATCTTTGTCAAACTCATGCCGATTCCCCCTTTGTTGTCTGATGACAGGTACGATTAGTCCAGCAACGACGAGACACCAAATCATGGCACAGAACTACCGTTTCGCAACAACAGGTACTGCGGATGAAAATGAACAGGAATAAAGACAGGACAGCGGAAATGATAGACTGTCAATAATGATTTATCGACTCATTGTCAATCGAATGTTATGATAGTCGCCCCGCAGCTTCACTATTCCAGTGACAGAACCAGAAAGGAACAACCCATGGCAGCAGGCAAGGACAGCAAGCACCTGAAATATCATTTCGCCAGCGATAACTACGCTGGGATCTGCAAGGAAGCCTGGCAGGCGATGGAAGAGGCCAACAGCGGCCTGGCCAGCTCGTACGGCGACGACGCCTGGACGGCCAAAGCATGCGAAAAGATAAGGGAACTTTTCGAGACCGACTGCGAGGTCTTCTTCGTCTTCAACGGCACCGCCGCCAATTCCCTGGCCCTCGCCTCATTGTGCCATTCCTACCACTCCATCGTTTGCCACGAGATGGCGCATATCGAAACCGACGAGTGCGGCGCCCCGGAGTTCTTCTCCAACGGCACCAAGGTCCTGCTGGTGCCCGGGCAAAACGGCAAGGTCGACCTGGACGCGGTCGAGCATACCATCTTGAAACGGAGCGACATCCACTACCCCAAACCGCGCGCCTTGAGCGTGACCCAGGCGACCGAACTCGGCACGGTCTACAGCGTGGCGGAGATGCAGGCGGTCGGGGAACTGGCGAAGAAATACTCCTTGCGGGTGCATATGGATGGCGCGCGCTTCGCGAACGCGGTCGCCACCCTGGGGGTGGAGCCCAAGGAGATCAGTTGGCAGTGCGGCGTGGACGTGCTGACCTTCGGTGGTGCCAAGAACGGTTTCGCGGTCGGTGAGGCGGTGGTCTTCTTCAACAAGGAGCTCGCCCACGAGTTCGACTACCGCTGCAAGCAGGCGGGGCAGCTCGCCTCCAAGATGAGGTTTCTCACCGCCCCCTGGATCGGCATGCTGGAGAGCGGCGCCTGGCTGAAAAATGCCGCCCACGCCAACAGCTGCGCGCGACTTTTGGAAAGCGAGGTGAAGGAGATCCCGGGGGTAAAGGTGATGTTCGAGAGCCAGGCGAACTCCGTCTTCCTGGAGATGCCTCCGGCCGCCCTGGAGGCGCTGCGGGGCCTGGGCTGGCACTTCTACACCTTCATCGGCTCCGGCGGCGCGAGGTTCATGTGCTCCTGGGATACCAGGACCGAGGATGTCGCGGCGCTGGTGCAGGACCTTCGCCAGGCGATGCAGGTGAAATAGCAACCAAGTCCCCCCATCTGTCCCCCCTCCCTCTCCGTCCGGGCGAGGGA
>NZ_DATFBA010000376.1:0-2953 GCF_035254065.1 Geomonas sp.
CCTCATATGGAAAGAGATACCGACGCACAATCAGGCTGTTAGCTCTTTAGCCCCTCCCGCCCAACGGTGAAGGTTGGGAGGGGGGACTTTCGGAAGGAGCTGGGAGCTGCCCGTGCCAAGTCCGTTGAAATATCGGTGCCATTGCATCACGGTCTGGAAAGGTGATCGCAAACCTGGCGGGAAACTTGAGGTGGCTGGCGCAGCCGGACCGGCCTGCGCTCAGTAGGCGTAGAGCACCGACAAGCGTGCCTTTTCCTGATTCGCTCCCCCCTCCCTCACCCCCTGCACGGAGAGGTTGTAGATGGCCGGCACGTGGCGCGGGTGGATGATCTCGTCCCGGGAGGCAACCGAGCCGCCCAACTCGAGGAAGTCCATGCCGCTTTTGTCCGAGTTGCCGGGCACGGTATCCACGATCTTTGCCGAGATTTGAAAGTCCCGCCCCTGGTTGCTGCTCAGCTTGAAGGTCGCGTCCGGCATGACGCTCGGATCGGCAGGGACAGGATCGACCGCACAGAAGGTCCACTGCGACGTCTGGGTGTCGATCTTCTGTCGCAGGCAATCGTACTGTGGCAGGTGGAGATTGATGCTGGCGAAGTTCGACTGCAACGAGTTTAGAGACTCCAGTTGGAAAAGCCGAGGCACGATCTCCTCGCCGAGCACTTCCACCCCGCCCTTGGCGGCGGCGAGAGCAGTACGATAGCGCTTATGGCTCGCCGACAGGCGCGAGCCGGCCATCACCGTGTACAGGAGGGTACTGGAGATGACCAGGGCGAGCAGCGTCAGCATAAGGGCCGTCACCAGTGCCGCACCTTTCTGATCGCGAAGACACACCATAGCGCCCTCATCGTCCTACAGGTTTTTCGGCTGCACCACGATGGAATAGACCTTCCAGTGGAAGTGGCGCCACTCCGGGTCGAGCCTGGCCATGGCCGCCTCGTTCCAACTGCTGCCCAAGGTCCTTCCCAGCGCCTTGTCCATCCCTGCGTCCCCCACCACGATGGGCAGCTGGTCGAGCGGATACTGGTAAAGGGGATCCTTCTTCCCCTGCTGGGCCAGGATGTAGACACGGATCTCCCTTAACTGGTCTCGCAGTTGTTCCGCACTGACCTTGCCGCCCGGCGCCAGCCTTGATAAATCCGACAAATGCTGGTCGACGATGCCGTCACCGTTGGTGGCCATCAAGAAGATGACCTGAAGATCTGCCACACAGTCCTGCAACGGATACCTGACCGAAGCTATGCCGTTGTGCGGCATCAACGCCTTGTACAGAACCGCAGTTTTCTTGGCGCAGACCTTTGAGATATCGTCCGGGCGCGAAAGGAAATAATCAGCCCTGTTATACGGAAACGATAGAGAGGACGTATTACCGTCCGAGACCCCGTAGACCTGGTAACTCTCCTCCCTGTTTTTGGGAAGGAAGTTCGAGGAGATGCTCCCGTCAAAAACCGCCATGAAAACCGCGCTGCCGGGGCCGTCCGTTACCAGCTGCCGGTCCATGATGCCCGCCTTGTTGACGGTGTTCTTGATCACCACGACCCGGCCCCCCTGCCCCGGCGTCAACTCGACCTCCGATCGGCTTTGCTTCGGGACGAAGACACTGCTGTAGTTCAAATAGCTCCAGGACCGGCAGGTCGAGTTCATCCCCACCGCCGTCCCCTTCAGGACCAGGTAGTCGGAACCGTTGTAGCCGACGTTGTCGCCGGAGATGTAGGCCCGGGGAGCGGAAGGTGGGGTGTCGTCGGGCCTGTCGTTGAAGTCTGAGGGGAGCGTTCCCGGGTAGCCGCTCACCATCGGGCTGTCGCTGGGATCCTTTGGTGTCTCCTGGTACTGCAACCCTCCCGGCAGCGACCAGGGAAGTCCGAAGCCTGCGCTCTCCAGGTCTGAACGAAGCAGCTCGAGCCCTATGATTCCGCCGATGTCGGTCTCCGCCGACTTGGTGACCTGGCTCGCGCTACCCACTATCCTGTTGAAGGAGACGGTGATCAGAGTCGTCACCACCGAGAAAATCAGAATGACCACCACCAGTTCGACCAGAGTGTGCCCGTTCTGACTCCTCTCCATGCCCTTCCCCTTAGATCTTCTTGAAAGTCGATATTTGATGTGTGGTGGTGAGATTACGGAACTGCCAACTGACGGAGACGGTGAGTTGGCTGGTGCTGGTTGTTTCGCCCAGGGAACGAGTCGTTCTTACCACCGAAAACTTCTTCAAGCCTCCCCCGATCATCCTGGTGGCCGTGGTGTGGGTGTCGAACGGGTTCAGTCTCAAGACGTTCATCTGCTCCTCGGCCAGCAGCACCGCCTCCTCCCGCACCTTGTTTCCCTGTTCGTGGCGGAGCGCGACCTGGATTGACTGCAAGAGCCCCAGCAGGCCAACGCTCAGCACCAGCATTGCCATCACCATCTCTATGAGAGTAAAGCCGCTGCTACTTTTTAGTGATGCTGTCATAACCGCACTCCTCCCGGCCGTCCCTCTTACCAAGGCTTATTCGGGTGGTGGATATCACGATGCTGTCGATGACACAGGTATCATCGGCAGGCTCCTGGCAGATGGAGCGTTCGTTGAAGGTCAGTCCGCTCGACTTGAAGTCGACGTTGTTCCCGCTCTTGCTTTGCACGATGGGAAATTGCAGCTGTCGGCTCAGGACCGGAGCAGCACCGCCGTCACGGTCGACCAAGCTGGAGTAGACCTCGAAGCGGGTGGGATAGACCTTCACCCGGGTCTCCCTCCGGTGATAGAGGGCGTTCGCCCTGGCCGACAGCAGATCCGCATACATCACCCTGGTCTGGGCTTCGCTTTGATAGCGTTTGAAATATTTGTTGAAATGGACGGTAGCAATGGACAGCAGGATGGAGCTAATTGCGATGACGGTGAGTATCTCTACCAGCGAGTATCCCCCTTCCGGTATGTCACTGCCCGACACAGCCATCGCTCAGTCTCTCTCAAGACATCAAA